>NZ_JBIAVF010000003.1:505198-520953 GCF_042893755.1 Streptomyces sp. NPDC001568 | reverse complement strand
CTCATCCACCGAAGTGGACGGGGTATCAACTTTTGGCGTTGATTTTTGGCACGCTGTTGAGTTCTCAAGGAACGGACGCTTCCTTTGTACTCACCCTCTCGGGCTTTCCTCCGGGCTTCGTTCTGTTCTGTTCTTGCGTTTCCGACTCTATCAGACTCTTTCGGGCCTGACTCCCAGTCAGCGGGGTTTGTCTTCCGGGCTGTTGGGCCCTTCCGACTCCCGAACTCTAGCTGATTTCCCCGGCAACCGATAATCGGGCCTTCGGAAAGAAATTCGGACATGCCGAATTCGTTCCCGGTGGGAGATCCTGCTGAGTTGGGTGCCGCAACGAGGCGGCGGGATTCGTTGACGCCAGAACCTTTCGGCTCTGGGACAACTCGAAGAACCTTACGGACCCGCAGGGTCGGTGTCAACCCTGGAGGTCAGCTCCTCGACTGGAGGTCCTCCACGCGGTCCAACAGCCTGGTGAGCACGTCGCCGAGGATCGCGCGCTCGGCCGTGGAGAGGTCCTGGAGGAGGTCCTCCTCGAACACCGTGGCCGCGCGCATCGCGTCCAGCCACTTGCTCCGGCCCTCGTCCGTGAGCTCCACGATCACGCGGACCCGGTTGGACTCGTCGCGCTCGCGGGTCACCAGGCCGTCCGCGGTCATGCGGTCGATCCGGTGCGTCATGGCCGCCGGCGTGAGGCCCAGCTGCTTCGCGAGCTCGCTCGGGCCCATCCGGTAGGGGGAGCCGGAGATGACGAGGGCCTTGAGGACCTCCCACTCGGCGTTGCTGATGCCCAGGGCGGCGGTCTGGCGTCCGTACGCGACGTTCATGCGGCGGTTCAGCCGGCTCAGCGCCGACACCACCTTCTCGACCTGGGGGTCGAGGTCCTGGAACTCGCGCTGGTAGACGGCGATCTGCTCGTCGAGGCTCGGCTCGTGGACGGGCGTAGTGCCGTCGGGGGTGTCACCCATGCGTCGAAGTATGGCACGAGACCCATTGGCATCTAACTCCTTCGATGTGTAGAGTTAAGGATCGAACTTTAGGGATGAAGTCTTCAGGCTTCAGTTATCAAGGTGGTGAAAGTGACCAAGGTGATGGGCGCTGCGATGCGGCGGATCCAGGCCGGGAACGCGTTGACCGCGTTCGGCATCGGCTTCACGGTTCCGTTCCTCTACATCTACGTGGCGCAGGTGCGAGATCTGGGTTCCATGGCTGCCACGAGTGCGTTCGTGGCGTTCGCGCTGGGAGCCCTCGTCGCGCTGCCCTTCACCGGACGGGTCATCGACCGGCGTGGTCCGGTGCCCGTGGTCATGGGTGCGGCCGTCCTGGCCTCCGTCGGTGCGCTCGCGCTCGGGCTCTCGACGGGGGTCGTGCCGATCCTGCTGTCGGCCCTGGCGCTGGGTGCGGGGCAGGCCGTCATGCAGCCGGCGCTCGCCACGATGATCGTGTGGTGCTCCACCCCCGCGACGCGGACGCGGTCGTTCGCCCTGCAGTTCTTCCTGCAGAACCTGGGTCTGGGCATAGGCGGGCTCGTCGGCGGTCAGATCGTCGACGAGAGCCGGCCCGGTAGTTTCACCCTGCTGTTCGGCATCGAGGCCGTGATGTTCCTGGTGCTGGCCGCGGTCATCGCCACCGTGCGGATGCCGCAGGTGGCGGGCCTCCAGAACGCCATGCCGCAGAAGGACGCGGCCCCGGTCGGCGGCGGCTGGAAGCGGCTGCTCCGACACAAGGCGATGGTGCAGCTGTGCGTGCTGGGCTTCGTCCTCTTCTTCGCCTGCTACGGACAGTTCGAGTCGGGTCTGGCGGCCTTCGGTACCGAGGCCGCCGGGATATCCCCGTCCACGCTCGGGTTCGCGCTGGCCGCCAACACGGGTGCGATCGTGATCGCCCAGTTCGTGGTGCTGCGGCTCGTCGAGAAGCGGCGTCGGTCCCGGGTGATCGCGCTGGTCGGGCTGATCTGGACCGTGGCGTGGATCATCGCCGGGTTCTCGGGGCTGGGGCACGGCAGCGCGATGATGGCCGCCGCCGCGTTCATCACGACGTACGCGCTCTTCGGTATCGGTGAGGCCATGCTGTCGCCGACGCTCGCTCCGCTGGTGGCCGATCTGGCTCCGGAGGGCTCGGTCGGGCAGTACAACTCGGCCTTCGCCCTGGTGAAGCAGATGGCGCTGGCGCTCGGGCCGCTCGGTGTGCCGCTCGGTGCGGGGATCCCGATGCTCTACATCGGGCTGTTCGTGGTCGTCTCGCTGGGGATCGCCGGTCTGGCGCTGCGGCTCGGCAAGCAGCTGAGCCCCGTGCAGGACAACCCGTCGCTGAGCAGGGTCGTGGCGCAGGGCGGTCCGGCCGCCAGCGTCGCGAAGGCCGTGGCTTCGGAGCCCGCGCACGTGTAGTCGTACTCGAGGATGCAAGAAGAGAAGGCCCCGGTCCGGTGGACCGGGGCCTTTCGTGTGGGCGGCTACTTGTCCGGCAGGGCGAACTCGCACCAGACCGCCTTGCCGCCGCCGGGGGTGCGGCGGCAGCCCCAGGACGAGGCGATGGTGGCGACGATGGAGATGCCGCGACCGGTCTCGTCGGCCGGTTCGGCGCGGCGCCGACGCGGAAGGTGGTCGTCCCCGTCGGTGACCTCGACGATCAGGCGGCGGTCGGTGCGGCGCAGGCGCAGCCGCATGGGCGGGGTGCCGTGCTGGAGGGAGTTCGCGACGAGTTCGCTGGCCGCGAGTACGCCGAGGTCGCACAGCTCGACGGGGAACCGCCAGGAGGCGAGGACGCCTTGGGCGAAGGCGCGGGCGCGCGGGGCCGCCTCGATGCCGCCGAGGAGTTCGAGGGCGGCGTTGTGGAAGAGCTCGGCGTCTGCTCCGGTGCGGGCGGGCTGTTGGAGGACCATCACGGCGACGTCGTCGTCGTGGTCGGCGTCCACGCCCAGGGCGCGCATGAGGCGGTCGCAGACGACGGCGGGGGTGCCCTGGGCGCCGGAGAGGGCGCGTTCGAGGGTGGCCACTCCTTCGTCGATGTCCTCGCCGCGACGTTCGACCAGGCCGTCGGTGTAGAGGACGGCGGTGGAGCCGGGGCCCAGCGCGATGGTGCCCGAGGTGTGCAGCCAGCCTCCGGTGCCGAGCGGCGGGCCGGTGGGGTCGGCGGCGCGGCGTACGGTGCCGTCCTCGTCGCGGACGAGGATCGGGAGGTGGCCGGCGGAGGCGTACGCGAGGAGACCCTCGTTGGGGTCGTGGACCGCGTAGACGCAGGTGGCGATCTGGCTGGCGTCGATCTCGGCGGCGAGGCCGTCGAGGAGTTGGAGCACCTCGTGCGGCGGCAGGTCGAGGCGGGCGTAGGCGCGAACCGCGGTGCGGAGCTGGCCCATGACGGCGGCGGCGCGGACGCCGCGGCCCATGACGTCACCGATGACGAGGGCCGTCCGGCCGGCGCCGAGGGTGATGACGTCGTACCAGTCGCCGCCGACGGCGGCCTCGGTGCCGCCGGGTTGATAGGTCGCGGCGATGCGGAGGTCGTCGGGCTGTTCCAGCTCCTGCGGGAGGAGGGAGCGCTGGAGGGTGACGGCGGCCTCGCGCTGGCGGCGCTCGCTCACGCGCAGCCGGTCGACGGCTTCGGCGTGGTCGGTGACGTCGGCGAGGTGGACGAGGATCCCGCTCTGCCCCGGGTCGTCGGGGCCGTCGGCATCGGCCTTCGGGAAGTCGACCGGGGTGCAGGTCACGGTGTAGGAGCTGCCGCCGCCGGGGGCGGTGCGGTTCTTGGCCGTGCGGGGCTTGCCGCTGCGCTGGACCTGGTCGAGGAGTTCGAGGAGGCCGAGTTCGCCGAGTTCGGGGAGGGCCTCGTGGGCGGGGGAGCCGGGGGTGCGGGGGCCGAAGCCGGCGGTGTAGGCGTCGTTGACGTAGGCGACGCGGTGTTCGGGACCGTGGACGAGCGCCACCAGGGCCGGGAGCAGGCCGAGGACCTCGCGTACGGATAGCTCGTCGAGGGCGGGGACGGCGGCCAGTGGCGCCGTCCCGGTGCCGGACACCGTGGCGTCGGTGGGGCTGCCCTCCGGTGGGGTGAGGGGGTGGGCGGCGGCGCCGCGGGCTGCCGGGACGGAGCCCTCACCCCTTTTGGCCTGGGCGGCGGCGTGCTCGTTCCGCGCGGCGGCGCGGCGCTGCGTTCCGGGAAACCGGGCGCTCCAGCGCGTGAAGTTCACTGCGTTCAAGCCTCGTGGTGTCGCAAGTGGTCGCTGTGTCGCTCGTGGTCGGTCTCTGGACGTGTCGTTCGGTGCACGGGCACCCGCACGGTCACTCTGTGCAGGTGTGAGCGCACCTATGGTCACACGTCCAGTGTGGCGGACCGCACTGACAACGTCAGCCCTGGCTGTCCTGCGGGGGTTCGGGGGCGGGGCGGGGCTTGTGGTGTGCCGGGCCTCCGCCTGCGGCGAGTTCGAATTCTGCCCTGGGGTGTTCGAGTGAGCCTAGGGAGACGATCTCCCGCTTGAACAGACCTGAGAGGGTCCATTCCGCAAGGACGCGCATCTTGCGGTTGAAGGTGGGGACGCGGCTGAGGTGGTAGGCGCGGTGCATGAACCAGGCCGGGTAGCCCTTGATCTTGCGCCCGTAGATGTGGGCGACGCCCTTGTGGAGACCGAGGGAGGCGACGGAGCCGACGTACCTGTGGGCGTATTCGGTGAGGACCTCGTCGCGCAGGGCGGCGACGAGGTTGTCGGCGAGTTGCTTGGCCTGACGGACGGCGTGCTGCGCGTTGGGGGCACAGGTGTGGCCCGGTTCGGCGGCGGTGATGTCGGGGACGGCGGCGGCGTCGCCGGCGGCCCAGGCGTGTTCGACGTCCTTGACGGTGAGGAAGGAGGTGCAGATGAGGCGGCCGTGTTCGTTCCTGGGGAGGTCGGAGGCGGCGAGGACGGGGTGGGGCTTGACGCCGGCGGTCCAGACGACGGTGCGGGTGGGGAAACGGGATCCGTCGCTGAGGACGGCGACGCGGTCCTCGCAGGAGTCGAGGCGGGTCTCCAGCCGGACGTCGATGTTGCGGCGGCGGAGTTCACGGACGGTGTAGGTGCCCATCTCCGGGCCGACCTCGGGGAGGATCCGGTCGCTGGCCTCGACCAGCACCCACTTCATGTCCTCGGGCTTGACGTTGTGGTAGTACCGGGCGGCGTAGCGGGCCATGTCCTCCAGTTCCCCGAGGGCTTCGACGCCCGCGTATCCGCCGCCGACGAAGAC
Organism: Streptomyces sp. NPDC001568; assembly: GCF_042893755.1. Classification (NCBI taxonomy): domain Bacteria; kingdom Bacillati; phylum Actinomycetota; class Actinomycetes; order Kitasatosporales; family Streptomycetaceae; genus Streptomyces; species Streptomyces sp. NPDC001568. The sequence goes on along the minus strand of NZ_JBIAVF010000003.1, from coordinate 515,752 downwards.
GAAGGTCAAGGCCGCGTCGCGGATCGCCGGATCGCGGGTGGAGGAGGCGATGTCCATCTGTTCGATGACGTGGTTGCGCAGGCCGATGGCCTCTTCGACGGTCTTGAACCCGATGGCGTAGTCGGCGAGGCCGGGGATGGGGAGGGTGCGGGAGACCGAACCGGGCGCGAGGACGATCTCGTCGTACTCGATCTCGATCGCGCCGGTGCCCTCCTCGGCGGTGGCGAGGGTGGTGATGGTCGCGGTGCGCTTGGCGTGGTCGATGCTCTTGGCCTCGCCGATGACGATGCGGCAGCGGTCGAGGACGCGCCGGAGCGGTACGACGACGTGGCGGGGTGAGATCGAGCCGGCGGCGGCCTCCGGGAGGAAGGGCTGATAGGTCATGTAGGGCTCCGGTGTGACCACCGTGACCTCGGCCTCGCCGGATCTCAGCTTTCGCTGGAGGCCCAGGGCCGTGTACATGCCGACGTAGCCGCCGCCGACGATGAGGATGCGCGTGCGGGGCGGGGTACCGGGGGCGTCGCCCCGGGAGTTAGCAGCCTTCACCATCCCATGACGCAACGTGGCTGGGAGTTTGTCCACAGGCCCGTCAAATTGTGTGACCGGTGGGGGTGCCGGGACGGGGTTGCCGCAGGGGCCTGAAGGGAGTGAAGGTCCGCAGGTCAGCGTGTGCGGAGGCGGAGATTCCGGGGGCTTCCTGGGGAAAAGTGGGGGTCAATGCTCCGATCGGGCGGCGGCCGGTCCGGGGCTGCCCCTTCTGAATTGACTCTGGCTCAACTATGTTCGTATCTCGTCGAGGAGTAGGACCAGGGCCCTCATGACCGTGGCCCCCCTCGATGCGAAGGCGGGGAGTGTCTCCGGGGGGAGACAAATGATTACCGGGGGATACATATGCACATTTCCGATTTCCATGGTTCTGCCACCGCTCTGTCTGCCGAGAGCGGCGGCCGCGTGATGGCGGGCCCGACGACCCACGGGGTGGGCCGCTCGACGCCGTTGCGCGTGGACGCTCAGCGCAACCTCGAACACGTCCTGCGCGCGGCTCGCGAGGTATTCGGCGAGCTGGGCTACGGGGCTCCGATGGAGGACGTGGCGCGCCGCGCCCGCGTCGGTGTCGGCACCGTATACCGGCGGTTCCCGAGCAAGGACGTCCTGGTCCGCCGCATAGCGGAGGAGGAGACCGCCCGGCTCACCGAGCAGGCCAAGTCCGCGCTGGGCCAGGAGGAGGAGCCGTGGCAGGCGCTGTCGCGCTTCCTGCGCACCTCCGTGGCCTCCGGTGCGGGGCGGCTGCTGCCGCCGCAGATCCTGCGGGTCAACGCGGACGGGGAGGACGGGGCCGAGGAGGCGCCGGCCGACACGGCGCGTGTTCCGCACCAGCGCCAGGCCGTCGCGGGCGGGACGCCCGACCTCCGGGTCGTGGGCGCGCGGCACTCCGTCGAGGACGAGCTGGCGGACGACTCCGGCGCGGGTGCGCTGCTGGAGGTCGTCGGACGCCTGGTGGACCGTGCCCGGGAGGCCGGTGAGCTGCGTGCCGATGTCACGGTGGCCGATGTGCTGCTGGTCATCGCGACGGCGGCGCCGGCGCTGCCGGACCCGGCCCAGCAGGCCGCGGCTTCGGCCCGACTGCTGGACATCCTGCTCGAAGGGCTGCGCTCCCGGACGGTGTGAGGCAGCGCGGTTTCGCCGGGGGCGGTGCTTCCGGGCGCGGTGCTTCCGAGTGGTGTGCGGTGGCCCGCTTCGGACCCGGGGATGCGGTTGCGGCGTGAGCGGGGTGATGCGTCGGGGGCTTGGGCCTCGGGCGCTTCACCCCGCCGCTGGGCGTGGGGGCTGACGGCTTCGCGTCGGGTGCCTGGCGCGGTGGGCGGCGGGGCTTTGGTGCTGCGCCTGCCCGGGGTATGTGGTCGGGGTGCTGCCTCTGAAGGATCGGGGTCGGCGGGTTCGCACCGATGGGTTTCGGACTCAGCGGATCCCCCGCCGTGGGAGGGCACACCGGGACCGCCCTGCGGGACGGGTGGCACGTCAAAGGAGTTACTCGAACGGTCCGTCGCTCGAACGAGTGAGGATCGGCGCGGTGATTCGCCTGATCTTGCCCGGATGAGTGGATGCCGCTCGGAGCGGGTCGGGGTGCCTTCGGCGTGTGCCACGCTGGATCGGTGTACCGGTTGAGTGTGGCGTGCGGGGGCTTCCGCGATGAGCTTTGACGGGCGGGACGAGTCTCGCGGTGGCGCCGGTGGCGAGGTCGAGTCGGGGAGCCTGCCCGCCCGTCAGGTACCGGCCCAGCGCGAACCACACGGCCGGCATGCCGCCCCGGTAGCGGGCGGCGCCGATCTACCCCCGTCCGACGCGGACCTGGTCGCCCGGATGCGTGGCGGTGACGACGGCGCGTACGAGGAACTCTTCCGTCGGCACGCCGACGCCGTCCGCCGCTACGCGCGCACCTGTTGCCGCGACGGACACACCGCCGACGATCTGACCGCCGAGGTGTTCGCGCGCACGCTCCAGGCGGTGCGCGGCGGGGCCGGGCCGGACCAGTCGGTGCGGGCCTACCTGCTCACCACCGTCCGCAGGGTCGCGGCGGCGTGGGCGAGGACCGCCAAGCGGGAGCACCTCGTCGAGGACTTCGCCCTGTTCGCGGAGCAGTCGGCGGGTACCGAGTCCGCGTCCGGGCTCGGCGGGTCCGACACCCTTGAACTGGGCGCGGACGTACGGGCGATGCACGAGGCCGAGCAGTCGCTGGCCATGCAGGCCTTCCGGAGCCTGCCCGAGCGGTGGCAGGCCGTGCTGTGGCACACCACCGTCGAGGAGGCCTCGCCGAGTGCGATCGCCCCGCTGTTCGGGCTGAGCCCCAACGCGACGGCGGTACTGGCCGGCAGGGCCCGGGAGGGCCTCAAGCAGGCCTACCTCCAGGCCCATGTGAGTTCCGCGCTCAGCTCGGGCGGGGACTGCGCCCGGTACGCGGACCGGCTGGGCGCCTACGCGCGGGGCGGGCTGCGGGTGCGGGCGGAGCGCGGGCTGCGCAAGCACTTGGAGGAGTGTGCCAAGTGCCGCATCGCCGCCGGTGAGCTGAAGGACGTCAACGCCGGGATCCCCGCGCTGCTGCCGGTCGCGGTCATCGGCTGGTTCGCCGCCGGGTACGCCGTCAAGGCGGCCGGGGTGGTGGCCGGTGGGGCCGTGGCCGCGGGCGGGGCCGGAGCGGCCGCCGCCGCGGCGGGAGGTTCGTCGGCGGGAGTAGGAGCGGGAGCGGCCGGTGCGGGCACGGCGGCCGGGGCCGGGACCGCCGGTGCGGGTGGGACCGGGGGCGCGGGTGCCGGGGCCGGGGGCGCGGCGGTCTCCGAGGGGCTGGGGCTGCCGGCCAAGGCCGCCATCGCGGCCGGGATCGCGGTCGCGGCCGCCGCCGGGGTGGTGTTCGCCCTGGCCGGGGACGAGCCCGAGCAGCAGGCCCGGGCGAAGCCGTCGCCCGGGGTGGTGGCGCCGGCGGTGCCGGTGGTGCCGAAGCCGAGCCCGTCGCCCACGCCGCCCGGGTCGACTCCGGCGGGGGCCCCGGCTCCGGCCGCGCGGGCCTCCGTACCACCGCGCCGTACGAGCGCGCCCCCCGCCCCGGCGGCCTCCGCCCCGGCTCCGGCGCGGCCCTCGGCTTCGAAGCCGGCCCCGGTGACCGCCCCTCCGAAGCCCACGCCGACGCGTGCGAAGCCCTCGCCGACTCCGCCGGCCACCCCCGCGCCGCAGCCCCCGCAGGGGTTCCCGCTGGCCCGGCTGGGCCACTCGGCGTACGGGGCGCACCGCGGTCCGGAGCTGGAGACCTGGCGCAGCAGCTGGGTGTGGCAGCGGTGGGGGCCGGCAATCGGGGGGCAGCGGTTCGGGCAGGGCATCACGGTCAGCTCCCGTTCCTCGGTGGAGATCACCCTGAACCGCCGGTGCACCGCCTTCTCGGCGTGGGCCGGGGTGGACGGGCTGTCGCTGCTGACCGACGGCACGCTGCGGTTCTCCGTCTACGGCGACGGGCAGCGGCTGTGGCGGTCGGGCGTCCTCGGGTACGGGGACGCCCCGGAGGCGGTGAACGTGTCGCTGGCCGGGCGCGGGGCGCTGCGGCTGGTGGTGGAGCAGGTCGGACAGGGGAGGTTGCCGACGCTGGCGAGCTGGGCCGACGCGGTGATCAGCTGCCGTTGAGCCGGACGGCGGGGGCCTCGGGGGCACGTAGGCGATCGGGGTCGGGGCGCCGGCACCCCTCCGGGGGACGTGGAGCCGCTGCCGCTCGTGGTGACGGTCCGGTACCGCGACCGCAGGAAGGCGGGATGAGCGCGATGAGCGGAATTCGCCGCGGGCGGGCGATCCCGTGGAGCTCGGCGAGGATCACGTCGGCGGGCGGCGCTCCGCCGGTGGGTCCGGCGCTCACGTGACCGCCCAGCCGGGGTGACCGCCCAGCCGGGGTGACTGCCCAGCCGGCGCACGAGGAACGCCTCGTGGGGCCCTGTCCGGAGAAGGGCCCGCCCCTGCTCGTGGCGTCGGGCGGAGTCTGCCGGAGCGGTGTTCGCTCAGCGGTCCGCCGGTCTGCGGAGGGGGTCGGAGGCGGCCGAGCGGAGACGGAGGGGGACGCCCGGGGTGAGCCGGCCGAGCGGGGTCTCGAGGACGGGGACGGCGCGCCGGCGCGGGGTCGAGGTGCCGGTCCAGCAGGTGCCGCGACGGGCGAGGAGGCGGCGGAGCCACAGTTCCATCGAGACGAGTTCCGCGAGCCCGTCCAGCGGCACGGGCCGGCCGTCGGCGGCGTCGAGCAGGGCCTGACGCACGACGCGGGCTTCGATCAGACCCGCGTCGGCGAGCAGCGGGGCGGCGAAGAGCGCGAGGAGTTCCTGGAGGGCGGCGCGCAGCCCGAGGCGGGTCGCGGTCTCGTTCGGGGCGTGCTCGGTGACCCCCCAGCCGGGCGGCAGTTCGCGTACGCCGGTGGAGGCCAGGACGCTGCGCAGGATCGCGGCGCGGGCCCCGGGCTGCACCCGTAGGGATTCCGGCAGCGCCCGCGCGGCCCGTACGACCTGGTTGTCGAGGAACGGCGCGTGCAGGCGCTGGCTGCGCACCTCCACGGCCTGCTCGAAGACCCGGTGGTCGGCGGCGTGCCGGGTCAGCACCGAGCGGGCGCGGGCCTCACCGGGGCGCAGGGAGAACGGTGGGCGCCCCGCGGCGGCGCCCAGACGGATCGATACTTCCGCGAGGGCCTCACCGGTCAGCCAGGCCGCCGCGGGTCCGGGCCGGGACCAGGTGAGGGCGGCGAGGGAGGCGTCGACGGCGCTGCTCGGGTTGCCCCCGACGGCCCCCTCGCGCAGCCGGGCCGCGGCGGCCTCGATGCCCGCGCGGTACGGCGTACGGGCCAGGCGGCGGGCCGCCGCGTACACGGTGAGCGGGACGAGTAGGGACTCGCCGGAGGCCGACGCGGAGCGGGCGAGCGCGGCGACGGGCCGCAGCAGGTGGCGGCGTCGGCGGTCCATGAGGAGGTCGGCCATCCGGGCGGGGTGGGCGTCGAGCACCTGGCGGGCGCCGTGGCCGACGAAGTGGTCGGCGGAGCCGGCCGCCAGGCGGCGGCGTTCGCGGGCGGCGACGACGAGGGAGGGGCCGGGTTCGTCGGTGAGCGGACCGTCGAGTTCCGCGAAGGGGAGGGCTTCCTCGGCGGCGGCGACGACGACGTGGTGCAGCCGGGGGTTGGCGGCGATGGCGTGGGCGCGTTCGAGTTCGGCCTCGCGGCCCTGCGGGGTGGCGAGGTCGTTGAAGGTGACGGCGAGCAGCCGTGAGCCCGAGCCGGGGATGGTGCCGGGCGCGCCGGGCATGCCGGCGGCGAGCAGGGCGAGGGTGGCGGAGGCACTGCCGCCGGACAGGTCGGCGCCCACACCGGGTGCGGGGGCCCCGCGGGCGGCACGCCGGTCGGCGGGACCCATTCCGGGCACCGGTCCCGGATCGGGAACAAGTGTTTCGGGAGCATGCCGGGGGGCCGTGAGCCGGGCGCGCACCGCGTCGACCAAAGCTTCCCGTACGCCCTCCACCGCGCGCTCGGCGTCGGCCTCGGGCGTGGCCACGGCGAGGGAGGCCACGGGTTCGTAGCCGGTGATCTCCCGGGAGCCCTCGCGCAGGATCAGCGTGTGGCCGGGCGGGATGCGCCGCACACCCGCGTACGGTGTGCCGTCGCCCAGTGCCTCCGGGCTGTCGGGGCAGGCCAGGAGGGCGGCGAGGTGGCCCACGTCGAGCTGGGCCTCGATGAGGTCGGCGAGCGGGAGGGCGGCGGTGGCGTACGCGGTTCCGCCGGCCCAGGGCGTGTAGAACACGGGCCGGGCGCCGGCGAGGTCGCCGAGGACGGTGATGCGGCGGCCGGCCTGGACGACGGCGGTGTAGCTGCCGGACCACTGGGTGAGGTGGCGCAGTGCGCCGCCGCGGGCCGCGTACAGGGCGCGTCTGAGCTCGGCGTCGGTGGCGCCGCAGCAGCCGAGGACGGCGAGGCGGGTGAAGGGGTCCGCGGGGTCGGCGGTGACGGTGCGGATCTCGTCGGGGCGCCAGTCGCCGACGGCCCACAGCGGGTCGGGGTCGCCCCACAGGAGCTGGGCGCCGACGGGGTGGACGGTGCGGTCGGCGTCCTGGGCGGCGGGGTCGTCGGGGTGTGCGGCGTCCGCGATGCCGCCGCGGGTCCGGTCCTCGTACGGGCCACGGCCGTTGGCGGCGGAGTCACGCCCGCCCGAAGCCCCGTACGCGCCCGGCGGTGTTCCGTACGCACCCGATGTTCCCTGGCCGGAGACGCGCCCGGCCGTGCCGAAGCTCGCGGCGATACTGCTCCAGCCGACCAACCAGCGCACCGCCGCCTCCCCCAGCCTGTGGGCAAATGACCGGGGCGGTGCACGGCATCGGACGACGCTGTCGTCGCTGAGGGCGCGGCCGGCGGGACCCCGGGTGGCTCGGGGTCCATGCTGCCACGTGATGGGCGTGCGAGAGTGACTTCGGGGGGCGCACATGTAAACGAATACGCCCCGGCCACGCGGTATTTGGCGTTCCGTTCCCACCGCCCCATAGGTCGGTTTCGGCCATTCTTCGGCCGTACTGAGTACGTGCGCGCGCCGCTGCCGGCTTCGGCGGTGGGCGCGGCCCGGGAGGCGGGATCCACCCCCCGGACCGTTCCGCCACCCGCGGGGATTGAGGTAGCGGCATCCCCCGGCCCACCTGGTCCACGTGGCGGGCCGACCCACGCACCGCACATCGAATCGCCGGGCCCCGGCACGGGCCAGAGCGCACGGCCGGGCGCACGGCCACACGGCCGGAGCACGGACTGACACGTGCGCCCCGCGCCCCGGCCCCGCCCCGACTGTGCATACGGACAACAATCCCGCCATACGGAACTCGGGGCCTTAACGCTTGGGAGGCGGGGAACTACGCTGGGTTTACGAAATGCCGGGCGCCTATGCCCCGGCGGCGTCTGCGTTCCGCGTGTGACGAGGGGTGGCGCATGTCCAGGGAGCTCCGCGAGCCCAACGAGAAGCTCGGCGCCGTCCTCGCCCTGGCGGGCATCAGCAACGCCGGGCTGGCCCGGCGGGTCAACGACCTCGGCGCACAGCGCGGTCTGACGCTTCGCTACGACAAGACCTCGGTCGCCCGCTGGGTGTCGAAGGGGATGGTGCCGCAGGGCGCGGCCCCGCACCTGATCGCCGCCGCCATCGGGGCGAAGCTGGGCCGGCCGGTGCCGCTGCACGAGATCGGGCTGGCGGACGCCGATCCCGCGCCCGAGGTCGGACTGGCCTTCCCCCGCGACATCGGCGCGGCCGTGCGCTCCGCCACCGACCTCTACCGGCTGGACCTCGCCGGACGGCGCGGTGGTGGCGGGATCTGGCAGTCCCTCGCCGGATCCTTCGCGGTGTCGGCGTACGCGACGCCCGCCTCGCGCTGGCTGATATCTCCGGCCGACAGCTCCGTGGCGCGCGAACCGGGCCCGGCACCGGAATCCGGTACGCCGCCCGGCGCGGCCGGCGCCCCTCGCCCCGCCCCGACGGCGCGCCCCGCCACCGCGACCCGGCAGCCCGCCCCGACCCGGCCGGCAGCCGTACTCCCCGCGCAGGACGTTGTGCCCGCACCGCCCGGAAGCGAAACCGCGCCGACGGCGGCCCCGGCCGGCGCCGCGCCGGCGGAGGGCTCCCCGCAGCGGGTCGGGCACAGTGACGTCACGAAGCTCCGCGAGGCCGCCGAGGAGGCGCGCCGCTGGGACTCCAAGTACGGCGGCGGGGACTGGCGTTCGTCGATGGTCCCCGAATGCCTGCGGATGGACGCGGCACCGCTGCTGCTCGGCTCCTACACCGACGAGGTGGGTCGGGCGCTCTTCGGCGCGACCGCCGAACTGACCCGGCTGGCCGGCTGGATGGCCTTCGACACCGGCCAGCAGGAGGCGGCCCAGCGCTACTACATCCAGGCCCTGCGGCTGGCCCGCGCGGCCGCCGACGTACCGCTCGGCGGCTACGTGCTGGCCTCGATGTCCCTCCAGGCCACCTACCGGGACTTCCCGGACGAGGGCGTGGACCTCGCCCAGGCCGCCGTGGAACGCAACCGCGGCCTCGCCACCGCCCGCACCATGAGCTTCTTCCACCTCGTCGAGGCCCGGGCGCACGCGAAGGCGGGCGACTCGGCGGCCGCCGGGACGGCGCTGCGCGCGGCCGAGGGCTGGCTGGAGCGCTCCCGCGACGGCGACGGCGACCCGACCTGGCTCGGTTTCTACTCGTACGACCGTTTCGCGGCGGATGCGGCGGAATGCTACCGGGACCTCAAACTCCCCCGCCAGGTCCGCCGCTTCACCGAACAGGCCCTGTCCCGCCCCACCGAGGAGTACGCGCGCTCGCACGGGCTGCGCCTCGTCGTCAGCGCGGTCGCCGAGCTGGAATCGGGCAACCTCGACGCGGCGTGCGCGGCCGGTACCCGCGCGGTGGAGGTCGCGGGCCGGATCTCCTCGGCCCGGACGAACGAGTACGTACGGGACCTGTTGCACCGGCTCGAACCGTACGGGGACGAACCACGCGTCGCGGAGCTCCGCGAGCGGGCGCGGCCGCTGCTGGTGACACCCGCGTAGCCGCATTGTCGGTGGCGGGGTGCAGTATGCAGGGGTGGGAGGTGTCAGCGTGGACTGCGACGTGCTGGTGATCGGTGGTGGGATCGTCGGCCTGTCGACCGCGCATGCCCTCTCGCGCCTGGCCCCGGGGACGCGCGTGGTCGTCCTGGAGAAGGAGGCCGGGCCCGCCCGGCACCAGACGGGCCGCAACAGCGGGGTGATCCACAGCGGCATCTACTACCGCCCCGGCTCGCTCAAGGCGCGCTTCGCGGTGCGCGGGGCCGCCGAGATGGTCAAGTTCTGCGCCGAGCACGGCATCCCGCACGAGGTCACCGGCAAGCTGATCGTCGCGACCGAGCGGCGCGAGCTCCCCCGTCTGCACTCCCTCGTCCAGCGCGGCCGGGAGAACGGCATCCCCGTCCGCGAACTGGGCCCGGCGCAGATCGCCGCGTACGAACCGGAGGTCCGCGGCCTCGCCGCGATCCACGTCGGCACCACGGGCATCGTCGACTACGGACGGGTGGCGGCGCAGCTCGGGGAGTCCTCGGGCGCGGAAATCGTCTACGGCGGCGCGGTGGACCTCATCTCCCGGCGCCCCTCGGCGGTGGCGGTGCGCACGACGTCCGGCCTGGTGGTCAGGGCGAAGGTGCTGGTGAACTGCGCGGGCCTGCAGTGCGACCGGATCGCCCGCCTCGCCGGCGACGACCCGGGCATGCGGATCATCCCGTTCCGCGGCGAGTACTACGACCTGGCCCGCCCTGACCTCGTCCGGGGCCTGGTCTACCCGGTACCCGACCCGGCGTTCCCGTTCCTCGGCGTCCACCTCACCCGGGGCATCGGCGGCGGCGTCCACGTCGGGCCGAACGCGGTGCCCGCGCTGGCCCGCGAGGGCTACGGCTGGTCCACCGTCCGCCCCCGCGACATCGGCTCCGAGCTGGCCTGGCCGGGATCCTGGCGGATGGGCGCGCGGCACTGGCGGTACGGGGCGGGCGAGATCCGCCGCTCCCTGTCGAAGCGGGCGTTCACCGAGGCCGTACGCCGCCTGCTGCCGGCCGTCACCGCCGCGGACCTCACCCCGGCCGCGGCCGGCGTCCGCGCGCAGGCGGTCCTGCGGGACGGAACCCTGGTCGACGACTTCCTGATCCGGGAGGCCCCCCGCACGGTGCACGTACTCAACGCCCCCTCCCCTGCGGCGACCGCCTCCCTCCCCATCGGCCGCGAGGTCGCCACCCGAGCCCTCCACACCCTCCGCAAGGCCTGACACGAGCCCCCGGCCGGGACGGTGACGGAATCGAACGACGGACCCGAAGCCCGACACCGGGCGACGAACCCGCAGGTCGGGGCCGGGGCCACGCCGAAGGTCGACCCGAGGGACGCGCCCGGGCTACGGGGGTGGGGGGGGGGGGCGCCGGGGGCGGGGCCCCCCCCCCCCCCCCCCCCCCCCCCCCCCCCCCCCCCGCCCGGGCCCCCCCCCCCCCCCCCCGGGGGGCGCCCACCGC
>NZ_JBIAVF010000003.1:499281-505188 GCF_042893755.1 Streptomyces sp. NPDC001568 | reverse complement strand
CCCCGCCGCCCCCCCCCCCGCGGGGGGGGGGGGCCCCCCCCCGGGCGCCCCCCCCGCGGCCGGCGCCGGGGCGGGGGGGGGGGGGGGGCCCCGCCGGCCCCCCCCCCCCCCCACCCCCGCAGCCCGGCCCCACCCCACGGCCCGGCCAGGGCACCCGCCGGCCACCGCGTCGTAGAATCTCGGCATTGTGTCTGAGTCCCCGAACCCCCAGCCCAGCCTCCCGGACACCGCGCCGGAGGCGTCCTCGTACGTGCCCCCCAAGTGGCGCACCGAGCCCCGCTTCCCCGACGGCCCCGCCCCCGACCCGGCCGGCTCGCACCACGAGCGCCGCATCCGCAGCTTCCAGCCGCGCCGCAGCCGGGTGACCACCGGCCAGGGCGAAGCCCTGAAGCGGCTCTGGGGCACCTGGGGCCTCGACATCGACGGCCACGAGGTCATCGACCTGAAGCGGCTCTTCGACGGACTCCCCGTGGTCCTGGAGATCGGCTTCGGCATGGGCGAGGCCACCGCCCAGATGGCCGCCGCCGACCCCGGCACCGGCGTCCTCGCCGCCGACGTGCACACCCCCGGTCAGGGCAACCTGCTCGCCCTCGCGGAGCGGGGCGGCCTCACCAACGTCCGCGTCGCCAACGGCGACGCGATCATCCTGCTCCGCGAGATGCTGCCGCCGGACTCCCTCGCCGGGCTGCGCGTGTACTTCCCGGACCCCTGGCCCAAGGCCCGTCACCACAAGCGCCGGCTGATCCAGCCCGAGTTCCTCGACCTGGCCGCCACCCGCCTGGCCCCCGGCGCGATCCTGCACTGCGCGACGGACTGGGAGCCGTACGCCGAGCAGATGCTCGAAGTCCTCACCGCGCACCCCGACTTCGAGAACACCCAGCCGGACGGCGACTACGCGCCGCGCCCCGACTTCCGTCCGCTCACCCGGTTCGAGGGCCAGGGCCTGGACAAGGGCCACGTGGTCCACGACCTCCTCTTCCGCCGCGCCGAACACCGCGCTCCCGGCGTCCCCACCAACCCCACCGACCTCACCAACTCCACCCTCCCCACCACGAACTGACAAACGTCACTCCGGGTGTCCGGCCCGCTCGGTAGGGTCATCGTGTGTTCCGAGCGCTCTCCCGTGTGCTCGCACGCCCGTCGGCCGGGGTCCGGACGTGCGTGCTCGTCGTCCTGCTCACCGCCACCGGGGTCGCGATCCTCGAACTCGTACGGGAGCAGACCGGCACCGCCGGCTTCTTCGTGGGGCTCGGCCTGGCCCTGCTGCCGGTCCCGCCGCTCATGGCGGCGTTCCGGTGGCTCGGTCGGGCCGCGCCCGGCCCCTGGCGGCAGTTGCTGTTCTGCTTCGGCTGGGGCGCCTGCACCGCCGCGCTGATCGCCATACTGGCCAACAGTTTCGCGACCCAATGGGTCGCGGCCGCCACCGCCGACCCCTCCGACGCGGATCAGCTCGGCTCGGTCGCGATCGCGCCGGTCGTCGAGGAGACCGCCAAGGCGGCAGCGCTGCTCCTCGTGTTCGCCTTCCGAAGACGCCACCTCGCGGGCCCCGCCGACGGGTTCGTGCTCGCCGGGTTCACCGCCACCGGGTTCGCCTTCACGGAGAACATCCTCTACCTGGGCAACGCCTTCTACGAGGACGTGGCCAACGGCACCGGCGTACTGGACTCCGTGACGGCGGCGACGTTCTTCGTACGGGTCGTGCTGTCTCCGTTCGCGCACCCGCTGTTCACCGTACTGACGGGCCTCGGCTTCGGGGCGGCCTCGCTCAGCGCCCGCCGTTCGCGCCGGATCGGCCTGCCCCTGCTCGGGCTGGCGCTGGCCGTGGCGACGCACGCCCTGTGGAACGGCTCCTCACACTTCGGTGAGTACGGCTTCTACGTGGTCTACGGCTGCGTGATGGTCCCGGCGTTCGGGCTGCTGCTGTGGCTGGCCGTGCGGATGCGGCGCCGGAGGTTGCGGGCCGTCGCCGCCGAGCTGTCGGTGTACGCCGGCGCCGGCTGGCTCAGTCCGGCGGAGGTGCCGGCCCTGGCTTCGCTGCCGGCCCGCTCACTGGCGAGGAGCCTGGCCCGGACCACCGGAGGCCGTCCCTCCGCCCGGGCGGTGTCCCGTTACGCGGCGGACGCCACCGCCCTGGCCGTGCTGCGCCACCGCGCCCGCCGCCGGGGCCGGGCCGCCTGGGAGCCGGATTTCGCCGAACGGGAACGGGAGTTGCTGCACGCCCTGTGGCTGCGCCGGGCAACGGCCGCCCCCGCTCTGGCCCGGGCCGCGGTACTGGAGGAGCTGCTGCCGCCCCGCTCGGGCCGGCCCCAGGAGGGCACGCCCGCCACCGCACAGCCCCCGACGGGCGCCCTCGCGGCCGTACCGGCCCCGAGGCGACACCTGGCCGGCCGGCCGGAACACCCGGAGGCGCGACGAGCACCGGAGCCGGAGCCGGAGCAGCGAAGGGAACCGGACCCGACCCCGAGCCGTGCGACTGCTAGACGCTGAGGCCCTTGCTGTTCAGCCACGCCATCGGGTCCATCGTCGAACCGCCCTTGCGCACCTCGAGGTGGAGGTGGGCGCCGGTGACGTTGCCGGTCGCACCGACGCGGCCGATGGTCTCGCCCGCGCCCACCGCGCCGGAGGTCACCGACATCGAGGAGAGGTGGCAGTACCAGATCTCCGTGCCGTCGTTGAGCTGGAGCACGATCCGGTAGCCGTACGCGCCCGACCAGCCCGCCGAGATGATCTTTCCGGCGCCCACGGCCTTGACCGGGGTCCCGGTCGGGGCGGCGAAGTCGAGGCCGGTGTGGTGGCCGGAGGACCACATGGAGCCGGCGGCGCCGTAGCGCGAGGTGAGGGTGTAGGCGGAGGTCGGCAGGAAGAAGCCGCCCGCCGACTTCGCGACGGGGGCGGGAGCGGAGGCCGCCTCCGCCTTGGCCTTGGCGTCGGCCTCGTCGGCCGCCGTCTTCTCGGCGGCCGCCTGGTCCGCGGCGGCCTTCTCGGCGGCCACGCGCACCGTCTCGGCCTCCTTGTCGGCCGCTTCCTTCTGGGTCCGCGCCTCCTGGGCGGCGGCCTCGCGGGCCGTGCGCTCGGCGTCGGCCAGGGCCTGCGTGTCGGTGACGTCCTGCTGCGCCTCGGCCTGCTGGAGGATGCGGTTGCGCAGCGCCTCACCGGCGTCGCCCTGTCCCTGGGCGGCGGCCTGCTGGGGGATCTCCGCGGTCGTGGTCGCCGCGGCGGCCGGCGTGTCGGTGGAGGCGGCGCTCGCGCGCTCCCCGCCCATCAGGTCGGGCAGCGAGGGCATGGATATCGAGACCTGGGGCCGGTCCTGCGCGGTGGCGATGCCGCCCGCGCCGACCGCCGCGATCACGCCGACGCCGAGCACGGTCGAACTGCGGGCGAGGCCGCCGCGCGGCTTGAGGGTGCGGTGCTTGCCGCGGACCGGACGGACCGAGTCCTCGGTGGGGTTCCACTCGCCCCAGGCTCCGGCGCTGGGCGCCTCCTGGACGTCGGTGCCGTCAGGGGCAGGCGAGTTGGAGGCCACCGGGGCACACTCCTCATGGGCAAGAACGCACACGGTGTCGCCTCTTGCGACGACTGGGACGACCGCGATGCGTTATCGAAAGGTAATAGACATGGGGGAGTGATTCCAAGCTGTTGCGATTGATCGTTAACACCAATCAGCCACGCGTCGCTCGCCTTTGGCCTGGACATCAGTGACTATCGACGGTCAACTGGGGCAAAGAGCAACGCTTTCAGTCACCACTTCAGCCACATTGGCCAAATGACGACCCATCAGCAATCTCGCACACAGCACCGCAGCCGCCACGGACGGTCACAGCGGGCGGGCATCCGGGGGCGCTACGCCTCCTCGCGCGGCACCACCGGTACGGTCCGCCTCCGCTCCGGCTGACCCTCCCCCGGCCGGCCCACCGCGAGCAGTGCCATGTCGTCGCTCGCGCCGCCTCCCGTGTACCGGCGCACGTCGCTGCTGAGCGCGTCGAGCAGTTCGTCCGGCCCCGGGAAGACCCGCCCCCGCAGCCGGTCCGCCGGGTCGTAGAAGACGCCCGCCGCGTCCCGGGCCTCGGAGAGCCCGTCCGTGTACAGGAGCAGGGTGCTGCCGGCCGGGAAGGGCCACTGCCCGGCCCGGTCCGGCGGTCCGACGACGGCCAGCTGCCCCAGCCCCAACGGCAGGGCCGGCTCGGCCGGGGCGAGCACGGCCAATCCTCCGTCGGCGTGGAGCAGGAGCGGTTCGGGGTGCCCCCGGTTGAGCAGCCGCACCTGCTCGGCGCCCGGCGGGATCTCCCCGAGCACGCAGGTCGTGAAGCCCTCCACCGCGTCGAGGCTGTCGCGCCGTACGCCCTCCCGGTTCAGGGCGCGCTCCAGGCGCTGTGCGAGCCGCTCCAGGGTCGGTTCGGTGTCCGCCGCCTCGCGGAAGGCGCCCAGCACCACGGCCACGGCCTCCACGGCCCCCAGGCCCTTGCCGCGTACGTCGCCCACCGCGAGCCGTACCCCGTACGGGGTGTCCTGGACGGCGTAGAGGTCGCCGCCGATGAACGCGTCGGCCTGCGCGGCCACGTACCGGGCGGAGACGTGCAGCCCCGCGATCCGTTCGGCAGGGGTGGGCAGCACGGCCCGTTGCGCGGCCTCGGCGATCCCGCGCGCGGAGGCGAGCCGCTCCACACTGCGCCGGACGACCCGATTGATCAGCAGGGCCAAGCCGGACACCGTGAGCACGGTCGCCAGCTCGGTCAGCGCCTCGACCTTCCACCCGGTGCCGCCGTACGCGTGCAGCCCGACGACGGCGAGCGAGGCCGTCACGCCGATCAGGGCGGTCGCCCGGAAGGTGAACAGGGGAGCGGCGACGAGCGGTGCGGCGGAGAAGAAGGGTGAGCCGGTGAAGCTGGGCGGCGTCAGCAGGTTGAAGACGAGCCCGACGAGGATCAGCAGGACCGGGAGCAGCCGGGCCACCCGCGGGGCCGCGCCGTCGCCGGGGACGGTCGCACGCTCCTTGTCCTGCCGGCCCAGCCCCGCCACGCTGTCTCCTGCCGCCGGTCCCGCCTCGCCCCCTCAAGGCTGGCGGTACAGGCCCCCGTACGGCGAGCGGACCGCGCCGATCGGGTGACGCCGCGAGCGGCCGGTGCCCAACGGGGAACGACGAAGGCCCGGTTCCACAAGGGAACCGGGCCTTCGTACTGAGTAGCGGGGACAGGATTTGAACCTGCGACCTCTGGGTTATGAGCCCAGCGAGCTACCGAGCTGCTCCACCCCGCGTCGGTAAACCCAACTCTACGTCATTCGGGGGACGGCCCTCACCAATTGACGTCCGGGGCACCCCCGAACAGGACATCACCGCAGGTCAGAGACGTGTAATCGGGTCGGAACGACGAAGCGCCCCACCCGGAATCATCGGGTGGGGCGCCAAGTGGCAGGTCGGGAAGGACTTCCCGGGCCCTGCGAGCGGTAGGCCATGTCGGACTCGAACCGACAACCAACGGATTAAAAGTCCGCTGCTCTGCCAATTGAGCTAATGGCCCTCCATGTGCTCACCCCAGAGCATAGCCGGAGCGGGGCTCCTGGCCGATCGGGTATCGCCGGGTGTGGCCCCGGCGGTTTTCCGCCATCGGTCGCGGGAGGGGCGACGGGGCCGGAAAACGGCCCGGCCCCCACCGCACCGGAGTGCTGTGGGGGCCGAGTCGGTGTCAGATGACGCTCAGGCGTCAGCCGTTGCGCTTCCAGCGGGGCTTGTCGTCGCGACGGCCACCGAAGGAGCCGGTCGAACCGGAGCCACCGGAGCCGGAGGGACGGTTGTCGTCGCGGCGGCCGTAGGGACGGTCACCGGCGCCGGCGGAACGGAAGCCACCGGTCGAGGGGCGGTCGTCGCGGCGGAAGCCGCCACGGTCGCCACCACGGTCGTCACGGTTGAAG
>NZ_JBIAVF010000003.1:194740-499185 GCF_042893755.1 Streptomyces sp. NPDC001568 | reverse complement strand
GAAGCCACCGGACGGACGGTCGTCGCGACGGAAGCCGCCACCACGGTTGTCGTCACGACGGTCACCACCGGAACGGAAACCACCCGACGGACGGTCGTCGCGGCGGAAGCCGCCACGGTCGCCACCACGGTCGTCACGGTTGAAGCCACCGGACGGACGGTCGTCGCGACGGAAGCCGCCACCACGGTTGTCGTCACGACGGTCACCACCGGAACGGAAACCACCCGACGGACGGTCATCGCGACGGAAACCGCCACGGTCGCCACCACGGTCACCGCGGTCGTCACGACGGTTGTCGCGGCGCTCGTAGTTGCCGCGGTCGTCGCGACGCTCGAAGGTGCGCTCCTGGGCGACGGGCTCGGCGACGGCGGCGACGGCTGCCGCGACCTCGGCCTCGGCGGCCTCGACGACCTCGGCGACGGCTGCCTCCGGGTCCTCACCGCGCTCGCGGGCGGAACGGGCGACGAGGCGGTCGGCCTCCTCGCGCAGTTCCACGGCACGGCGCGACAGGCGCTCCAGCTGCTTGGTGAGGTCGGCGACCTCGCGCTCGGCCTGCTTGGCGGCGTTGTTCGCCGAGTCGGCCTGGACCTGGGTGAGCGAACGCGCACCGGTGATCTCGGCGACCTCGGGGTCGAACGCGCCGACGCCCTGGACGATGTGGCGCGAGGCGTCGACGCCCGCGTCCTCCATCAGGCGGAAGATCTGGCGACGCTGGTGCGGGAGCGCCAGCGACACGACGACACCGGACTTGCCGGCGCGGGCGGTACGGCCCGAGCGGTGCAGGTAGTCCTTGTGGTCACCGGCCGGGTCCACGTTCAGGACCAGGTCGATGCCGTCGACGTGGATGCCGCGGGCGGCGACGTCGGTCGCGACGAGCGCGTTGACGTAGCCGTCCTTGAAGTCGGCGAGGACGCGGGTACGGGCGCCCTGCGTCATGCCGCCGTGCAGCGCGTCGGCCTTCACGCCGGCCTCGATGAGCTGCTCGGCGATGCGGTCGGCGCCCAGCTGGGTGCGGACGAAGATGATGGTGCGGCCCTTGCGGGCGGCGATGGCGGCCGTGACCGGCGCCTTGTCCTTCGGCTTCACGACGAGGACGTGGTGCGTCATGGTCGTGACGTTGCCCTGCGCGCTGTCGACCTCGTGCGTGACGGGGTTGGACAGGTAGCGCTTGACCAGGGTGCCGATCTCGTTCTCCATGGTGGCGGAGAAGAGCATGCGCTGGCCGCCGCCGGGGATCTGGTCGAGCAGCTCGGTGACCTCGGGCAGGAAGCCCAGGTCGGCCATCTGGTCGGCCTCGTCGAGGACCGCGATCTTGACGTTCTCCAGCGAGCAGGCGCCGCGGTTGATGATGTCGCGCAGGCGGCCGGGGGTGGCGACGAGGACGTCGACACCGCGCTCCAGGGCGTAGATCTGGTTGCTCATGGAGGTACCGCCGCAGACGACCTTCATCTTCAGGCCGAGGACGTCGCCGTAGGGCTGGAGGGCGTCCGCGACCTGCATCGCGAGCTCACGGGTCGGCGTGAGGATGATCGCGCGGGGCTTCTTCTTGTCGGTGTGACCGCCGGCCAGCGAGGCCAGGGTCGGCAGACCGAAGGAGAGGGTCTTGCCGGAGCCGGTGCGGCCGCGGCCCAGGATGTCCTTGCCGGCCAGGGCGTCCGGGATGGTCGCGGCCTGGATCGGGAAGGGGGCGGTGACGCCGTTCTGGGCGAGCTTGCGGACGATGCCGTCGGGCAGGCCCAGGTCGCCGAAGGTGATGGTGGGCTCCGCGTCGGCCTCGTCGGCGGCGGCGTCGGAGAGGGAACCGTCGGACGTCACGTCGGCCTCGAGGGCCTCGATGATCTCCTCCGCCTCGATGGCCTCCATGGCCTCGGTGACCGCGAGGGTCTCGGCGGTGACGATCTCGTCGTTGGAGTCGTTCTCGGGCATGACGGAACGGTCAGAACTGGAAATGGACATGCGAAATGCGAAACCTTCCGGAGTCTCGGCACGCGCCCAAACTCCGTGAATCGCAAATCGACCGCCTCAATGCGGTCAGCCACGGCTAGGGAGTACGCGCCACACGGCGCTCTTCGGATTCGGCGCCGGGCAATGGGATCAAACGATCTATAACCATACGCACCCTCCTGGGGGTCTGGCAAGTCGTTCCGGCAGATACCCGTCTGACCTGGGACGATCCCATCGGCGCGAGTCTCGGGGAAGCGCGGCCGACCCACCCGGAGGCGGCGGGAACTACGAAGTCCCGCCCGTCCCGGCGGTCGGGTCGGGGCCCGGGTCGACGGGCGGAGTGGGAGTGGGTTCCGTCACAGGCGGGTCGACGGGGGGATCGACCGGCGGGACGGTGGCCGACCCTCCGGAGCTTCCGGAGCCGGCGCCTCCGGAACCGGACCCCGAGCCCGAACCCGAGCCGGAACCGCCGGACCCCGAGCCCCCGGAGGCCGACCCCGAGCCGGAACCGCCGGAGCCGGAACCGCCGCCCGCACCGCCCGCGCCGCCCCCGGAGGGCTCCTGCGGCCCTTGGCCGCCCGCGCCGCCGCCCGGACCGGCCGACGGCGAGGGGGCGCCGGGTCGGCCGGCGGGGGCGCCCGGGCTGGGGGACGCCCCGGTCGCGCCGGAGGCCTTGCCGGGCTCGCCGGCCTTGCCGTCCCGGCTCCCGGCGGCGTCCTTCGCCCCGTGCCCGTTGCCGTGGCCCGCGGAGCCCCGCCCGGCGCCGGCGGCCGCCCCCGAACCGGCGGTGTCCTTGGCGCCGGCCGACGCGGCCGGACCGGGCTTCGCGGCGTCCTCGCCGACGCTCATGCAGCCCGCCGTCGCCGCCACGGCGAGCGCGGAGACGGCCAGTCTGAGGGAAGTGGTCAACTGGCGCACGGGGGCACCTCCGGAACACGGCGGCGGGGTCCGCGATGAGCGGGTCAAGTTGCCCAACTCCCTTTACCCCGTAAGAGACACGCCCCTTACGCGAACAGCTGCCGGGCCACCTGGGAGCCCAGGTGGACGGCGCCCAGCCCGACCAGCACCGATCCCAGGACGTTCGCCGCCGCCAGGAACGACTCGCCGCGCTCGGCCAGTCGCAGGGTCTCGTACGAGAAGGTCGAGTACGTGCTCAGCGCCCCGCACAGGCCCGTCCCCAGGAACAGGGACAACCCCCGGGGAGCGGCCCCGGCCAGCACCGCCCCGGTCAGCGCCCCCAGCAGCAGGCAGGCGACCGCGTTGACCGCGAGGGTCCCCCACGGGAAGTCGGAGCCGTGGCGCGCCTGCACGGCGCGGTCGGTCAGATAGCGCAGCGGCGCCCCCACGGCCGCCCCCGCGATCACCAGCAGCCAGTTCATCCGCGCCCCCGCCGGGCCGGGAGCCCCAGGAGCCGCCTGGTCAGGGTCGCGCCCGCCAGCACGGCCGCCAGTGCTCCGACCACCGTGAGCGCGGCGTACGCGAGGGCAGCACCGGCCTCGTCGGCGTCCAGCAGCCGCGAGACGTCCAGGGCGTAGGCCGAGAAGGTGGTGAAGCCCCCGAGCACGCCGGTCCCCACGAAGGGCCGCAGCAGGGGGTGGGCGGTGCGTCCGTCCTCGGCGATCGCCGCCATCAGTACGCCGATCAGCGCGCAGCCCAGGACGTTGATCCACAGGGTGGTCCACGGGAAGGCCGTCGGAGCGGCGGGCCACAGCAGTCCGGCCCCGTACCGGGCGCAGGCCCCGACCACGCCGCCGGCGGCCACGGCCGCGAGCACCGGGCCCCGGGGCCGCGTCCGTTCCCCCGCCGCGCGGAGGTCGACGTCCGGGTCGACGGGTTCGCCGGCCGGGCCGGGGGTGGGTCCGGTCACCCGTAGCCCAGCGCGTGCAGCCGTTCGTCGTCGATCCCGAAGTGGTGGGCGATCTCGTGCACGACGGTCACCTCCGTCTCCGCGACCACGCTCTCCCGGTCCTCGCACATGCGCAACGTGGGGTTCCGGTAGATCGTGATGCGGTCCGGCAGCACCCCGGCGTACCACTCGCCGCGCTCGGTGAGGGGGGTCCCCTCGTAGAGCCCGAGGAGCTCGGGGTCGTCGGCCGGTGGTTCGTCCTCGACGAACACCGCCACGTTGTCCATCAGCCGCGTCAGCTCCGGCGGAATGCGGTCCAGGGCCTCTGCGACGAGCTCTTCGAACTCCTCGCGCGTCATCTCCAGCACCCGGCCATTGTCGCTCCGCGGGAAACCGTTTTGGCGATAGCTCCCCGGATCCCATATGCTTCTCACGTCCCCGACGCGCTGAGAAGTGCCCGGCGGGCCTTTAGCCCTCATCGTCTAGTGGCCCAGGACGCCGCCCTTTCAAGGCGGTAGCACGGGTTCGAATCCCGTTGGGGGTACGCATTAACTGTGTGCGAGACTTGTGCTCGCACATTGCAAGGACCTGTGGAGCAGTTGGTTAGCTCGCCACCCTGTCAAGGTGGAGGTCGCGGGTTCAAGTCCCGTCAGGTTCGCTGAGACCGGAAACGGTCTCGTGGCTGGGTAGCTCAGTTGGTACGAGCGATCGCCTGAAAAGCGATAGGTCGCCGGTTCGACCCCGGCCCCAGCCACCAGTAGAAGGCCCCGTCCATCGGACGGGGCCTTCTGTGCGTCATCCCTCCGGTTCCGGCCGCTCCGCGCGGACCGCGCGCCGCCACCGGGTCAGGCCGACGGCCGTCGCCGCCACCGCGACCAGCCCCAGCAGGGCCCGGTCCGGTACGGCGTCGGCGACGGAGCCCACCCACCGCTCCACCGCGAACGAGTCGTCCACGTCGAGCAGTCCCGGCAGCGCGCTCGCCCCGTCGTAGACGAGGAACAGGGCGCCCAGGGTCAGGAAGAACAGCCCGGACAGCAGCGAGGTGGTGTGCAGTTCCAGGCGCCCGACCCGGAAGGCCCGGCCGCGCAGCCAGCGGCGGCCGCCCAGGTCGAAGCGCTCCCAGAGCAGCGCCAGCAGGAACAGCGGGACGGCCATGCCCAGCGCGTACACCGCCAGCAGCAGCCCCCCGTGGACCGGGCTGCCGCCGACCGCCGCCACCGTGAGCACGCTGCCCAGGATCGGACCGGCGCAGAAGCCGGCCAGCCCGTAGACCGCACCGAGCGCGTACACCGACAGGGCGGTGGTCGGGCGGATCCGACCGGACAGTTCGGCGAGCCGCTTCGGGGCGAAGCCGAGGCCGAGGATCTGGGCGAGGCCGAGCGCGATGATCAGCCAGCCGCCGGCGAGGACCAGCCCGTCCCGGTTCTCGTGGAAGAACCGCCCCGCGTACGAACCGGCCGCGCCCAGCGGTACGAGGGTGCTCGCGAGGCCCGCGTAGAAGATCCCGGTGCGCGCGAGGAGCCGGGAGCGGGAGTCGATCGAATACGCGAAGAAGGCGGGCAGCAGCAGCGCGCTGCACGGGCTGAGCAGGGCGAGGAGGCCGCCCAGCAGGGCGGCCAGGTATCCGATGCCGGTCACCTGCCCGCCGCCGCCTCGGCCTTCGCCGCGGCGATCGCGGCGTGGAAGGCGTCGATGGGCTGCGCCCCGGCGATCGGGCGGCCGTTGACCAGGAAGGACGGGGTGGAGCTGACGCCGATGCGGTAGCCCTCGTCCCGGTCCTTCCTCAGGGCGGCGGCGGCCTCCTCGCCGGCCATGTCCTGCTCGAACCGCTCCAGGTCCGGGACCCCGGCCCGGCGGGCCAACTCCACCAGCCGCGCCCCCGCGAAGCCGGCCTCCTTGGCGCCGTCGGCGTACGCGGCCCGGTGGAAGGCGGCGAAGCGGTCCTGCCGGCCGGCCGCCCAGGCGGCCTTGGCGGCGGCCTCGGACTCGGCGCCGAAGATCGGGAAGTTGCGCCACTCGATGCGCAGGGTGCCGTCCTCGACGTACTTCTTCACCAGTTCGGGTTCGGTGTCGCGGGCGAACTTGCCGCAGTACCCGCACCGGAAGTCCGAGTACTCGATGAGGACGACGGGGGCGTCGGCGCGGCCGGTCGCGAGCTTGTCGGCGCCGTCGCGGCGGGCCAGGGCCAGCAGTTCCGGGGCGACGTCCGTACGGGGGCCGGCGTGGGCGGAGGTCTCGCGGGACCTGTCGTCGGGGGCGGTGGCCTGCCAGGAGACCAGGCCGAGGGTGATCGCGGCCACGGCCACGCCGGCGGCGGCGAACAGGGGCTTGCGGGAGGGGCGGGGGGACCGGGCGGGGGAAGGCATGCGGGTGCTCCAGGAGTACGGGTGGTGAGGGGACCGGCGGGCGGCCCCTCTCGGGGCCTGTCGTCGAACGACAGGCCCTAGACCCGCATCACGGAGAGCTCCACCGGACCCGGCGCGGGCCGGTCGGGCCCCCGTACGGGGCCCCGTACGGGCATGGTGCCGTGCGGCCGGCCCACCTCGGGCGCGGGCCGGGCCGCCGGGAGCGGCGCGTGGTCCTGCCCGGCGCGCGGCGGGACCGCCGGGGTCCGGCCGGTGTCGGGGGATCCGGGGGCGCAGGAGGGTCCGCGGGGCCCGGCCGGACCGGCGGAGGCGGCGGTCGGGGTCACGGCAGCGCCCGACTCCGCGGCCCTCGCGGCCGGTAGGGCCGAGGCCGGACTCGACACCGGAACCGGAACCGCGCGCCCCGGGTACGGCGCGGCCGCCGCCGGTGTCACCGCGCCGAGCAGCACCGCGAGTACGGCCGCCAGCAGGCAGCACACACGGTGGCGGCGGGACAAGGTGGGCTGCCTCTCACTCGTACGGCCGGGGGACTCGTCCCGAAATGGTACGGGGAGGCCCACAAATGCGTTCGCCACCCGGAGGCCGCAGGTGAGATCCTCGATCAGGTATGTCTACTTCCTTCGCCGCCCTGCAGACGCTTCTCGGTGAGATCTCCCTCCGTGACGCGCACCGCCTCGGCCGCCGCCTCGAAGGCGCCCGCCGCATCCGCAAGCCCGAGGCCCAGCAGGCCGTGCTCGACGAGATCGCCGCGGAGGCCGCGAAGGCCGCCGAGCGGCTCGCCGGCCGTGCCTCCCGGATGCCGGAGGTCACGTATCCCGAGAACCTCCCCGTCAGCCAGAAGAAGGACGAGATCGCCGAGGCGATACGCGACCACCAGGTCGTGATCGTCGCCGGCGAGACCGGCTCCGGCAAGACCACGCAGATCCCCAAGATCTGCATGGAGCTGGGCCGTGGCGTCCGGGGCATGATCGGGCACACCCAGCCCCGCCGGATCGCGGCCCGCACGGTCGCGGAGCGGATCGCCGAGGAGTTGAAGTCCGAGATCGGGCAGACCGTCGGTTGGAAGGTCCGGTTCACCGACCAGGTGAACCCGGACGCCACCTTCGTGAAGCTGATGACCGACGGCATCCTGCTCGCCGAGATCCAGACCGACCGCGAGCTGCGCGCCTACGACACGATCATCATCGACGAGGCCCACGAGCGGTCCCTGAACATCGACTTCCTGCTGGGCTACCTGGCCCGGCTGCTGCCGCAGCGTCCCGACCTGAAGGTCGTGATCACCTCGGCGACCATCGACCCGGAACGGTTCTCCCGCCACTTCGGGGACGCGCCGATCGTCGAGGTCAGCGGCCGTACGTATCCGGTGGAGGTGCGGTACCGCCCGCTCCTGGAAGAGGATTCCGAGGACAGCGACCGCGACCAGATCACCGCGATCTGCGAGGCCGTCGACGAACTTCAGTCCGAGGGGCCGGGCGACGTCCTCGTCTTCCTCTCCGGCGAGCGGGAGATCCGCGACACCGCGGACGCCCTGGAGAAGCGCAAGCTGCGCCTCACCGAGGTCCTCCCCCTCTACGCGCGCCTCTCGCACGCCGAGCAGCACCGGGTCTTCCAGCAGCACACCGGCCGCCGGATCGTGCTCGCGACGAACGTGGCCGAGACCTCGCTGACCGTGCCCGGCATCAAGTACGTGATCGACCCGGGCACCGCCCGCATCTCGCGCTACAGCCACCGCACCAAGGTGCAGCGGCTGCCCATCGAGCGGATCTCCCAGGCCAGCGCGAACCAGCGCAAGGGCCGGTGCGGTCGTACCAGCGACGGCATCTGCATCCGGTTGTACTCGGAGGACGACTTCCTCTCCCGTCCGGAGTTCACGGACGCCGAGATCCTGCGCACCAACCTGGCCTCCGTGATCCTCCAGATGACCGCGGCCGGCCTGGGCGAGATCGAGAAGTTCCCCTTCATCGACCCGCCGGACCACCGCAACATCCGCGACGGCGTGCAGCTGCTCCAGGAGCTGGGCGCCTTCGACCCGGCGGAGAAGGATCCGCGCAAGAAGCTGACGCCGATGGGGCGCCAGCTCTCGCAGCTGCCGGTGGACCCGCGGCTGGCCCGCATGGTGGTCGAGGCCGACAAGAACAACTGCGTCCGCGAGGTCATGGTCATCGCGGCGGCCCTGTCCATCCAGGACCCGCGGGAGCGGCCCTCGGACAAGCAGACCCAGGCCGACCAGAACCACGCCCGCTTCAAGGACGAGACCAGCGACTTCCTCTCGTACCTGAACATGTGGCGCTACGTCCGGGAGCAGCAGAAGGAGCGGGGCTCCTCCTCCTTCCGCCGGATGTGCAAGCAGGAGTACCTGAACTTCCTGCGGATCCGCGAGTGGCAGGACATCTACACGCAGCTGCGCACGGTCGCCCGCTCGATGGGCATCCACGTCAACGAGGCGGACGCGCCGGAGCAGCACGTCCACATCTCGCTGCTGGCCGGTCTGCTCTCGCACATCGGCTTGAAGGACACCGACAAGAACGAGTACCTGGGTGCCCGGTCCGCGAAGTTCGCGATCTTCCCGGGTTCCTCGCTGTTCAAGAAGCAGCCGAAGTTCCTGATGTCGGCCGAGTTGGTGGAGACCTCGCGGCTGTGGGCGCGGGTGAACGCGAAGGTGGAGCCCGAGTGGGTGGAGCCGCTCGCGCAGCACCTGATCAAGCGCACGTACAGCGAGCCGCACTGGGAGAAGGACCAGGCGGCCGTGATGGCGTACGAGAAGGTCACGCTGTACGGCGTGCCGATCGTCGCCCAGCGGAAGATCAACTACGGCCGGATCGACGCCGAGGTCTCCCGCGAGCTGTTCATCCGCAACGCGCTGGTGGAGGGTGACTGGCGCACGCACCACAAGTTCTACGCCGACAACCGGAAGCTGCTGACCGAGGTCGAGGAGCTGGAGAACCGGGCCCGGCGCCGCGACATCGTGGTGGACGACGAGACCCTCTTCGACTTCTAC
The DNA here is from genome assembly GCF_042893755.1 of Streptomyces sp. NPDC001568. NCBI lineage: Bacteria > Bacillati > Actinomycetota > Actinomycetes > Kitasatosporales > Streptomycetaceae > Streptomyces > Streptomyces sp. NPDC001568. The sequence continues at coordinate 490,031 of NZ_JBIAVF010000003.1, read as the reverse complement.
GACCGGCGCATCCCGGACCACGTGGTGTCGGGGGCGCACTTCGACTCCTGGTGGAAGCACAAGAAGCGTGAGGAGCCCGAACTCCTCGACTTCGAGCGCGAGATGCTGCTGACCGAGAAGGCGGCCGGGGTCACCAAGGCCGACTACCCGGACAGCTGGCGGCAGGGACCGCTGAAGTTCCGGGTGACCTACCAGTTCGAGCCGGGCGCGGACGCGGACGGCGTGACCGTCCACGTCCCGCTCCAGGTGTTGAACCAGGTCACCGACGAGGGCTTCGACTGGCAGATCCCGGGCCTGCGCGAGGAGGTCGTCACCGAGCTGATCCGCTCGCTGCCGAAGCCGATCCGCCGGCACTACGTGCCCGCGCCGAACTTCGCGACCCGCTTCCTGGACACGGTCGTTCCGTTGCAGGAGCCGCTGCCGGTGACGCTGGCGCGCGAGCTGCACCGGATGGTCGGCGTGCCGGTCTCCGCGGAGGACTTCGACCTGTCCCGGATCCCGGACCACCTGAAGATCACCTTCCGGATCGTCGACGAGCGGCGCAAGAACCTCGCCGAGGACAAGGACCTGGAGGCCCTGCGGCTGCGCCTGAAGCCCAAGGCCCGCCAGGCCCTGTCCAAGGCCGCGGCCGCCACCGCCGAGCGGGCGGGCGGGGAGTCCCTGGAGCGGTCCGGGCTGACCGACTGGACGATCGGCGCCCTGACGAAGGTCTTCGAAACCCGTCGGGCCGGCCAGCCGGTGAAGGCGTACCCGGCGCTGGTGGACGAGGGGGCGACCGTCTCCGTACGGCTCTTCGACACCGAGGCCGAGCAGCGGCGGGCGATGTGGCTGGGCACGCGGAGGCTGATCCTGCTGAACATCCCGGTGAACCCGGCGAAGTTCGCCTCGGACAAGCTCACCAACCAGCAGAAGCTCGCCCTTTCGCGGAACCCGCACGGCTCCATCCAGGCGCTGTTCGACGACTGCGCGACGGCTGCCGCCGACCAGCTGATCGCCGACCACGGCGGCCCGGCCTGGGACGAGGCGGGCTTCCGCAAGCTCTACGAAGCGGTACGGGCCGACCTGGTGGACACGACCGTACGCACGGTGGACCGGGTGCAGCAGGTGCTGGCCGCCTGGCAGGCCTGCGAGCGGCGCCTGAAGACGACCAACAGCCTGGCCCTGATGGCCAACGTCGCCGACGTGAAGGCCCAACTGGCCGCGCTCGTACCGGCCGGCTTCGTGACGCTCACCGGCCTGCGCCGGCTGCCGGACCTGATGCGCTACCTGGTGGCGGCGGACCGGCGGCTCCAGCAAATGCCCACGGGCGCCCAGCGCGACACCACGCGCATGGAGAAGGTCCACGAGATGCGGGACGAGTACCTGTGGCTCCTGGAGCAGCTCCCCAAGGGTCGGCCGGTGCCCGAGGAGGTCACCGAGATCCGCTGGATGTTGGAGGAGCTCCGGGTCTCCTACTTCGCTCACGCGCTCGGAACGGCGTACCCGATCTCGGACAAGAGGATCGTGAAGGCGGTCGACGCCCTCGCTCCGTGATCGGGTTAGACCACAGCCCCTGAGCTGCTGTACAGTTGCGATCGCAGCCGGGTGATCCGGCCGCGAACGAGGACCTGTGGAGCAGTTGGTTAGCTCGCCACCCTGTCAAGGTGGAGGTCGCGGGTTCAAGTCCCGTCAGGTTCGCAGAAACGTCAGGGCCCGTATCCCTTCAGGGGATACGGGCCCTGACGCGTTGGGCCTCGGGCCCGTCGGCGACCGACCGGGCGCGGGCGCGGACTCAGGGGGCGGACGGCGCCCGCTCCGACGGCCCGCTCCGACGGCCCGCTCCGGCCGTGTGCTCCAACACCGACCCAGATCATGATCATTCAGCAGCCGACGAGGCCGCTGAAGGCCCCCAGGAGGGGCCGGCGCCCCCTCGCGGGCCCCCAACCCCCCAGCGCCCCCGCGAAGCCCTCAGCGGGCCGCCGGCGCGGCCCGGTCCGCACACTGCCCGCGCGGGGCGAAATCCCCCGTTCGGCGCGAGGCGCTCTGCGGCGGACATCCCTTACGGGCGCAATGCCGGATGTACAAGAGTGATCAACTGTGACGGGAGTCACCACACGAGTTTTTGAGACTCGCACGTTTATCGCACACCTACGCCGGCTCGATTTAATATGTGCAATGGCACCCACCCTGCCGGCCCTGCGCGCGCCCCGACGTTTCCACCCCCTGCGGGCATAAAAAAAGATCGCGCTGGACCCGGCGGAGTCCAGCGCGATCGAACGGCAAAGAGGCTGTTGGGGCAACCTCAACCGTCTGAAGCGTTGTGGGTTTCATCGGATTGGGGGACCCGATACAGACCCGTTAAAGCGGTGGTACTGCGGGACCTCAGGCCTCGCTGCGCTGCTGCGGAATTCCCGCGAGCAGTGCGCGAACCTCGGCCTCGCGATAACGGCGGTGTCCACCCAGGGTGCGGATGGACGTGAGCTTGCCAGCCTTGGCCCAGCGGGTGACCGTCTTCGGGTCCACGCGGAACATCGTGGCAACCTCAGCCGGGGTCAGCAGCGGCTCGGCATCAGGGGTGCGAGCGGTCATGAGCGGCCTCCTCGGGAGAACCGAACCATCTCGGTTCTTTCCTCTAAATTCTGCACCTTGGCCCGCGTTGCCCGAAATGGACATACGCAGGCCGAGTCGGTTATAGGACGAACGGCTTGTCCTCGGCACTACAACTACACCATCCGTCCAGCCTCGACGGCCAAACCGATGGAATTGCCCTCCGAGGTGTTCATCAGCGGCGGAAGCCGATGGACCGCCCCATAACGGACAGTCACCCCACTGTGACGATCAGTCACAGAGCGATCAGGAGTCGTCAGACCCCCCATAGAGTGCAATACCGAGCATTCCGCCCTTAGTTGGACGGAAGGAACCCTCCCCGGACTCCTTGTCCTATTTTGGCACGAGGGTAGGGGAAGGGCGCAAGGGTGTAGATAGTGCGGTCCGTCACGCTTGGGCCAATGGCCCGTATCGGGACGTAGGTCCTGGAACTAAGACCCCAATGTGGCGATCAAGCCCCTGATCTGCACCTTATGGCCGATCGGCCGATACGACCGATACGGGTGATACGCCCAGGGTCCGGCGCGTGCCCCCCGTCGACCGTGGCGAAGGACACCCTGCCAGGCGAATCAGTTCGCGAACAGCCTCTCCCTGACCGCCCGCCAGCGCTGAGCCAGTTCGCCGTACACCTCCGACGCCCCCTCCCGGTCGCCCGCCCGCAGCGCGTCCATCCCCGCCGCGAGGTCGCGGGCGGAGCGGTCGCCGGCGAGGTCGTCAGCCGGCAGTGCGTGCAACAGCCCCCCGTAATCCAGTTCGACCATCGACCGCGGGTGGAACTCCTCCAACCAGCTCCCGACCTCCACCAGCCCCTCGGCCAGCGGCGCGTACCCCTCCGCCCGCCGCAGGGTCCGCAGCCCCCGGGCCAGCCGGCGGCGGGCCTGCACCATCGGCGTCCGGTACCGCAGCCGCTCGCCCGGCACGTACTCCCGCTCCTCATCCCCGACCAGCACGAACCAGCGCAGCGGAACCTGCCACACCCCGGTACGGATCCACGGCCGCGCGTCCGGGTTCCGCTCGCGCCACTCCTCGTACTCCGCCGCCGCGCGCTTGCGTGCCGGCGCGGGCAGCGCCGCGTCCAGCACCGGCAGCGGGAACGACTCCGTCAGCTCCTGGAGGGCCAGCCAGCCGCGCAGCCGGGTGCGCCACGGGCAGACCAGGACCACCCCGTCCCGCTCGGCCGTGAAGGCGTCCGCGCTCTCGTGCGCCGGCACCCCCACCACCGGAACGCGGACCAAGTCCACGAGCGAGCGGCGCAGTTCGTCCTGCGCCGTCGCCACCACCCCGCGCCGGACGTAGTCCGCCCAGTGCGCTCGTTCGGGTTCCGAGAAGGCCGCCAATGGCTCGTAGACACGCAGGTAGGAGGCGTACGGGACGGTCGGGACGGGGCGGGCCGACGGCGGCCGCACTTCGGGGGATTCGCTCACGCTGTCGTACCTCCCCGTTTTCGACGGCTCCTTCACCTCCGGAGCGCCCGCGGCCCGCGCGGCGGCGCCCGCACCCCTGCGCCCGAGGCCTGGAACCCCTCGTTCCGCACGGTTTCCGGCGGGCCCGCGGGGTCGCTGTGACACGGGAGTGTTCCGATCCCCGGACAGGCCCTTCCCGGGCGGTCCGCAGGTCTTACGCTGCTCCCAGCGCGCCCTCCCCCACCCGCAGGGCGGGCGTCTTTCCGCCGCATCTCTTCCATGGGAGTCACCACCGTGACCGAAATGACCGACGGCGTCCTGCACACCCTGTTCCGCACGGAACAGGGCGGCCACGAGCAAGTCGTGCTGTGCCAGGACCGAGCCTCAGGCCTCAAGGCCGTCATCGCGATCCACTCCACCGCCCTGGGCCCCGCCCTCGGCGGCACGCGCTTCCACGCGTACGCCTCCGACGAGGAGGCCGTCCTCGACGCGCTGAACCTCGCGCGCGGCATGTCGTACAAGAACGCCCTCGCCGGCCTCGACCTCGGCGGCGGCAAGGCCGTGATCATCGGCGACCCGGCCGTCCTCAAGAGCGAGGAACTGCTGCTGGCCTACGGCCGGTTCGTGGAATCGCTCGGCGGCCGCTACGTGACCGCCTGCGACGTCGGCACGTACGTCGCCGACATGGACGTCGTCGCCCGCGAGACCCGCTGGGCCACCGGCCGCTCCCCCGAGAACGGCGGCGCCGGCGACTCCTCGGTCCTCACCGCCTACGGCGTCTTCCAGGGCATGCGCGCCAGCGCCCAGCACCTGTGGGGCGACCCCACGCTGCGCGGCCGCAAGGTCGGCGTCGCCGGTGTCGGCAAGGTCGGCCGCCACCTGGTGGAGCACCTGCTGGAGGACGGCGCCGAGGTGGTCATCACCGACGTCCGCGCGGAGTCCGTCCAGGAGATCCTCGACAAGCACCCCGGCGGCAAGGTGACCTCGGTCGCCGACACGGACGCCCTGATCCGCACCCCGGGTCTGGACATCTACGCCCCGTGCGCCCTCGGCGGCGCGCTGAACGACGAGTCCGTCCCGGTGCTCACCGCCACCGTCGTCTGCGGCGCGGCGAACAACCAGCTCGCCCACCCGGGAGTCGAGAAGGACCTCGCCGACCGCGGGATCCTCTACGCGCCGGACTACGTGGTCAACGCGGGCGGTGTCATCCAGGTCGCCGACGAGCTGCACGGCTTCGACTTCGACCGCTGCAAGGCCAAGGCCTCGAAGATCTTCGACACCACGCTGGCCATATTCGCACGTGCGAAGGCCGACGGGATCCCGCCGGCCGCCGCGGCCGACCGGATCGCCGAGCAGCGGATGTCCGAGGCGCTCGCGGCCCGCGCCGCCGCCCGGGCGGGCGGCGCCCGCACCGCGTAGCCCCGAAAAGGGGGCCCGTCGGGGTGCGGCGAGACGGAACTCACTGCACTTCGGCGGGTCGCCCGCCAGGAAAGGGTTAAAATCGCAGCTGACCAGCGAGTACGGGGTGTCCCGCTGGTCCTGCACCGGGGCGCGTCATGCGGGCGGCGTACCGTATGGCCGCGGAAGCAGGTACCGTTAAACCCCTACGGACGGTCTCTCCACGGAGAGCCCGCTCCGAACCATGAACGCGTGTCAGACTCTGGGGCCGTCGAGCCCCGTCACCGAGGGGGTCGAGCCATGGGGCGCGGCCGGGCCAAGGCCAAGCAGACAAAGGTCGCCCGCCAGCTGAAGTACAACAGCGGCGGGACTGACCTCTCGCGTCTGGCCAATGAGCTGGGCGCATCGCCGACAGAGCCGCTGCCTATCAGCGCGCCGGTCGAAGTCGATGACGATCAGGACGATGACGACGACGACCCGTACGCCAAGTACGCGGCTCTGTACAACGGCGATGACGACGACGAAGAGGACGAAGAGTCCGGTCCGTCGGCGCACCGTCGCGGGGCTTGACGCGCAGGACCTCCTGCACAGCGGCGTCCGAGTCGGCTGACATACATCGAAACCCGGTCCGGGGCATGGCCCCGGACCGGGTTTCAGTGCTGCTCAGACCGCGTAGGAACCGGTGAGGGTCGCACCCTCGGTGTGGTCGCCGCGGTCCAGGATCTCGCCCGCGACCCAGGCGTCGACGCCCCGGTCCGCGAGGGCGGTCAGGGCCACGTCCACCGACTCCTGCGGGACGACGGCCATCATGCCGACGCCCATGTTCAGGGTCTTCTCCAGCTCCAGCCGCTCGACCTTGCCGGCCTTGCCGACCAGGTCGAAGATCGCGCCGGGGGCCCAGGTCGTACGGTCGACCGTGGCGTGCAGGTGGTCCGGGATGACCCGGGCCAGGTTGGCCGCGAGGCCGCCGCCGGTGATGTGCGAGTACGCGTGCACCTCGGCCGTCCGGGTGAGCGCCAGGCAGTCCAGCGAGTAGATCTTGGTCGGTTCCAGCAGTTCCTCGCCGAGGGTCCGGCCGAGTTCCTCGACGTGCTGCTCCAGGGACATACCGGCCCCGTCGAAGAGGACGTGGCGGACCAGCGAGTACCCGTTCGAGTGAAGGCCGGACGATGCCATCGCGATGACGGCGTCCCCCGTACGGATGCGGTCCGCGCCCAGGAGGCGGTCGTACTCGACGACGCCGGTGCCCGCGCCCGCCACGTCGAAGTCGTCCGGGCCGAGCAGGCCGGGGTGTTCGGCGGTCTCGCCGCCGACCAGGGAGCAGCCGGCGAGGACGCAGCCCTCGGCGATGCCCTTGACGATCGCCGCGACACGCTCGGGGTGGACCTTGCCGACGCAGATGTAGTCCGTCATGAAGAGCGGCTCGGCGCCGCACACGACGATGTCGTCCATGACCATCGCGACCAGGTCGTGGCCGATCGTGTCGTAGACGCCCATCCGGCGGGCGATGTCCACCTTGGTGCCGACCCCGTCGGTCGCGGAGGCCAGGAGGGGGCGCTCGTAGCGCTTGAGGGCGGAGGCGTCGAAGAGGCCGGCGAAGCCGCCGAGGCCGCCGAGGACCTCGGGGCGCTGCGTCTTCTTCACCCACTCCTTCATCAGCTCGACGGCGCGGTCGCCCGCTTCGATGTCCACGCCCGCGGCTGCGTAGCTGGCACCGGTGGTCTTCTCTGTCATGACAGGAGAGAGCTTTCGTGTCGTTACTGCGGGTGGTGCGGGGCCCTGGGAGAAGCTTGAAAGACAGGACCCCGCGCAGGTTGAGCGGGCCGCGCGGGGGCTCCGGCTACGGGCGGCGCAGCGCGTCGGCGGCGTCCTTGCCGCCGGCGAGCTCGGTCTCCAGGAGCTGCTTGCCCAGGAGCTGCGGGTCGGGCAGCTCCATCGGGTACTCGCCGTCGAAGCACGCGCGGCAGAGGTTGGGCTTCTGGATGGTGGTCGCCTCGATCATCGTGTCGAGCGCGATGTACGAGAGCGAGTCCGCGCCCATGGAGGTGGCGATCTCGTCGACCGTCATGCCGTTGGCGATCAGCTCGGCCCGGGTGGCGAAGTCGATGCCGAAGAAGCACGGCCACTTCACGGGCGGCGAGGAGATCCGGATGTGGACCTCGGCCGCGCCGGCCTCGCGGAGCATCTTGACCAGGGCGCGCTGGGTGTTGCCGCGGACGATCGAGTCGTCGACGACCACCAGGCGCTTGCCCCGGATGACTTCCTTGAGGGGGTTGAGCTTCAGCCGGATGCCGAGCTGGCGGATCGTCTGCGAGGGCTGGATGAAGGTCCGGCCGACGTAGGCGTTCTTGACCAGGCCGACTCCGAACGGGATTCCGCTCGCCTCGGCGTAGCCGACGGCGGCGGGCGTGCCGGATTCCGGCGTCGCTATCACCAGGTCGGCGTCGACGGGGGCTTCCTTGGCGAGGCGCCGACCCATCTCGACACGCGAGAGGTAGACGTTGCGGCCCGCGATGTCGGTGTCCGGGCGCGCCAGGTAGACGTACTCGAAGACACAGCCCTTGGGCTTCGCTTCCGCGAAGCGCGAGGTGCGCAGGCCGTTCTCGTCGATCGCGATGAGCTCGCCCGGCTCGACCTCGCGGACGAAGCTGGCGCCGCAGATGTCGAGGGCGGCGGTCTCGCTCGCGACCACCCAGCCGCGCTCCAGGCGGCCGAGGACCAGCGGGCGGATGCCCTGCGGGTCACGGGCGGTGTAGAGCGTTCCCTCGTCCATGAAGACGAGCGAGAAGGCGCCCTTGACCTTCGGGAGGACCTTGGTGGCCGACTCCTCGATCGTCAGCGGCTTGCCGTCCTCGTCGGTCTGCCCCGCGAGGAGGGCGGTGACCAGGTCGGTGTCGTTGGTGGCCGCCACCTGGGTGGCGCGGCCGTCCTGACGGGGGAGGTCGGCGACCATCTCGGCGAGTTCGGCGGTGTTCACCAGGTTGCCGTTGTGACCCAGGGCGATGGAGCCGTGGGCGGTCGCGCGGAAGGTCGGTTGGGCGTTCTCCCAGACGGAGGCTCCGGTGGTCGAGTAGCGGGCGTGACCGACCGCGATATGACCTTGGAGCGAGCCGAGAGAGGTTTCGTCGAAGACTTGGGAAACGAGGCCCATGTCCTTGAAAACGAGGATCTGGGAACCGTTGCTCACAGCGATTCCCGCGGACTCTTGTCCGCGGTGCTGCAGTGCATACAGTCCGAAGTAGGTGAGCTTGGCGACCTCTTCACCCGGAGCCCAGACACCGAAGACGCCGCAAGCGTCCTGGGGGCCCTTCTCACCGGGGAGCAGGTCGTGGTTGAGTCGTCCATCACCACGAGGCACGGCTCCGAGTGTAGGCGAGATCGACCACTGGTCCGAATTGAGGAGGACCCGGAAAAGTCACAGTGCGGACAGTCGGGTAACCCCTGCGGAGGGTGACCGCGAAAAGCGCTGTGACGTGGGGCTTCGCCGGCCGTCTCGGCATCCGGAATGCCCTGGTTGACAGGTGCCTGTGGGTTCGTACAAGGTTCCGACTCATGCAGCCTTTCGGTGACCGCTCCGTCACCCTCGTCGAGCGCCGACACGTGGACCTGGTCCGTGTCGCGAGCGCCATCTGTCCCGGCTGCGCGTAGGCATCGCCGCGCGCCGCGGCGCGCGTGTTCCTTCCTTCCGGCTCTTCCCGTCGCACCGACCGCCGTTGTGACGTTGCGCGCCGGCCCCTTCCGCTCTGCCCTCCTGTCCTGACCGAGCCCGCCCCGCCGTGCCGTGCGCCGTCCCGCGCCGCCCCGGGCAGGCCGGTCGGCCATGCCTTGGAGTACTTGTGACTTCGTACGAATCGAAACTGTCCCGGCGTGCCTTCGGCGGCGCGGTCGGGGTGACCGCGGCCGCCGCCGCGGTGGGGCTCGGCGCGGGCCCGGCCGCGGCCGCCGGGGCGGAGCACGCCGGACCCGAGGAGCGTGAGTTCAGGGCCGCTCGGGGGCGGCAGTCGAGGCGCCCGAATGTCCTTTTCATCCTGGGTGACGACCTCGGCTGGTCGGACCTGTCCTCGTACGGTTCGCCGCACATCAAGACCCCGAACCTGGACCGCCTCGCCCGCCAGGGCGTGCGCTTCACCGATGCCTACTCGGGCTCCGCGACCTGCTCGCCGACCCGCTTCAGTCTGTACACCGGGCGCTACCCGGCCCGTACGAAGGGCGGGCTGGCCGAGCCGATCGCCGACAAGTCGGTGGGCCTGGAGCCGACGCACCCGACGCTGGCCTCGCTGCTGAAGGAATCGGGCTACGCCACGGCGCTGATCGGCAAGTGGCACGCGGGTTACCTGCCGGACTACAGCCCGACCCGGTCGGGCTGGGACGAGTTCTTCGGGAACTTCGGCGGGGCCCTGGAGTACTACTCGAAGCTGGGGTTGGGCGGCGAGTACGACCTGTACGAGGGCGACGCCGAGTACAAGGACCTGCGGTACTACACGAAGGTCCTCACCGAGCGGGCGAGCGAGTACGTCTCGCGCGACCACCACGGCAAGCCGTGGCTGCTGAACCTCAACTTCACCACCCCGCACTGGCCGTGGATCGCCGAGGGGGACACGAAGGAGAGTGCCGAGATCGTCCGGCGGATCAAGGCGGGCGACGGGCGGGCGCTGTGGCACCAGGACGGCGGCTCGGTCGAGAAGTACAAGGAGTTGGTGGAGGACCTGGACCGGTCGATCGGTGAGGTGCTCAAGGCGCTGAAGCGCTCCGGGCAGGAGGACAACACGGTGGTCGTGTTCTCCAGCGACAACGGCGGCGAGCGGTTCTCGTACAACTGGCCGCTGTCGGGCAACAAGGCCTCGCTCCAGGAGGGCGGGATCCGGGTGCCGAACATCCTGCGCTGGCCGGCCCGGGTGGACGGCGGCCAGGTCAGCCACGTCCCGGTGTTCAGCCCGGACTGGACGGCGACGCTGCTGGAGCTGGCCGGCACCCGCCCGCACCGCGCGTACCCGCTGGACGGGGTGAGCCTGGCCGGGTACCTGCTGCGCGACGAGAAGCCGGCCGAGCGGGACATCTTCTGGCGGGTGCGCGGGGAACGGGCGCTGCGGCGGGGCGACTGGAAGTACTACCGGGGCAAGTCGGGCCGGGACCAGTTGTTCAACCTGGCCGGGGACATCAGGGAGCAGGCCGACAAGGCGGCCGTGGAGCCGGCGCGGCTGGCGCAGCTGCGGGCGGCGTGGGAGAAGACCGACGCGGGCCTGCTGCCCTACCCGGCCTGAGTCGCCGCCGGGCAGGGCGTCGGGGCCGTCACTCGACGGCCGTGACCGCCTTGGCGCCGAGGCCCTTGCCGTCGGGGGCGGTGAGGGTGAGGGAGGTGCCCTGGACCTTCCAGGCGAGCGGGCCGCCGCCGAGCAGGGCGGTCAGCGCCCGCTCGACCTCGCCCGTCGGTCCCTCGCAGGCCATCCGGGTCGCGGTGAGCGGCCCGAAGGTGAGCGAGGGGCCGTCGACGGTGGCGGGCGCGCTGAACCGGTTGCAGCCGAGGTTGCCGCTCGCGGCGCCGTCGGCGGCGAGGGTGAAGCGGGCCCGGCCCGCCGCCTCGGGGGCGAGGGAGGACACGCTCTCGCCGTCGATCAGGGAGTCGACGCTCCAGTGGGTCGCGACGAGGGGGGCGTCGGGGACCGGGGGCTTGGAGCTCATGGCGATGGTGCTCCCGTCGGCGGTCTTCAGGGTGAGCCGGTCGGGGCCGCGATCGAGGGTGAGGCGGCCGGTGAGCAGTTTCGCGAAGGCCGTCTCGAACTCCATGTTCTCGCAGGCCATCGTGGTGCTCTGGCCGGGCGTGACGACGAGGACGGACGCGCCGTCGCGGGCGAGCCGCGCCGTGAAGCCGTTGCACCCGTAGTTGCCGGTGGCCTCGTCCGGACCGATGTCGACGCGGGCGGCGGCCGGCGCGTGCAGGGTCCGGCCGCCGGTGGTCAGGGATTCGACGGCCCAGGAGCCCGTGGGGTCGGGGAGCGGGTCGGAGCCGCTCTGCGCGGACTGGCCGCAGGCGGCGAGGCCGAGGAGGGCCAGGCCGGTCGTGAGGTGCCTGAGGGTACGCATGCTCCTGGGACGGGCCGGGCGGTCGGGCGGTTCCCCTCCGCGCGCCGGGTCAGCTCATCAGCGGGAGCAGGGCCGCCAGGTCGGCGCGTTCCCCGCTGGCGCTGACCCGCGCGGAGTCCAGGGCCTCGGCCCAGCCGGTGCGGCCGGTGGCGAGCCGGATCCAGGTGAGCGGGTCGGTCTCCACCACGTTGGGCGGGGTGCCGCGGGTGTGGCGCGGGCCCGCGACGCACTGGACCACCGCGAACGGCGGGATCCGTACCTCCACCGAGCCGCCGGGCGCCTTGACCGCGAGGGCGTCGGCGAGCAGCCGGGTGCAGGCGGCCAGCGCCTGCCGGTCCAGGGGGATGTCCAGTCCGGTGGCCCGGTTCAGGTCGTCGGTGTGGACGACGAGCTCGACGGTCCGGGTGACGAGGAAGTCGGCGAGGGTCATGTCGCCGATCCACAGGTCCAGTACCCGGCTGCCCGCGTTGCGTTCCAGCTCCGCGGCCAGTCGGGCGGCGGCCGTCCCGTACAGCTCGGGCAGCGGGGCGCCGTCCAGGGTCTCGCGGGCGGCCTCGGAGATCTTCCCGGCGAGGGAGGCGGTGGCGAAGGGCCACTCGACGGCCGGGAGTTCGGCGACGGCGGCGGGCGGCCGGGCCAGGCCGGCCGCGAGCGAGTCGGCGATCCACGCGACGTGGGCGGCGAGGTCCGCCACGGTCCAGTCGCCGAGGCCGCTCGGCCGGGCGAGCTGCTCCGGCGTCAGGCCCTTTACGGCTTCGGCGACGTGCCCGAACTGCGTGGTGACGGCCGTACGGATCCTCGCGGGGTCGTACGTGCGCGGCTTCTTCTTCCCAGGCGGCATGGGCCGACCCTACTCGGGGGCCGGCCCCGCGGGCCGGGGGCGTCAGTCGCCGCCGCAGCCCCCGCCGCAACTGCTGCCGCAGCTGCCGCCGTCGGAGGAGCCGCAGCCCCCGGAGGACGACGAGGACGACGAGGACGAGCGCTCCTGGCGGCGGCGCTCGGCCCGCTCCTCGCGCTGCTGGGCGTACGAGACGCCGGCCGGCGGCCACGGGCGCAGTCGGTGGCGACGGAACGGCATGAGGGGGGCGGCCGTGAACCGGGTGACGATGTGGCCGTCGTGGGTGTTGACGGCGTACTCCAGGACGACCTCGGCGCCTTCGCGGGGAACGCCGTACAGCAGGGCCTCGTACGCTTCGGTGTCCGGGTTGATGTCGTGGTGCTCGGCGCGCAGTCGCTCCGACGGGCCGCCCACGAGGATGCGGCCGGGTCGGGAGGAGTAGCTGTCGTCGAAGCGGTTGCGGAAGGCGACCAGCGGCGGGGCGGTGGGGGTCCGGGCGTCCGCGAGGATCCAGGCCGTGTCCTCGGAGCGGCGGACGCCGACGCGCAGCACGGGCTGCGGGCCCAGGTGGAGCCTGCGGGCGGCGCCGGCGGCCGTGACGCCGCGGCCGAACAGCGGGGTGCCGGGGACGAGCAGCAGCAGCGCGAGGACCTGCTGTCCGGTGGCGTCGTACGGCTGTCCCGGGGGCGCGTTCAGGTCCTGGGCGAGGGCGGTCAGGAGCAGGGCCGCGGCGAGCGCGCAGAGCGGGGCCCCGGTCAGGAGCAGCGTGCGGCCCCGGGTGCGGTGGCTGTCGGGAAGGGCGGCCGGCAGGGGACTGCGGGCGTCGCCGGCCGCCTCCAGGATCAGGGCCCGCTGGACCCTGCGGGAGCGCAGGCGCAGGAGGGCCCCGGTGAGGGCGAGGGCGGAGATGCCGATGATCAGCCCCGCTCCGGCGCGGCCGGCGGTGTCCCCCGGGGCGAGTTCCCCGAGGACGAGGACCGCGTCCAGGGCGATCAGCGGCGCGGCGACGGCACTCGCGCCCGGCAGGAAGCGGTACCAGGCGGGGAGGGCCAGCAGCAGGACGGCCGCCGGGTAGCCGGCCCATTCGGTGCCGACGGAGGTGTCCTCGGGGGTGTTCCAGGCGAGCAGGACGACCGCGCACAGGATCAGGGGGAGGAGGATCCAGCCTCCGGCGACGGGCCCGAGGACGGCGGGGACGCGGGCCGCGCGCCAGCGTTCGGCGTCGGCGGCCTTCCATTCGGGGGCGCCGCCCTCGGGTATCGCCGCGGGCGGCAGGTACTTGACGAAGTCACTCACGGCGTCAGTATGCGGACACCCCTCGTGAGCGCGGATGCCGGGCGTGCCACGGAATCGCTACGGCCGGATCGCGCGCCCGGCTCCGGCGTCGAAGGTCTCGCCGCCGGCCGGGACGCCGACGCCGCGCCAGGTGAAGGGCAGGCCCCGGGCGGTGTCGGGGTCGGGGCCGTCCATGAGCTGGAAGTGCAGGTGCGGTTCGGTGGAGTTGCCGGAGTTGCCGCACTCGGCGAGGAGCCGACCGGCGCTGACGCGGTCCCCCGGGCGGACGGCCAGGGTGCCCCGGCGCAGGTGGGCGTAGACCGCGTACCGGCCCTCGCCGAGGTCGAGGACGACGTGGTTGCCGAGGACGCAGCCGGCGCCGACCAGGTCGCGCAGGCCGCCGGCGATCAGCATCTGGTGGACCGCGGCGGGCCAGGAGTTGCGGCTGGCGTGGTCGCGCCAGCGGTCGCTCACCCGTACGACGGTCGCGTCGGCGACGGCGAGCACCGGGGCGCCGAAGGCCGGGAAGTCGCGGGCGGGCCGCACCAGCGGCCAGAACGTGGCGAACGGGGGCCGCTCGCGCCCCGAACCGGGCTCCGGCTCGGCGACGACGTCGATCGCGCAGGCCTGGCCCAAGCGGTGCGTGCCGTGGCTGGGCACCTTGTCGGCCGGGCTGTTGAGGGCGCTCCACAGACCGCGCACCGGCGGGTCGATCTCGATCGGCGGCTCACCGGTGCGGGGGTCGCGGGCCGCCACGACGCCGGTCGCGATCTGGAGCAGCACGCCGCCGGCCACGCACACCAGGAACCAGGCCGTACCGAAGGGCAGTCCGACCGTGAGGTCCACCGCGATCATGGCGAACGCGAGGACCAGGAGCAGCCGGTAGGACACGTACAGCGCCTTGGACCGGGCCCTCGTGGGAGGAGTCGACGCACTCGGGGTCGACGCACTCGGGGTCGATGGACTCGGGGTCGATGGACTCGGGGTCATCGTGCTCACCTCAGGCGATCGCGGCGGACAGCAGGACGAGGAGCGGGACCACCCGGCTGACGGGAACCTCGTGGCGGCCCCGGCCGGTCGTGTGCAGCCAGCCGGCCGCCGTCAGTTGGCGCAGGTGGTGGTAGACCTGCCCGCTGGTGCCGACCCCGTCGAGCGCGGTCAGTTCGGCGGCCGTGCGCCGCCCACCGAGGATCTCGCGCAGCAGCCGCAGTCGGACCGGGTTGCCGAGGGCGGCGAGGGAGTCGGCGGTGCGGCCGGCGTCGGCCCCGGGGTCGAGCACGTCCTCGGTGACGGCGGCCTGTTGCCATTCGTAGCGCTCCCCGGCGGGCAGGGTGACGGCGCCCGTGAAGAGCACTCCGCCCGCCTCCGCCGCGGGTCCGGCCTCCGCGAGGCGCGCCTTCCAACCCTCCAGGGCCCAGAAGTCCCCCTCGGCGCGGCCGGGTTCGGGGGGCGCTGCCCGCTCAGCCCGCTCTCCGGCTTCCAGTGCGGCGAGCCGGCGTTCCAGCTCGGCGACACGGTCCTCAAGCTCCATGCCGATGAAGTTACGTGATTACGTAACTCCGTACAAGAGTCGGCCCCGGGAACGAACGGGCCCCCGCCCGGACAGCGTCCGGACGGGGGCTCGTACGTGGAGCGGGCGGGCGGGATCAGGCGAGCAGCGCCGGGATCGTCGCCTCGTGGGCCTCGCGGAGCTCGGCCAGCGGGAGCGTGAACTCGCCCTGGACCTCGATCGCGTCGCCGTCGACCACACCGATGCGGGCGGCCGGCAGACCCCGGGCACCGCACATGTCGGTGAACCGGAGCTCCTCGCTGCGCGGGACGGCCACGATGGCGCGGCCCGCGGACTCGGAGAACAGGAAGGTGAACGCGTCCAGGTCCTCGGGGACCACGATCCGCGCACCGTTGCCGCCGCGCAGGCAGGACTCGGTGAGCGCCTGGATCACGCCGCCGTCGGACAGGTCGTGCGCCGCGTCGACCATGCCGTCGCGCGAGGCGGAGATCAGGATCTCGCCGAGCAGCTTCTCGCGACCCAGGTCCACCTTCGGCGGCATGCCGCCGAGGTGGTCGTGAACGACCTGCGACCAGGCCGAGCCGCCGAACTCCTCGGCGGTGTCGCCGAGCAGGTACAGCAGCTGTCCGGCCTCCGCGAACGCCATCGGCGTACGGCGGTTGACGTCGTCGATCACGCCGAGGACCGCCACGACCGGGGTCGGGTGGATCGCGGTCTCGCCGGTCTGGTTGTAGAGCGAGACGTTGCCGCCGGTCACCGGGGTGCCCAGCTCCAGACAGCCGTCCGCGAGACCGCGGGTGGCCTCGGCGAACTGCCACATGACGTCCGGGTCCTCGGGGGAGCCGAAGTTCAGGCAGTCGGAGATGGCCAGCGGCTTCGCGCCGGTCGCGGACACGTTGCGGTACGCCTCGGCCAGCGCCAGCTGCGCGCCCGTGTACGGGTCGAGCTTGGCGAACCGGCCGTTGCCGTCGGTGGCCATGGCGACGCCGAGGTTGGTCTCCTCGTCGATGCGGACCATGCCCGCGTCCTCGGGCTGCGAGAGCACCGTGTTGCCCTGCACGAACCGGTCGTACTGGTCGGTGATCCAGGACTTCGAGGCCTGGTTCGGGGACGACACCAGCGCCAGGACCTGCGCGCGGAGCTCCTCGGAGGTCTGCGGACGGGGCAGCTTGCCCGCGTCGTCGGCCTGGAGGGCGTCCTGCCAGGAGGGGCGCGCGTACGGGCGGTGGTAGGTCGGGCCCTCGTGGGCGACGGTGCCCGGGGGCACGTCCACGATGAGCTCGCCGTGCCAGTAGATCTCCAGCTGCTCGCCCTCGGTCACCTCACCGATGACGGTGGCGATGACGTCCCACTTCTCGCAGATCTCCATGAAGCGGTCGACGTGCTGCGGCTCGACGATCGCGCACATGCGCTCCTGCGACTCGCTCATGAGGATTTCCTCGGGCGAGAGCGTCGCGTCGCGCAGCGGGACGGTGTCCAGCTCGACGCGCATGCCGCCCGAACCGGCCGAGGCCAGCTCGGACGTGGCGCAGGAGAGCCCGGCGCCGCCGAGGTCCTGGATGCCGGCGACCAGCTTCTCCTTGAAGATCTCCAGGGTGCACTCGATGAGGAGCTTCTCCTGGAAGGGGTCGCCGACCTGGACGGCGGGGCGCTTGGTCGGCTTGGTGTCGTCGAAGGTCTCGGACGCGAGGACCGAGACGCCGCCGATGCCGTCGCCGCCCGTGCGGGCACCGTAGAGGATGACCTTGTTGCCGGGCCCGGAGGCCTTCGCGAGGTGGATGTCCTCGTGCTTCATGACGCCGATGCAGCCGGCGTTCACCAGCGGGTTGCCCTGGTAGCAGGCGTCGAAGACGACCTCGCCGCCGATGTTGGGCAGGCCCAGGCAGTTGCCGTAGCCGCCGATGCCGGCGACGACGCCCGGCAGGACGCGCTTGGTGTCGGGGTGGTCGGCCGCGCCGAAGCGCAGCGGGTCCACGACGGCGACCGGGCGGGCGCCCATCGCGAGGATGTCGCGGACGATGCCGCCGATGCCCGTGGCCGCGCCCTGGTAGGGCTCGATGTACGAGGGGTGGTTGTGCGACTCGACCTTGAAGGTGACCGCGTAGCCCTGGCCGACGTCGACGACGCCCGCGTTCTCACCGATGCCGACGAGCATGGCGTCGTTCTGCGGGACCTTCTCGCCGAACTGCTTCAGGTGCACCTTGCTGCTCTTGTACGAGCAGTGCTCGGACCACATGACGGAGTACATGGCGAGCTCGGCGCCCGTGGGGCGGCGGCCGAGGATCTCGCGGATGCGCGCGTACTCGTCCTCCTTGAGGCCGAGTTCCTTCCAGGGCTGCGCGGCGTCCGGGGTCCCGGTGGCGTTCTTGACGGTATCGAGGCTCATGCGCTGACCAGCTTCTTCAGGACCGACGTGAAGAACGGGAGGCCGTCGGTGCGGCCCGTCCCGATCAGCGGCTCGACCGCGTGCTCGGGGTGCGGCATGAGGCCGACGACGTTGCCCGCGGCGTTGGTGATGCCGGCGATGTCGCGCAGCGAACCGTTCGGGTTCACGTCCACGTACCGGAAGGCCACTCGTCCTTCGGCCTCCAGTTCATCGAGCGTGTGCTCGTCGGCGGTGTAGCGGCCGTCCATGTTCTTGAGCGGGACGGAGATCTCCTGGCCGGCGGTGTAGTCGCCGGTCCACGCGGTCTCCGCGTTCTCCACCCGCAGCGTCTGGTCGCGGCAGATGAAGTGGAGGTGGTTGTTGCGGAGCATCGCCCCCGGCAGCAGGTGGGCCTCGGTGAGGACCTGGAAGCCGTTGCAGATGCCGAGGACGGGCATGCCGCCCTTGGCCTGCTCGATGATGGTCTCCATGACCGGCGAGAAGCGGGAGATGGCCCCGGCGCGCAGGTAGTCCCCGTAGGAGAAGCCGCCCGCGAGGACGACCGCGTCGACCTGGTGCAGGTCCTTGTCGCGGTGCCAGAGCGAGACGGGCTCGGCCCCCGCGAGGCGGATGGCGCGCAGCGAGTCACGGTCGTCGAGCGTTCCGGGGAACGTGACGACTCCGATGCGAGTGGTCACCGTCAGGCCTCGACCTTCACGGTCTCGACGCGGACGGTGAAGTCTTCGATGACGGTGTTGGCGAGGAAGGTTTCGGCCATCTTGTGGATGCGGTCGAGGGCGGCCTGGTCGACCGGTCCCTCCACCTCCAGTTCGAAGCGCTTCCCCTGGCGGACGTCGGCGATCCCCTCGAAGCCCAGACGCGGCAGTGCACGCTGCACCGCCTGGCCCTGGGGGTCGAGGATCTCCGGCTTGAGCATGACGTCGACTACGACGCGTGCCACTGGCACTCCCGTGTGGTGGTTGGTGCGAAGGCGGTTCCATCAGCGTACCCGGCCGAAATTTCTACGCGGGTAGATATCGCATGCCGCCGATCATCCCGCCGTTTCGGCTTCACCAACGCTTCGCAAAATCCACCGGAAAACCACGCGCCCGGCATTGCGGCGGGACACGCGGGGATAATTAACTGGGCTTCGCTATTCAATGAGAATCACGGTACAAAGGAATCAGCCGGGATTCCGGCGGTTTGATGCATTCCACCGAAACATCCACACACGCGACATCACCGCACGTCAACGGGTGGTGACCGCGTACGAAGGGACCGATATCCGTGGCGCAGCGCGTAGTAGTCACGCTCTCCGACGACCTCGACGGCGGGGAAGCGGCGGAAACGGTCGTGTTCGCTCTGGACGGTAAGTCGTACGAGATCGACCTCAATGCGGCCAACGCAAAGAAACTGCGGAAGGGCCTGGCCCCCTTCGTGGCCGCCGGCCGCCGCCAGTCCCGTTCCGGGAAGGTGTTCCGGCACACAGCGGTGGCCCCCGACCCGGCGGTCGTCCGCGCCTGGGCCCGGGCGAACCAGCACGACGTGCCGCCCCGCGGACGGATCCCCAAGCGCGTCTACGAGGCGTACAACGCCGCCCACTGAGAGCGGATTTGCCAAGCACCCCCACCGATCGGCTAATGTGTGGATCACGCCGAGGGGCCAGCCGGAAGGCCGGAACCCGAAGTCGTGCGGGTGTAGTTCAGTAGCAGAACACCCCCCTTCCAGGGGGGAGGCGCAGTGTGCGATCCCTGTCACCCGCTCTGCACGCTTTACCGGCCACGGTTGTGGATCAGGTAGAGTGATGCTCGCAGCCCACGGCACTCGTGTCGTGCAAGCATGCGGACGTAGCTCAGTTGGTAGAGCACCACCTTGCCAAGGTGGATGTCGCGCGTTCGAGTCGCGTCGTCCGCTCAGCGAACAAAGGCCCCGATCATTGATCGGGGCCTTTGTCGTGTTCCGCGTTCTATGTCCCGGGTTCCGTGTCCCGGGTTCCCCGTTCCCTGCCCCTGTTCCGCGTTCCGCGTTCCGCACCGATTCCGCAGCCCGTGTGGCGTGGATCACCGTCGATGACAAATGTCATCGGGAGCCGTGACAGCGCGCACTGACCGGCCCGGCCGGCCGCCGCGAGGCTGGGGACATGACCGACACAGTGATCCAGGCAGAGGGACTGCGCCGCGGCTACACCGGCGGGTTCGAGGCGGTACGGGGCGTCTCCTTCTCGGTGGCCCGCGGCGAGATCTTCGCGCTGCTCGGCACCAACGGGGCCGGCAAGACTTCCACGGTGGAACTCCTGGAGGGGCTGAGCGCACCGACCGGCGGGCAGGTCCGCGTCTTCGGCCTGGACCCGTACGCCCGGCGGAGCGAGGTCCGGCCACGGACCGGCGTCATGCTCCAGGAGGGCGGCTTCCCCTCGGACCTGTCGGTCGCCGAGACCGTCCGGATGTGGAGCGGGGTCACCTCCGGGGCACGGCCGGCCGCGGAGGTGCTGGGGCTGGTCGGGCTGGATGCACGGGTCTCCGTACGGGTCAAGCAGCTGTCCGGGGGCGAGCGGCGGCGGCTCGACCTGGCGCTGGCCCTGCTGGGGCGGCCCGAGGTGCTGTTCCTCGACGAGCCCACCACCGGCATGGACCCGGAGGGGCGCCGGGACACCTGGGCCCTCGTACGGGAACTGCGGGCGCAGGGCACCACGGTGCTGCTGACCACGCACTACCTGGAGGAGGCCGAGGCACTCGCGGACCGGCTGGCGATCCTGCACGAGGGCGAGCTCGTCCTGACCGGAACCCCCGCCGAGGTGACGGCGACCCGGCCGTCCCGGATCCGCTTCACCCTGCCGGACGGGGTGCCCGCCGGGCGGCTCCCGCTGGGGCTGCGGGCGGCGGCGGACGGGCCGCACGTGGAGATCCGTACCGACCGGCTCCAGGGAGCGCTCGGCGAACTGTTGCGCTGGGCGCACGACTCCGGGGTGGAACTGATCGGGCTCGACGCCCGCTCCGCCTCCCTGGAGGAGGCCTTCCTGGACATCGCACGGAGCCGGCGCGAGGCGGGCGCGGTGTCCGCCGCCGGCGGTGGCAGCGGCAGGGCCGGCGAGAACGGCAACGGCAACAACGACGTGATGGTGGGGACCCGATGAGCACGCTGACCCTGAACCCCGGCCGACTGACCGCACTCGGCCGCTCCGAACTGACCCTGCTGGTGCGCAACCGGGCCGCCCTGAGCGTGGCCCTGCTCATGCCGGTGATGATGGTCTTCGTCCTGCGTTCGACCCTGAGCGCGGACACCGTGGGATCGGTGGCCGTGGCCACGCTGACCGGCGGCATCGGGATGGTGCTCCTGCTCGTCGTCTACATGAACCTGGTCTCCGCCTACGTCGCCCGCCGCGAGGAGCTCGTCCTGAAGCGGCTGCGCACCGGTGAGGCCGGTGACCTGGAGATCCTCGCCGGGACCGCGCTGCCCGCCGCCGTCATCGCCCTCGTGCAGATCGGCGCCCTCGCCCTCGCCGGGGCGGCCGTGCTGGACGCGCCCGCGCCGGACAACCCGTTGCCGCTGGTCGCCGGCGTGCTCGCCGCTCTGCCGCTGCTCGCCGGGATGGCCGCCGCCACCAGCGCCTTCACCCGCAACGTCGAGACCGCCGGGATCACGACGCTGCCGCTGTTCCTGCTGACCGCGCTCGGCTCGGGACTGTTCGTCCCGCTGGACTCACTGCCCGACGCGATGGCCTCGGTGTGCGAACTCCTGCCGCTCAGCGGGGTGATGACCCTCGTACGGGCCGGCTGGGACGGTGGCGCGGCGGACGGGGAGCTCCTGACGGCCGCGGCCGTCACGGTGGCCTGGATCATGGTGACCGTGTTTGCTGTCCAGCGGTGGTTCCGCTGGGAACCGCGCCGCTAGCGCGTACGACCGGGGGACGTGGGAACGACGTGTCGAAGTTGACCGGATGGTGGAAGAACCGCACCAGCGCGGCGAAGGTCGAGTTGTACACGCGCTGGTCGTTCCACTTCTTCGCGGTGATCGAGGCCTTCGCGGTCCTGGTGGGACTCGCTCCCCAGGGCAACAGGGCCGTCACCGCCGCACTGGCGCTGCCGCTGGCCGCGCAGGTCGGCCTGTGCGGGCTGTTGTCCTCGCGTTCGCTGGACTACGCGCTGGGGCGCCGGGAGCGGCCCGTGCGGCTCGCGGTGGCGCTGGTGGCGCTCACGGCCTCGATCTGTGTGGCCATGATGGTGCTGCGGTCCGCCGGGACGATCACCAACGACAACGTCGCTCCCACCGTCGTGATCAACACGATGGCCTTCGCCTCCGGTGCGCTGACGCTGATGCTCGACAAGGTCCGCCACATGCTGCTCCTCGCGCCCACCGGCTCGGTCGCGGTGGCGGGCCTGGCGCTGGTGGCCGGACTGCCCCCGCTGGACTCCTTCGGGTTCGCCGTCGGGTTCCTGATCGTCAGCCTGCTGCTGACCTTCACCTGCGGGTTCTCCCGGTGGCTGCTGAAGACCGTCTACGAGCTCGATCACGCCCGGGAGCTCCAGGCGCAGCTGGCGGTCGCCGAGGAGCGGCTGCGGTTCGGGCGGGACCTGCACGACGTGATGGGCCGGAACCTGGCGGTGATCGCCCTGAAGAGCGAGCTCGCGGTGCAGTTGGCGCGGCGCGAGCGCCCGGAGGCGGTGGACCAGATGATCGAGGTGCAGCGGATCGCCCGCGAATCGCAGCGGGAGGTCCGTGACGTCGTGCGCGGCTACCGGGAGGCGGACCTCGCGGTGGAGCTGGAAGGGGCGCGCGGGGTGCTGAGCGCGGCCGGCATGGACTGCCGCGTCGAGTTGGAGGCCGGGGGGCGGACGCTGCCGGGTGAGGTGCAGTCGGCGCTGGGCTGGGTGGTCCGCGAGGCGACCACGAACGTGCTGCGGCACGGGGACGCGCGCAGCTGCCTGATCCGGCTGACGGTGCCGGAGGGCGCGGGCCCGGTGACCCTGCTGGTGGAGAACGACGGGGCGCCCGACGCCCCGGCCGGGCCGCCCGGCTCCGGCCTCGCCGGGCTGCGCGAGCGGCTCGCGGCGGTGGGCGGGACCCTGTTGGCGGGACCGGCCGGTGGCGGCCTGTTCCGATTGCGGGCCGAGGTTCCCGGCCCGCCGGCGCGACGAGTGGAGGCGCGGGCGTGAACCCCGTACGAGTACTGCTGGCGGACGACGAGCACCTGATCCGGGGCGCGCTGGCCGCGCTGCTGGGTCTGGAGGACGATCTGGTGGTCGTCGCCGAGGCGGCTTCGGGACCGGAGGCGCTGGCCATGGCGCGGGCGCACCGGCCCGACGTGGCGGTCCTGGACCTCCAGATGCCCGGGGCGGACGGTGTGAGCGTGGCCACAACGCTGCGGTCCGAACTCCCCGACTGCAAGACCATGATCGTGACCAGTCACGGGCGGCCCGGGCACCTGAAGCGGGCCCTGGCGGCCGGTGTGCGCGCGTTCGCGCCGAAGACGGTGTCGGCGCAGCGGCTGGCCGAACTCATCCGCACCGTGCACGGCGGAGGCCGCTACGTGGACCCGGAGTTGGCGGCCGACGCGATCAGCGCGGGGGACTCGCCCCTGACGGCGCGGGAGGCCGAGGTGCTGGAGTTCGCGGCGGACGGGGCGCCGATCGCGGAGATCGCGGAGCGGGCCTCGCTGTCGCAGGGGACCGTACGGAACTACCTGTCCTCGGCGGCGACGAAACTGGGGGCCGAGAACCGGCACACGGCAGTGCGTCTCGCACGCGAGCGGGGTTGGGTATAGTTGTCCTCGCGCTACGGCGCACAGGCGGACATAGCTCAGTTGGTAGAGCACCACCTTGCCAAGGTGGATGTCGCGCGTTCGAGTCGCGTTGTCCGCTCAGCAGACGAAGGCCCCGATCGATGATCGGGGCCTTCGTCGTTCCTCCGGGCCGGCCCGAAGCTCCCGGATCAGGTCCAGGACAGGCCGGTGAGCCGCTCGTACGCCTCGACGTACTTGGCGCGGGTCCGGTCGACGACCTCCTGCGGCAGCGCGGGCGGCGGGAGTTCGCCCTTGGGGTCCCAGCCGGAGGCCGGGGACTTCAGCCAGTCGCGGACGAACTGCTTGTCGAAGGACGGCTGCGCGCGGCCCGGCTCCCACTGGTCGGCGGGCCAGAAGCGGGACGAGTCCGGGGTGAGGACCTCGTCGGCCGCGACCAGGACGCCGTCGGCGTCGAAGCCGAACTCGAACTTGGTGTCCGCGAGGAGGATGCCGCGCTCGCGGGCGATGTCCCGGGCCCGCCCGTACACGGCCAGGGTGGCCTGGCGCAGCAGCGCGGCCGTCTCGGGGCCGGTGGTGCGGGCGACCTCCTCGTAGGAGACGTTCTCGTCGTGCTCGCCGACCTCGGCCTTGGCGGCCGGGGTGAAGATCGGGGCGGGCAGCTCGGAGCCGTCGACGAGGCCCTCGGGGAGCGCGAGTCCGCAGACGGTGCGGGTCTGCTCGTATTCGGCCAGACCGGATCCGGTGAGGTAGCCGCGGGCCACGCACTCGACGGGGACCATGTCGAGGTTCTTGCAGATCAGGGTGCGGCCGGCCCAGTCGGCGGGGGCTCCCGCGGGCAGCTCGGTGCTGATCACGTGGTTCGGGACGATGTCGGTGAGCTGGTCGAACCACCACAGGGACAGCTGGGTCAGGACGCGGCCCTTGTCCGGGATCTCGGTGGGCAGCACCCAGTCGAAGGCGGAGATGCGGTCGCTGGCGACCATGACGAGCCGGCCGTCCTCGTCGCGGTAGAGGTCGCGGACCTTGCCGGTGTGGAGGTGGACGAGGCCGGGCACCTGGACCGGCTCGGGCTTTTCGACGAATCCGGACACGGGGTCTCCCTGTGGTTCTGTACGAGCGCGTGCCCATTCTCCCGTACGGGGCCCCGTGCCCGGCCCAGGGGGGCCGCCGGCGGCGTCAGTCGCGCTTGCAGATCCGGTCGAGGAGGTTGGCGGTGGCCCGCTGGACGCGCTCGTCGACGTGGCCGGGGCGGTCCAGGGCCGGGGACCAGGCGAAGGTGCCGGAGGCGAAGACCAGGGCCCCGCTGGGCGCCCGGTAGAGGGAGGTCTCCTGGTGGCGCTTGGCACCCTCGGTGTCGAGGTACGGGGAGTGCGCGAGCAGGATCCGGTCCTGGTGCTCGGGCAGTTGGGTCCGCGGGAAGTACCGGTCGGCCTCGCCCGCGACGAGGCCGTCCAGCTCGTCGTTCTCGGCGGCTCCGGTGGAGTCCCACAGCCAGTGCGTGGAGTTGCGGACGATCAGCGGCGCCGGCTCGGGCACGCGGCCCGCGTACTGGATGCCGAGCAGTTGCTGTTCGGGGCGGTCCACCTCGCGCCAGAGGCTGGGACGGCCCGGGCCCCGGCGCTTGCGGCAGGTGAGGAGCCGGTCGGCCACGCCGGAGGGGGAGGGGCCGAGCTCGACCTGCCAGTACATGGTGTTGGCGGACAGGAAGACGAGCGAGGTGCCGTGGTCGCGGGCCCGCTCCACGGTGCGGCGCATGGGCGCCGACCAGTACTCGTCGTGGCCGGGGAAGACCAGGCCGCGGTAGCGGGTCGGGTCGATGCGGCCGGCGTGCAGGTCGCGGGTGTCGGCGTAGGCGAGGTCGTAGCCGTAGCGCTCGGCCCAGCGGATGAAGTCGTAGGCGTGGCCGACGTGCAGGGGCAGGCCGGCGCCCGCGTAGGGGCGGTCGAAGGAGACGGTGACGGCGGCGTCGCGCTCGCCGAGGAGCCGGCCCTCCTCGTCCCAGGCGTGGTAGAGGCTGGCGCCGGTGTGGCCGTCCTCGGGGTAGAGGTTGTAGGCCTGCCAGGTGATGTCGGGCAGCAGGAGCAGGAGGTCGGCGGGGTGGTCGTCGCGGACCGTGAAGGGGATGTGCGAGCGGTAGCCGTCGGCGGTGGTGAGGACGGCGACGTAGGCCCCGACCGTCCAGTACGAGGGGACCTGGAGCCGCCACGACAGCCACCAGTGGTGGCAGGAGACCGTACGGTCGGCGGTGAGCGGGGGCGGCTGGACGATGCCGGACAGCCTCGGGCTCGTGGTGATCTTGAAGGCGCCGTCGCCGGCGTAGTGGCCGATCCGGTACACGTCGACCGAGAACTGCTGGGGCGGGTCGACGGTGATGTGGAAGTCGATCGCCTCGCCGGGGGAGACGGCTCCGGTGGAGGCGAAGCCCTTGATCTGGCGGTGCACGTCGTCGGCGGTACGGGGGCCGCCGGAGCGGGCGCGCGGGATCTGGCCGGCGGCGACCGCCGGGTCGACGTACCAGGGGACGACCTGGCCCGAGTCGTCGTAGTAGAGCTCGCTGCCCCGGAACCAGGGCAGGGGGCCCTGCCCGAAGGGGTCGTTCACCGCGTGCGCGAGCGCACCTGACTCCCACCGCCGGATCTGGTCCGCACCCATTCCGCTCCCCTCCCTCGCTCCCCCGAACGCGTCTTCTCCCGCTTCGGTGCACGACAGCTTTCGGACACCTGCCGGTACCGGTCCCAGCACATCACATTACGCACGCGGCCCGTCACCGTTCGTCGCGAATTGACGTGCTCGGAACGGGAGTGGAAGGCCTGCCCCCGCTTCGGTGGGTCGGATTGGGATGGTCGGGGCGGCTTTCGGGGGGCGGAGGAGAGCGGTCGCGGCGGGCTCGGGCGCGGGGCCCGCGGGCCGTGGTGGCGGGTTCCGACCCGTGTCGGGGCGCTCTGCGGGCTCGCGTGGGCTCGGGCTCGGGCTCGGGCGGGCTCGGGCCCCGCGCCCCGGGCCTGCCGCTCGGGCACGGGGGTCAGACCAGGCGGACAGGCTTGTCGGGGCGGACGCCGAGTTCGGCGAGCCAGTCGCGCAGGGGTCCCGGATCGCCGTCCTCCACGAGGGACAGCACCCGGGGGGCCAGGTCGGAGCGGCGTTCGCCGCCGACCAGCAGGACCGGGCCGTCGAGCCAGTCCAGACCCGGGCCGGCGCCGGCCGAGTCCACGGCGGCGCAACAGACCAGTGCCGTGACGTGGTCGGCGAGCAGGTCCCGGCCGCTGCGCGGCGGCTGGAGCGGGAACAGCGGCACCGTATCGGCGCCCCGGGCCTTCTCGGCGTCCGCGCGGGTGCCCGCGGCGTGCTCCTCGCGCGCCAGATCACCGCTGAGGCGGCCGGCGAGGGCCTCGGCAGCCGCGCAGTCGCCGGCCGGGTCGGTCAGGTGCCCCAGGACCCGTTCGAGGGTGGGGCCGTCGAAGGCGTCCCCGGCCTGAGCGGGGGCGGAGGGGGCGGACGGGGCGGACGGGACCGGGACGGCGGGGCCGACCGGGGCCTGGGCCGACGTCGACGGGGCGGACGCGGAGGCGTACGCCGTCGGGGCGCCCGCACCGGCGGGCACGCCGACCGAGCCGGCGGAACTCGCGGGACGGGGCTCGGCGTCGGTGTCACGGGGTTCGGCGGGGTGCCGGGAGTCCGCGGGCGGCGTCGCCGTCGGCGGGCCCGCGGGGACGGACAGGACGTCCAGCGCGGTGTGCAGCCGGGCCGCCTCCGTGCGCCACTTGCGGTCCACGACCTCCTCCGGGTACGCCGTCCAGTCCACCGGCGACCAGTCCGGGCCGGTCTCGGCGGGGCCGCCGTGGAACAGCCGGGCGGCCAGCAGCGAGGTGGCCTCGTCGATCGCGCCGGGCTGTTCCAGCAGGTCGCAGGCGGGTCGGTCGCCGAGGCGCGAGGTGAAGCCGTCGGCCAGCCGGTCCCGGCGGGAGAGTTCGGTCAGGGCGGAGACCACCCCGGCGTCGAGGTGCGCCGGCCAACGGCCCATCCGCCAGGCGGGCAGGGCGACGCGGGTCAGCAGCCGGTCCCAGCCCGCGTAGGCGAGGCCGACCTGTTCCTGGGCCATGATGCGCAGCCCGTAGTCCACACCGTGTGCGCGGTCGGAGGCCGCCGCGGCCACGCCGCGTTCCATCTCGGCGGCGTCCGTGCGGCACAGCCGCAGCAGCAGCCGGGCGGGAGGCACGATCCAGCCGAGGCCGCGGCGCCCGCCCACGTCCACCGCGGCGTCGAGGCCGCGGACGAAGCCGCGCGCGTCGGCTATGTCCGGGTGCGCGGAGGGGCCCGTACCGGCGACGACCGGGGCGAGGACGGCGCGGAGTTCGGCGACGCGCATCCACCACAGGAACGGGGAGCCGATCACCAGCACGGGAGCCGCGCCCGGCTCGGACTCGGGCCCGGCGGACAGCGCGCCGCGGCGGTGGGCCGGGTGCGTACGGTCCTCCAGCCAGCTGTCGCAGTCCGGGGTGAGGGCTATGGCCGAGGGCGCCGGCACGTCCATCCGGTCGGCCAGGTCGCGCACGAGCCGGTAGAGGTCGGGCGCGGCGGCCTCGGAGAGGGGCACCGTCGGTGTCACGGCGGGGCCGGCGCGCAGCACCACCGCGGCGAAGATCCCGCCCACGAGCAGCACCAGCGCGGCGACCGCGCAGACGACCAGGGTCACCACGGGCCAGGGATCCCCGGCCAGCCGGCCCGTCATCCGGGCGCTCACCAACACCACCGCGAGGGCGGCGGGCAGCAGCACGACGGCCAGCGCCCTGCTGCGGACCCGCAGCACGGCGAGGGCCCGTGAACGCGCGGAGGGCGCGCCCACTTCTGCGATCGAACCGGTTCCGGACACGGCCGGACCTCACCCCCTCTGCCCTGCGGCGGCGTAGCTCACTCCCCCACTGTGACACCAGCCACCGACATCGCAATGCCGGTGGGCCATGTGCCGGAATGCTTGCGCCGCACCCTAGTTGGGGCAGGGGCGGCCGTCAGGCAGTCCGGGTGACGATCACCCGATGGAATGGCTTTGGGTAAAGCTGGGTGCGTTCGAACGCGGCCGGATGCAGTCGCACGCGGACATGCGCGCGGGCCCGGAGCGCACCGTTCGCGCTCCGGGCCCGCCTTGTCGCTGTCGTGCTGGTCAGCGGCCTTCGGCCGCCTTGGCCGCAATGTCCGTACGGTGCTGCGATCCGTCGAGCCGGATGCGCGCGACGGCCTTATACGCCTTCTCGCGGGCCTGCGCCAGATCGGTTCCGGTCGCCGTCACGGAGAGCACGCGGCCACCCGCGCTGACGACCGCGTCGCCCTCGCTCCGGGTGCCGGCGTGCAGCACGTAGGTGTCGGGGCCGTCCTGCTCCGCGACCTCGGCCAGGCCCTCGATCGGGTCGCCGGTGCGCGGCGTCTCCGGGTAGTTGTGCGAGGCGATGACGACCGTGACGGCCGCCTCGTCGCTCCAGCTGAGCGGGGCTCCGGCGTCCAGGGTGCCGTTGGCGGCGTTGAGCAGCACGCCCGCCAGCGGGGTGCGCAGCCGGGCGAGGACCACCTGGGTCTCGGGGTCGCCGAAGCGGGCGTTGAACTCGATGACCCGGGTGCCGCGGCCGGTGAGGGCCAGGCCCGCGTAGAGCAGTCCGGAGAAGGGGGTGCCGCGGCGGCGCAGTTCGTCGACGGTGGGCTGGAGCACCAGCTCCATGACCTCGTCGACGAGCTTCGGGTCGGCCCACGGGAGCGGCGAGTAGGCACCCATGCCGCCGGTGTTGGGGCCCTCGTCGCCGTCGAGCGCGCGCTTGAAGTCCTGCGCGGGCTGGAGCGGCAGCACGGTGACGCCGTCGGTGATGGCGAAGAGGGACACCTCGGGGCCGTCGAGGTACTCCTCGATGACGACGCGGTCGCAGGCCAGCGCGTGGGCGCGGGCGGCGGCCAGGTCGTCGGTGACGACGACGCCCTTGCCGGCGGCGAGGCCGTCGTCCTTGACGACGTACGGGGGGCCGAAGGCGTCGAGGGCCTCGTCCACCTCGTCCGCGGTGGCGCAGACGTAGCTGCGCGCGGTCGGGACCCCGGCGGCGGCCATGACGTCCTTGGCGAAGGCCTTGGACCCCTCCAGCCGGGCGGCTGCCGCGGACGGGCCGAAGACGGGGATGCCGGCCGCGCGGACGGCATCGCCGACCCCGGCGACCAGCGGGGCCTCCGGGCCGACGACGACCAGGTCGGCGCCGAGTTCGCCGGCGAGACGGGCGACGGCGTCGCCGTCGAGGGCGTCGACCGGGCGCAGCTCCGCCACCTCGGCGATGCCGGCGTTGCCGGGAGCGCAGTACAGCGCGTTGACGTCGGGGTCGAGGGACAGAGAGCGGCACAGGGCATGTTCGCGGGCGCCGCCGCCGATGACGAGGACCTTCACGCCGCCCAGGGTAGCCCGGACGGCGCGGCCGGTTTCGTGCGGCCACCCAACTACGGGGCGCTACTCATTCGTGTATTCCTCCACAACGGTGGCTCCGAGCTCGCGCACGATCAGGTCGTGCCCGGAGAGCGCGCTCTCCACGAGGTCGGGATCGTCCGCCTCCGCGACGTCGTCCTCGGGGGCCACCGGCGGGGGCGCCTGGTGCGCGGGGGGCTGCTGCTCGGGAGCCTGCCGTTGGGGCTCGTACGACTGCTGCGGCCCGGCGGGGGCCTGCGGCTGCTGCGGGGGCGGCGGGTTGTGGGCCGGGGCGGGCGGGGCCGCGTACGAGCCCTGCGCCACGGGGGCGGGGGCGCCGCCCTGGCCGACGACGGCCTCGATCCTCCAGTTGACCTGGAACTGCTCGGCCAGGACCGCCTTCAGGACCTCCTCGCTGCCGCTGCTCGCGAAGTTGTCGCGGGCTCCGGGGTTGGGGAAGCCGAGTTGGAGGGTGGTCCCGTCGAAGCCGGTGACCTGGGCGTTCTGGCTGAGCAGGATCCAGGTGAAGCGGCGCCGGTTCTTGACGGCCTCCAGCACTCCGGGCCACATCGCCTGGACCTGGCCCGCCCCGGCGGCCATGCCGGGGGAGGGCGCGGCCGCCGCGGGAGCGGCCGACCGGGAGGCGGGGGCCGAAGGGGCCGGGGCGGGCGGCTGGGCGCCGCTGCCGGGGGCGGCGGCGCTGGGCCAGGCGCCGGCGGCGGGAGCCGGAGCCGCGGCCGGGGCGGCAGCGGGGGCGGCGGCGGGCGTGGCCGGGGTGGCGGCTCCCGGCCAGGCGCCGGGAGCCCCGCTGCCGGGCTGGGCGGCGCCGGGCCAGGCTCCGGGAGCGGGGGCGGAGGCGGGGGCGGAGGCGGAGGCTGCGGGCGCCTGAGGCGCCTGGGGGGCCGCGACGGGCGGTGCGGGGGCCTGGGCGGCCTGCACGGGGGCCGGAGCGGGCGCCTCCTCGGCGCGTACGGCGGCGCGCGCGGCGGCCACGCCCCCGCCGGGGCCGGCCGGAGCCATGCCGTGCGCCTCGGGGGCCGGTACGTAGGCCATCGCCGGCGGGGCCGCGAAGGCGGCGGGCGCCCCGGCCGGGGGTCCGCTGCGCTCCAGCCGGTCGAGGCGGGCCTGGAAGGAGCGTTCGTCGTCGAAGGCGGCCGGCAGCAGCACCCGGGCGCAGATCAGCTCCAGCTGGAGCCGCGGCGAGGTCGCCCCGCGCATCTCGGTGAGGCCGGTGTTGACCAGGTCGGCGGCGCGCGACAGCTCGGCGGCCCCGAACACGGAGGCCTGGGCCTGCATCCGCTCCACGACGTCGGCCGGGGCGTCGATGAGGCCCTTCTCGCCGGCGTCGGGCACGGCGGCCAGGATCACCAGGTCGCGCAGCCGCTCCAGCAGGTCCGCGACGAAGCGGCGCGGGTCGTTCCCGCCCTCGACGACGCGGTCCACGACCTCGAAGGCGGCGGCGCCGTCGCCGGCCGCGAAGGCGTCGATGACGGAGTCGAGCAGGGAGGCCTCGGTGTAGCCGAGCAGGGAGGTCGCCATGGCGTACGTCACACCGTCATCGGCGGCGCCGGCGAGGAGTTGGTCCATCACGGACATCGAGTCACGCACCGACCCGGCGCCGGCGCGCACCACGAGCGGCAGCACGCCGTCCTCGACGGTGGCGCCCTCACGGCCGCAGACCTCACCGAGGTAGTCCCGCAGGGTGCCGGGCGGAACGAGACGGAAGGGGTAGTGGTGGGTGCGCGACCGGATGGTGCCGATGACCTTCTCGGGCTCGGTCGTGGCGAAGATGAACTTGAGGTGCTCCGGCGGCTCCTCGACCACCTTCAGCAGGGCGTTGAAGCCCGCCGAGGTGACCATGTGGGCCTCGTCGATGATGTAGATCTTGTAGCGGCTCGACGCCGGCCCGAAGAACGCCTTTTCCCGCAGGTCACGGGCATCGTCCACACCACCGTGCGAGGCGGCGTCGATCTCGATGACGTCGATCGAGCCCGGGCCGTTCCTGGCGAGGTCGCGGCAGGACTGGCACTCGCCGCACGGGTCGGGCGTGGGGCCCTTCTCGCAGTTCAGGCAGCGGGCGAGGATGCGCGCGCTGGTGGTCTTCCCGCAGCCTCGCGGACCGCTGAACAGGTACGCGTGATTGACCCGGTTGTTGCGCAGGGCCTGCATCAGCGGGGCAGTGACATGCTCCTGCCCGATGACCTCGGCGAACGACTCGGGGCGGTAGCGGCGGTACAGCGCAAGGGACGACACGTCTACGAGGTTATCCGGGCCCGCCGACAACGGCGGCCCGCCGACGCCCCCGGGCCCGCCGCGGCGACCCCGCCCGGAACGCAAAGCGCCCCCCACGCACCCGCCAGAGCCCACTTACCCTTGCTGCCTTCCGGCCCTGGGGGAGTTGGGTGAGATAGCGCCACGTGAGGGGCTGGGCCCCACCCTAGCGGATACCGACCCCGGCAATCGACCCGGACCCGCACGCTCCGGAATCCGAGGGCCGGGGAGGGGCGCCGACGGGGGCGGAGGAGCGGGTCGAGGGACGCGGAGCGATGTGGTCCCTCCGGCGCCCTCGGGCCGGGCCGGCGGGGATCAAGGACCGATCAGGGAGGACTTCCGAATCCGTGATCCGGATCGTGTTCGCGAGCACCCCTCAACGTCTTGTATTGTTTGCCGCGGAGGATTCGCCTAGTGGCCTAGGGCGCACGCTTGGAAAGCGTGTTGGGGGCAACCCCTCACGAGTTCGAATCTCGTATCCTCCGCCAGTGCCTCACCGGGCACGTTGTCGAAGGGCCCCACCGTTCGCGGTGGGGCCCTTCGACGTATGCGGTCCCGCCTTCGGTCTCCGTCGCTCCCCGCGGCCGTCCCTGAGATCCGAGCCGGTCGTTCGCCCCCGTCGGCGCACCTGACACGTGATCACAACATCGCCCGGCCCTCGCCCGAGGCCGAGGAGTCCCCCCGACCGGTTGGATCAGCCGCGCTGCTTGATCACCACGGCTGCGCATGCCTGCCGGCAGCGCTTTGCAGGGCGACGCTCCGCCGTAGCATCGGGGCTCCGTGCCTTGCGCGCGGCGCCAATCGAGCCACCGGTGCCAGGAGCGAAACTCTGTGCCTGAGATCTTTGACAACCTCGACGACCAACAGTTGGGGACCGCCCTGAAGCGGTCCCTGGCCGACTTCGCGAGCGTCGATGTCGCCACCGGTTACTTCGACATGCGCGGCTGGGATTCGTTCAAAGACCTCGTCGAGGCCAAGCGCGGGGCCGAAGGAGGTGGCGCGGCAGGGGATCCGGTGGTGCGGCTCCTCGTCGGCATGGTCGCCCCGAGCGACTCGGAAACCATCCTCGAATCCCTGCAGCGGGACGTGCAGTCCGCTCATGGTGACGACGAGCAGTACCACGACATGGAGACGGCACACGCGCGCAAGGAGCAGTTGGTCAAGCACCTGCGCAACCAGCTGATGCGCGGGCTGGCGACCAAGCGGGGACGCGCCACCCTGGAGACCTTGCGCGGGCAGTTGGCGGACGGCCTGGTTCAGGTGAAGGTGTTCACCGAGAAGCCGCTGCACGGGAAGACGTACATCTTCCACAAGCCCGGCGACCACCACACCCCTCGGTTCGCCTACGTCGGCTCCTCCAACTTCACCGGCGCGGGGCTCTACAGCAACCTCGAACTGAACATCGAGGTGCCCGACAAGGACGCGACCCGGAAGCTCGCCACCTGGTTCACCGACCGGTGGGACGACCCGTTCTCGCTCACCATCACCGTCGAGATCATGGACCTGATCGCCGCGTCCTGGGCCGGCGACCAACCGACCCCGTTCGAGGTCTACCTCAAGGTCTGCCACGAGTTGTCGCAGGACGCCCGCGCCGGCATGGGCTACACCCTGCCGCCGTCGATGAAGAACCTGCTGCTGCCCTACCAGGAGACCGCGGTCCGCACCCTCGCGCGCCGGATCGTCCGCCGGGGCGGCACGATGCTCGGCGACGTCGTCGGCATGGGCAAGACCCTGACGGCCGTGGCGACCTCGCTCATGCTGCAGGGCGCCGAGGACTACTCCACCCTCGTCCTGTGCCCGAAGAACCTCGAAGGCATGTGGACCAAGCACCTGGAGGAGTACGACGTCAACGGCCGCGTCGTGCCCTACTCGATGGCCGCCGGGCGGCTCCCCGAGCTGAAGCGGTTCAACCTCGTCATCTGCGACGAGTCGCACAACCTGCGCAACAACACGCGCATCGACTACGAGGCGATCCACAAGTACGTCCGCGACAACGGCGCGAAGGTACTGCTGCTGACCGCGACACCGTTCAACCTGGCCTTCACGGACGTCGCCAACCAGATAGGCCTCTACCTCGACGAGGACGACGACCTGGGCATCGAGCCCACCGTCGCGCTCGGCGAGGACCCCGGCCTGCGGGCCAGGGTCGACGGCAAGACGACCACGCTCACCGCGTTCCGCGAGTCGGACGAGGCCGAGGACTGGAAGCGGCTCATGAGCGACCACCTCGTGCGCAGGACCCGGTCGTTCGTCAAACGGACCGCGAGGACGGAGACCGTCACGGCACCGGACGGCACCACGGTCGAGCGGGAGTACCTGGAATTCGCCAACGGCCGGCGTTTCCACTTCCCGACGCGCGTGCCGCGTCCGCTGGTGCACCACTTCGCCGATGACGACGTGGCACGGGAGATGGAGAGCGACGCCACGCTCGACGCGGTGGCCTCACTGCGGCTGCCCCGCTACCGGCTGTCCTCCTACGACAACCCGAAGGCCCGTCACACCGAACAGGACCTGGCGGTGCTGCGCGCCGTCCGCGCCGGCCGGGGCAACGTCGTCGGCTTCGTCCGTACCGGCCTCTTCAAGCGACTGTCCTCGTCGGGGCACTCGTTCATCGTGTCGCTCACCCGCCAGCGGGCCCGCAACGACCTGTTCCTGTACGCGATAGACGAGGGACTCCCGCTCCCCATCGGCACGTTCACCGATGCCCAGCTGCAATTCACCGACCTCGACGCCGACTCCGAGACCGAGTCCGACGGTCCGTTGCTGCACGGCGACATGACCGGGCGCTACGAGCAGCTGGCGCACTCCCTGCCCAAGCACACCAAGTGGATCAACTCCACGGTGTTCACGCCGGCGCTGCGGGCCGATCTCCGCCGGGACAACGACACCATCGAGGCACTGCTCAACCGGTTCGGGACCTGGGACGTCACCCGCGACTCCAAGGTCAACCGGCTCGTGGACCTGCTGCGTCACGAACACCCGGGGGAGAAGGTCCTGGTGTTCAGCGAGTACGTGGACACCGCCGCCTACGTGGCCGGGGCGCTGGCGGACGCCGGCATCGGCAGGGTCGGGCTCGTCAGCGGCGCCACCAGCGACCCCGCCGAGGTCGCCAGGCGGTTCTCCCCTCGTTCCAACGCACTGCCCGCCGACGAGGGCGACCCCGCCGCCGCGCTCTCCCCCGACGACGAGCTGGACGTCCTGGTCGCCACCGACGTGCTCTCGGAGGGGCAGAACCTCCAGGACGCGCACATCGTCGTCAACTACGACCTGCCCTGGGCGATCATCCGCATCATCCAGCGGGCGGGCCGCGTCGACCGCATCGGCCAGAAGTCCGACCACGTGTACGTGTACCTGATCACCCACGACAAGGTCGAGCAGCAGATCAACCTGCGCCTGCGCATCAAGCAGCGGCTCGCCGACAGCGCCCGGGCATTCGGCTCGGACGAACAGTTCTTCGGATCCGATCGCGAGGTCGAGATCCTCGAGGACCTGTACAACGGGAAGCTGTCCGACACCGACGAGGACGAGGGCGAGGCGGACGCCGTCAGCGAGGCGTACCTGGTGTGGTCCCACGCCATCGAGAGGCATCCCGGCATCGTCCGGCGCGTCCTGGACTCGCAGGACAACATCGCAAGCACCCGCTCCCCCCGGGTCGCCGAGACCGGCGATCAGGTCGCCTGCTTCATCAACACCCGGTCCGGCGTCGAAGCGTTCGCGATCTCCGAACCCGGCCCGGACGGAGTCATGAGGGAACGGCTGGTGACCCCGCTGGAGGCCCTCAGGGTGTTCGAGGCCGAGCCCGACACCCCGACACGTGAACCGCTGGGCGACTCCTTCGAGCGGGTCGAGCAGCTGGTGCACGGTCCGCTGACGACGGAGGCGGTGGCCGAGGGGAACCTCAAGGGCACCCGCAAGCGGGTGTGGGAGCGGCTGCACGGCAGCACCGGCACCCTGTTCACGGATCAGGCGCGCGAGGCGCTCAACGCGCTGCACGAGCGGCCCCTGACCGAACACGCCAATGCCAGGCTTCGGATCGCCTTGCGCAACCGGTTCAGCTACGACGACCTCATCGAGGTGCTGAACCAGCTCCACGAGGACGACAGGCTGGTCATCCGGACCAGCGAATCCGACCCCATCAAGATCGTCTGCTCGATCGGAGTGATCCCCGCGTGAACGACCACCTGATCGAGCGCGTCGAGGCGCACGGCTACCGCGACCTCTTCCTCAAGGACCTTCACTGGTCCGCCCCCACGCACAAGCGGCCCGTCGTGCTCACGGACGACGAGGGCGGGACGATCACGGCCAGGAACGTCTCCAGCTACAAGGGCGTCTCGGTCTGGGTCTGCGATCAACGGCCCGGGTCGGATCTGGAATCCCGGCTCGACCAGCTGATCGCCAAGGAGTCGGTCGACCGGCTCACCATCTTCTTCGACGAGGTCGAACAGGTCTGGCGTTGGCCCGTGCGACGGTCGACGGCCGCGAGCACGACCACACGACTGTCGCGGCACCGGCACATCACGGGGCAGGACAACCCGGGATTCGCCCACCGACTCGGTGCGATCCGGATCGACTGGAACCGGCCCCCCGACGCCACCGGGCTGATCGCCCAGGTCCGGGACGCCTTCGACGTCGAAGCCCGGAACGAGACCCGCCAGGCGTCCAAGCTCATGGCCCGCATGTACGCGTCGCTCGAATCCTGCGGAACCTCGGAGCACGAGATCTCCGTCAGCCTGGCCCGGATTCTGTTCCTCATGTTCGGTGACGACACCGAGATGTGGAAAGCCGGTCTGTTCCAGCGCTTCATCACGACCCACACCCGGCCCGACGCCGCTGACCTGGCCTCCCGCCTGAACGAGTTGTTCACCTGGCTGGACACGGCGGACGGGGACCGCGGCCCCGCGCCCGAGCACCTTCGCGGCTTCAAGTACGTCAATGGTGGAATCTTCGGCGAACAGATCACCCTGCCCACCCTGAAGCCCGAGTTCCGAGATGCTGTGCTCGAGGCCTGCCAGAGGGACTGGGCGGCGGTGAGTCCGGCCATCTTCGGCTCGATGTTCCAGTCCGTACGCGACGCGAAAACCCGTCGCGAACTCGGAGAGCACTACACGTCCGAAGAAAACATCCTGAAGACGCTCGATCCGCTCTTCCTGGACGAGCTGCGCGCCGAGTTCGACGTGGCCAAGTCGAAGAAGAACGAAAAACTGGCCCTCACCCGACTTCGCGACAGGATCGGAAGACTGAAGTTCCTGGACCCCGCTTGCGGGTGCGGCAATTTCATCATCATTGCCTACCGTGAGCTGCGCGATCTGGAACTGCGCATCATGGAGAGGCTGCAAGAGCTCACCGGTGACGATCAGATGCTCCTGGCCAACCTCGGCCTCAAGGTCACCCTCGACAACTTCTACGGAATCGAGATCGACGAGTGGCCGGCCAAGATCGCCGAAACGGCCATGTTCTTGATGGACCGCCAGGCCGACCTGAAACTCATCGAACGCCTCGGATGGGCTCCCGACCGGCTGCCGATCCGGCGCCAGGCCACGATCACCGTGACCAACGCGGCCCGACACGACTGGTCTTCGCTGGTCACACCCGGACCTGACGTCATCGTCGCGGGCAACCCGCCGTTCATCGGCCAGTACACCAAGACGGCCGGGCAGATCGCGGACGCCAGGCACGCGTGGGGGGTGCGCTACGACGGGTACCTCGACTACGCGACGATCTGGCATGCGAAGGCCATGGAGTACTTCAGGAACGACCCTGGACAGTTCGCCTTCGTCACCACGAACTCCATCGCGCAAGGACAAGCCGTCCCGGCGCTCTTCGAAGCCCTCCAACACGACGGCTGGCACATCAAATTCGCCCATCGTACGTTCGCCTGGACGTCGGAGGCGGCAGGCAAAGCGGCTGTGCACTGCGTCATCATCGGGTTCACCAAGGCAGAACAGTTCGGCCGGAAGAACCAACGCCTCTTCGATTACCCGGACATCGGGGGCAAGCCGATCGAAACGCCGGTCGTCAACGGGATCAACTCATATCTGATCGACGGCCCGGACCTGCTCGTGCGCAAACGCTCCAAGCCGCTCTCCGACCAAGTTCCGCCCGTGGTGTACGGCTCGAAGCCGACCGACGGGGGCGGGCTCATCGTGGAGGCGGGCGATCGGGACGAGGTGATCGCCGATGCCGTGGCGGCCACCTACCTGCGGACCTACCTCGGCGCCGACGAACTGACCCAGGCGAAGGACCGCTGGTGTCTCTGGTTGGAAGGGGCGGACCCCGTCGATCTGGCAGCGAGCCCCGTACTGGCGGCGAGGCTGGAATCCGTGCGCGAGAAGCGGCAGGAAAGCTCCAAGGCACAGACTCGGGCGCTCGCCGCTTCTCCTCATCTCTTCGCGGAGAATCGGCAACCCGACGTCCCGTTCCTCGCCATCCCCGCGCACGTCAGTGAAGCCCGGCGCTATTTCACCGCTGCGCGGTTCGGCGCGGATGTGGTCTGCGGAAACGCCAACTTCCTCACTGCGGACGAGGACGGTTTCCTCTTCGCTCTCATCTCATCCTCGATGTTCATGACGTGGCAGCGCGCGATCGGAGGCCGCATCAAGTCGGATCTCCGCTTCTCCAACACCATCGTGTGGAACAACCTCCCCCTGCCGCGGACACCTGTCGCCCTGCGACAGGAAATCATCGACAGGGGGCGCGGGGTGATTGCGGCCCGCGAGCTGGCTCCGGAGAAGTCGTTGGCGGAACATTACAAAGCCACCGCGATGGATGCCGATCTCGTCGCGGCCCACGACGCGCTGGACGCGGTGGTGGACAAGGCCTTCGGCGCCTCGCGGGTGTGCCGGACGGAGGCGGAGCGCCAGTCCGTCCTCTTCCGGCGCTACCAGGAACTCACCGGCTGACGAGCGGCGCCGGGCCGGGCGGACCCCCGCGCCTCAGGCGGGATCGGCGCGCCGGCGGCAGAGGTCTATCAGGCGTTCCCACGCCGGGACCGGTTTGCCGGTCCGGGACGCCATGAGGGTGACGGCGACCAGGGCGTCCAGGGCGAGGACCGGTTCCGGGCCGTCCGGGTCCGGTGGGGTGAGGCCGCCGAAGGCGTTCACATCGTCCGCGAGGGCCTCCAGACGGGGGTCGTCGCGGTCCCAGGCGGCGGCCCGGTCGCAGGTCAGGTACAGGCGCTGGAAGGCGGGGTCCTCGAACAGGGCGAGCTTGTGGCGCGCCCACCGCGGGACCTGGTCGGGGTACCGCGCCGCCAGCAGGATCCACGTGTCGCGCTCGGTCCGCACGGCATCCGGGGAGAGGCCGATCTCGCGGAGCCGGTCCAGGAGGACCACGACCTCCTCGGGGAGGAAGAGCGCGTCGCCCGCCGAGAGTTCGGCGATCCGGGCGCGGCGCCGCTTCAGCTCCCGCATCCGGGCCCTGAGGTCGTCGTCGATCTCCTTCACGGACGCGGCGAACCGCTGGGGCGTGGCGCCCATCAGTTCCTCGATCCGGGCGAGCGGGACGCCCGCGTCCGACAGGGTCCTGATCCGTACGAGGGCGACGATCGCGTCCGCTCCGTAGCGCCGGTAGCCGGAGAAGTCGCGCTCCGGCTCGGGCAGCAGGCCGCGTTGGTGGTAGTGGCGGATGGCGCGCACGGTCACGCCCAGATAGGTCGCGACCTGGCCGATCGTCAGCATGATGCTCCCCCCGGAGGAGTCGTGGGCCGGAACGCCTGCCCCGGACCCGGACCCTGCCCCTGCCCCTGCCGTGTCGTGGTCCGACGCTCTGACCATGGACACGACGACAACGTCTCGACAGGCTACCGAGGCCGCCTCCGCCCGGCACGACGCGATCACGGCGACCGGTCCGCGCACGTCGTCGGGCGCCGACCGGCCGGTTCCGGGCGCGCACGGGCTTCCGCCGCGACCTCGCCCGCCGGGGCCGGGCACCCGGTTCAAGGCGGGCCGGGTGGCGGCCGAAGAAGCGGGTAGTCGATCCTTGAGAAACGGAGTCCCGCATGCGTCCGATCCCGGGTCCGAACACGCGTCGTCCGATCCTGCGTCCCGCCCTGCTCGCCGCCGCCGTCCTGGTCACCCCGCTCGCGGTGGCGCCCGTCGCGTACGCGGCCCAGGCGGTGGAGTCCGTACGTCCCGCCGACGAAGCGCGGGCCGAGCCCTACATCGTCACCCTCGCCCCGGACGCCGACCCGGAGCGGGTGATGGCCGAGACCGGCGTGACCGAGGTCCGGTACGTGTACCGCAGCGTCGTACGGGGCTTCGCGGCCGATCTGAACGAGGCGCAGCTGGCCGCCCTGCGCGCGCACCCCGCGGTGGTCGGCGTCGAGCGGGACGGCCGGGCCGTCGGTACGCCGGTGGAGCAGGGCGGGGCCACGGGCGACTGGTGAGCCGCGGCCCTGGAGGGCCGGAACGCGGAGAAGCGGTGGGGGAGCCCCCCACCGCTTCCGGCGTTCCCGCCGCCCGCGTCACGCCGCCGGGGCCGCCTGCGGGTCGGGCTCCGCGGCTCGTCGGCGGTCCCGCATCAGGACCAGGGCGAGGCCGGCCGCGGCCAGGACGCCCGCCGCCGCCGCGGTGAAGGTGGCCGACATGGCGGAGGTGAAGGCGTCGCGGGCGGCCCCGGCCAGCGCCGGGTCGGCCAAGGCGGCGGCCACGGAGTGCCGGGCGGCCTCGGGGGTGTCGGCGGGCATCTCCGCGGAGTGGACGGTGGTGAGCAGGGCCCCGAGGACGGCCACGCCGAGGGCGGCGCCGGCCTGCTGGACGGTGTCGTTGAGTGCGGAGCCGACGCCGGCGTGCTCCTCGGGGACGGCGCCCATCAGGGCCGCGGTGGCGGCGGGCATCGCCAGCCCGCTGCCGATGCCCATCACCGTCATGGCGACGCCGAGCGGGGTGAAGCCGTCGCCGGCCTCCAGCGTGGCGAGGATCGCGAAGCCGGCGGCGATCACGGCGAGGCCCACGGCGGTCATGATCCGGTTGCCGATCCGGTTGCCGAGGGTGGCGCCGAGGCCGTTGAAGAGCAGGGTGGCCACGGCGAGCGGAGTGAAGGCGAGGCCGGTCTCCGTGGGGCTGTAGCCGGCGACGAACTGGAGGTACTGGGTCAGCACCAGCATCAGGCCTCCGTTGGCGAAGGTCAGCAGCACCAGCGAGAAGCAGGCCCCGCTGAACATCCGGTCGCGGAAGAGGGCCATCGGGACCATCGGGTGCTCGGTACGGACCTCGTGGACGACGAAGGCGGTGAGGGCGCCGACCGCGAGGGTGAGACCGACCAGCGTCGAGGGGGCGGTGAGGCCGTCCTCCGGGAGGGCGATGATCGTCCGGATCAGGGCGGTCATACCGGTGACGGACAGGACCATGCCCGCGAAGTCGGGCTTGCGCCACGGGCCCTTGGACTCCGGCATCAGGATCAGCGCGGCGACGATGGCGAGCAGCGCGATCGGCACGTTCATCAAGAAGACGGCGCCCCACCAGAAGTGGGCGATCAGGATCCCGCCGACCGCCGGGCCGCCGACGAGGCCGACCACGGCGGCCGCGCCCCAGACGGAGATGGCCTTGCGGCGTTCCTCCTCGTCGAAGACGGTGATCAGGATCGAGAGGGTGCTCGGCATCACGAGGGCGCCGCCGATGCCCATGACCACGCGTCCCGCGATGAGTTGGGCGGGGGATTCGGCGTAGGCGGCGAGCAGGGAGGCGATCCCGAAGAGCGCGAGGCCGATGATCATCACCCGCCGGCGGCCGAACCGGTCGGAGAGGCTGCCGGCGGTGAGCAGGAGACCGGCGAACACCAGGATGTACGACTCGATGATCCACTGGATGGCGCCGGCGCCGGCGCCGAGGTCCTCGGCGATCGGCGGGATCGACACGGTGAGCACCATGTTGTCGACGACCAGCACGAGCGTGCTGAGGCAGAGCACGATCAGGACGAGCCAGCGGCGCGGGTCGCGCTCCGCCCCCTTGGCCTCCGTGCCGGCCGTGTCGATGTCCCTCGCGATACCGCCCATGATGACGACCTCTCCCCTTGCGCCGCTTGATGCGTACACCGTTCGCACGGTGTCGGTGTGAACAACGTACGCCTATGCGTACGGTGTTCGCAACCGGCAGGGCGAAAGCCCGCCGCCTCCCGGGTCGGCGGGCTCGCCGCAGGCGCAGGGGCCGCTACCCGCAGCGCAGCGCCGCGTACAGGTCGAGCTTGTGGTCCAGGCGGGACAGGTCCCGGCCGGTCAACACCTCCACCCGCTCGATCCGGTAGTGCACGGTGTTCACGTGCAGGTGCAGGGCCTCCGCCGTACGGGCCCACGAGCAGTTGTTGGCCAGGAAGACCTCCAGCGTCTCCCGCAGCATCCCGTCGCCCAGCGCGCCCAGCGTCCGCGCCCCGAACACCCCGCGCACCTCCGGCGGTACCCCGGACAGCAGTTCCGTCAGGGTGTCCAGCTGCTCGATACCGCGTACCGGACCCTCCCCGTCGGCCGCCGTGAGGGCGAAGCGGGCCTGGGTCAGCGAGGAGCGGAGCTGCTCGGGGCCCGCCGCCCGGGCGCCCGCGCCGAGACGCAGGTCCGCGTCGGGGCTGCCGCACGCCTGGAGCAGCGGCCACAGGGTGCGCAGCGCGGCCACGTGGTCGACGGCCGCGCGCGCCTCCTCGGACAGCACCGCGACCGGGCCGCCCGCCGCCCACGGGACGCCCTCCAGGTGCTCCAGCGCCTCGGCCAGCGCCTCCCCCGAGGTGGCGACGAGCACCCGGTACGGGCCGGTGGGCGGGAGTCCGGCGGCGGACAACGCCTCTTCCAACGCGGCCGGTTCGGCCTCCCCCGACAGCACCCGCACCAGCTCGCGGCCGGCCGAACGGCCGGCGACCCCGGCGCGGGTGAGTCCGTCCCGGTACTGGGCGATGACCTCGGCGATCTCGTGGAGCACCCGGGGCGGGGCGGCGTCCGCGTCGGGCACGTGCAACTGCCAGGCGTCGTACGGGGAACTCTCGGCCTCGATCCGGAGCGAGAGCCCGCCGCGCGCGGCGGCAGCCCGCCGGGCCGACATCGGCGGCGCGGACGGCGTACGGGCCACCGTGCGACCGCTCGCGGTCAGCAGGTAGCACGCCACCCTGCCCAGGTGGGCGCAGGCCCGGTCGAGGAGTTCGGCGGGACCCGCGCCGCCCTCCAGCAACCGGCTGAGCTCGGCGCGCACGTTCTCGGGGAGGGCGAATATCCGGTTGGGGCGGCGACTGAGGTCGCCCCACTGGCGGAGGTACACCGCCTCGGTGACCGCCCGGAAGCTGGTCCTGGCCGGGACGGCGACGATCGGTACCCGGTGCGCCCGGCAGGACGCCACCAGCTCGTCGGGGACCCGCCCGTGGGTCTCCTCGCCCGCGAACAGGGCGGTGGCCCCCGCCCGGGCGAGCGCGGAGACGAAGTGGTCCGCCTTGACCAGGTCGCCCTCCGCCCACCACACCAGTCCGCTCAGCACGAGCTCCCCCGGGCCCAGGAACCGGCCCGGGTCCTCCAGGTCGGTGGCGGTGACCCCACTGACCTCCTGGCCGAGAAGGGACGCCTCGCCCCAGAGCAGGGTGAGGCCGAGATCGTCGGACTGAAGCAGGTCGAGGACGTGCATGGCAGGGACTCCTTGCGGTGGGGTGAGCCACATTCGCCAGGTGAATACGAGGATTCCCATCGTAAATGCAAGGGCAATGGGCGCCTAAGGTTCCTGGTTGATCCTCCAGGAGGGACCCCCTGAACCCCGTGCGTTTCCGTGGCCGGGACCAGTCGTTTCGCCCTCACCCCGTTGCTTCACTGGCTGGAAGACGTGCCGGACGACATGCCGGACGACATGAACGGCGCGCGGCGCAGAGAGGCTGGTGGCGCGAAATGGACCTC
Organism: Streptomyces sp. NPDC001568; assembly: GCF_042893755.1. NCBI lineage: Bacteria > Bacillati > Actinomycetota > Actinomycetes > Kitasatosporales > Streptomycetaceae > Streptomyces > Streptomyces sp. NPDC001568. The sequence continues at coordinate 446,283 of NZ_JBIAVF010000003.1, read as the reverse complement.
AACACGGTGCTCGACGTGCGCGACGCGCGACGCCGGGAGCCCTGGCGCCCCGGTGACGCCTGGCTCGGCGGCGGGACGTACCTCTTCTCCGAACCGCAGCCGCACATCCGTCGCCTCGTCGACCTCTCGCGCATGGGCTGGCCGCCGCTGTCCTGGCAGCCGGACGGCTCCCTCGACATCTCCGCCACCTGCACGATCACCGAGCTGTCCCGCTTCGGCCGGACCCTGCCGGCCACCGCCGCCCCGCTGATCGAGCAGTGCTGCCGGGCCTTCCTGGCGAGCTTCAAGATCTGGAACATGGCCACCGTCGGCGGGAACCTCTGCAACGGCCTCCCGGCCGGGCCGATCATCTCCCTGAGCGCGGGACTCGACGCCACCGTCCTGCTCCGGGGCCAGGACGGCGCCACCCGCCGGATGGCCGTCACGGAGTTCATCCGGGGCGCCGGCGTGAAGGACCTGCGCGACGGGGAGCTGCTGCGCTCCGTCCGCGTCCCGGCCCGCGTCCTGGACTCCCGTACGGCCTTCCGGCAGGCCTCCCTCTACGGGCTCGGCCGCTCCGGCGCCCTCGTGATCGGCGTCTCGGACCCGCAGGACGGTTCCCTGGCCGTGACCGTGTCCGCCGCCACCACCCGCCCCTTCCGCTTCTGGTTCGCGCTGCCGCCCACGGCGGCCGAACTGCGGGCGGTCATCGACGACGCCGTCCGTCCCGAGGAGTGGTTCGACGACATCCACGGACTGCCCGACTGGCGGCGGCACATGGCGCTGCGCCTGGCGGAGGAGATCCGCCGCGAACTCACGGCCGAGGAGGTTTCCCGATGAGCTACGGGATCGAGATCAACGAGCAGCGCTTCGAGGAGGAGCCCCGCTCCGGCCAGTGCCTGCGCACCTACCTGCGCGAGCGCGGCTGGTTCGGCGTGAAGAAGGGCTGCGACCAGGGCGACTGCGGGGCCTGCACCGTCCACGTCGACGGGCAGCCGGTGCACAGCTGCCTCTACCCGGCGGTCCGCGCCGAGGGCCGCTCCGTCACCACCGTCGAGGGCCTCGCCAAGCCCGGCGGCGAACTCCACCCGGCGCAGCGGCAGTTCCTCGACGCCCAGGGTTTCCAGTGCGGCTTCTGCACCGCCGGGTTCCTGATGACCACGGCGGCCCTCCAGGCCGAGGAGGGCACCGCCCACGACGACGGCAAGCTCCAGGACCTGCCGCGCGCCTTCAAGGGCAACATCTGCCGCTGCACCGGCTACCGGGCCATCGAGGACGCCGTCCGCGGGGTGAAGCACACCGAGACCCCGGAGGCCGGCCAGGCCGTCGGCAAGTCGCTGGGCGCCCCGGCGGGTCCGCTCGTCGTCACCGGCAGCGCCCGCTACACCTTCGACGTGGAGGTGCCCGGCCTGCTCCACATGAAGCTGCTGCGCTCCCCGCACCCGCACGCCCGCATCGTCGACATCGACACCCGCGACGCCCTCCAGGTCCCCGGTGTCCACGCGGTCCTCACCCACCACGACTCCCCCGACCGGCTGTACTCGTCCGCCCGCCACGAGCACCCGACCGAGGACCCGATGGACACGCGCGTCCTGGACGACGTGGTGCGCTTCGTCGGCCAGCGCGTCGCCGCCGTCGTCGCCGACAGCGAGCAGGCCGCCGAGGAGGGCTGCCGCCGCGTGGTGGTCACGTACGAGGAACTCCCGTACGTCATCGACCCGGAGGAGGCGATGCTGCCGGGCGCGCCCGTGCTGCACCCCAAGGGCCCCGAGTCGGGGATCTTCCGCGCCGAGAACAACGTGTGCGGCGAGGTCCACAACACGCTCGGCGACATGGAGCGGGGCTACGCCGAGGCGGACGTCGTCCTGGAGGAGACCTTCCGCACGCAGCGCGTGCAGCACGCCAGCCTGGAGACCCACGGCAGCGTCGCGTACTTCGAACCCAAGGAGGACGGCGACGGCGAGCGCATCACCGTCCGCTCCTCCACCCAGGCGCCGTTCCTGACCCGGCGGGCGCTGTGCGCCCTCTACGACCTCGGTGAGGACGAGGTCCGCGTCGTCGCGGGCCGCGTGGGCGGCGGGTTCGGTGGCAAGCAGGAGATGCTGACCGAGGACATCGTGGTCCTCGCCGCCCTGAAGCTGCGCCGCCCGGTGAAACTCGAATTCACCCGGGCCGAGCAGTTCTACGGTGCCACCACCCGCCACCCCTTCAAGATCACCATCAAGATCGGCGCCAGGGCCGACGGCACCCTCACCGCGCTGCGCATCCGCGTCGTCTCCAACACCGGCGCCTACGGCAACCACGGCCCGGCCGTCATGTTCCACAGCGTCGGCGAGTCCTTCGCCGTCTACAAGGCGCCGAACAAGGAGGTGGAGGCGTACTCGGTCTACACCAACACCGTGCCGGCGGGCGCCTTCCGGGGCTACGGCCTCGGCCAGGTCCTCTTCGCCGTCGAATCGGTGATGGACGAGCTCGCGATCAGGCTCGGCATGGACCCGCTGGTCCTGCGCGAGAAGAACGTGATCGGCCCCGGCGACCACATGGTGACCCCGATCGGCCACGAGGAGGACCTGTTCATCGCCTCGTACGGGATGAAGCAGTGCATGGACGTGGTGCGCAAGGCCATCGCCGAGGACCGCAGCCACGAGGACGTCCCCGAGGGCTGGCTCACCGGCCAGGGCACGGCCGTCGCGATGATCGCGACCGGGCCGCCGGGCGGCCACTTCGCCGACGCGCGGATCAGTCTGCTGCGCGACGGAACGTACGACATCGCGGTCGGCACCGCCGAGTTCGGCAACGGCACGACCACCGTCCACAAGCAGATCACCGCCGGCGCGTTGAACACCACGGTGGACCGCATCACCGTCCGCCAGTCCGACACCGATGTCGTCCGCCACGACACCGGCGCGTTCGGCTCGGCCGGCACGGTGGTGGCGGGCAAGGCGGTCATGCTGGCCGCCGACTCCCTCGCGGAGCGCCTGCGGACCTTCGCGGCCCGGCACACGGGCGTGGCCCGGCACCTGTGCGAGCTGGGGGCGGAGGCCTTCGACTGCGCGGGCCGCGTCGTCACCCTGAAGGAGCTGTACGAGGCCGCGTACGTCAAGGGCCGGATGGAGGAGATCGCGGCGGACGGCCACTGGGGCGGCTCCCCCCGCTCGGTGGCCTTCAACGCCCAGTGGTTCCGGCTGGCCGTGGACCCGGACACCGGCGAGATGAGGATCCTGCGCAGCGTGCACGCGGCGGACGCGGGCAAGGTGATGAACCCGATGCAGTGCCGGGGCCAGGTCGAGGGCGGCGTGGCCCAGGCGCTGGGCGCCACCCTCTTCGAGACGGTACGGGTCGACGAGCGCGGGGAGGTCACCACGGCCGCGTTCCGCCGCTACCGACTCCCGCAGTACGCGGACGTCCCGCGCACGGAGGTCCACTTCATGGAGACCTCGGACGCGATCGGACCGCTCGGTGCCAAGTCCATGTCGGAGAGCCCGTTCAACCCGGTGGGCCCGGCGTTCGCGAACGCGCTGCGGGACGCGACCGGCATCCGCTTCACCGAGATGCCGCTGACACGTGATGTGGTCTGGCAGAAAATCAACCGGAAACTGCAAGGCGAAACGCACAAATAATGTCCCTTCTGCGGCTCATACACACCTCCGAACCTTGCAGATGAGGTTCCGTATCGAGCCGTGCAGGGCATCATCCCCGCATGGCCAGACTCATGCTGCACGGAGACCTCGACCATCCGGCGACCCTCACCGTCGCCGACCTGCGGGAATGGCCCAGCCACCGGGCCGAGGTCACCTTCGACTGCGCGACGAACGGCCCGCAGCACCACGTCTTCGAGGGCGTGCTGCTGCGGGACGTGGTCACCCGGGCCTGTCCCGACCTGGACGGCCGACGCCGCAAGGACCGCAGCCGGTTCCTGCTGGCGGTGAGCGGCGGCGACGGGCACCACACGGTGCTGTCCTGGGCGGAGTTGGACGCCGACTTCTGTGGCAGTCCGGTCCTGTTGGCCACCCGCCTCGACGGTGAGGACCTGGACGATGCGGGCTGCCAGCTGGTGGTCCCGTCGGACCGCTGCGGCGCGCGCTACGTCAGCGCGGTGACCCACATCTGGTTCGGCGCCCTGTCGGCGCCGCCTGCGGCCGTGCCGATCGCGTCGGCCCCGGTGGCGGCGGGGGTCTGACGCCGGCCCCGGGCCCCGCACGGCGGCGGGCCGACGCGGACGCGACCGACCCGGGCCGGCTCCGCGCGCGGCCCGTCCGTACGGAACCGGCCCGTCCGTACGGAACCGGCTTTCGGCGAACGGCACTTGGCCCTGAGGTCGACTCGGGGGCGCGTCAGGGGCGGACCGGGGCTTCCCCCGGTGCGGCCGGCCCGGACCCGGCGGCACCGTAGGGGCATGAAGACCACCACCACCGGGCTCGCCCTCGCCGCCGCACTCGCCCTCACGATCACGGGCGCGACCGCCGCCTCGGCGGACCCCGGACCCACCGGCCCCGCCGCCTACGACTTCTCCGATTGCCCCGCCCTCCCCGCCGGGGTCGACGCGGCGCGCTGGAAGTGCGAGTTGCACACCGCCTCCGGGTCGCTGCGCCTCGGCGACCGCGACGTCCCCGCGCTGGCCCCGATGACCCTCACCTTCGCCGAGGGCCCGATGCCCGACGGCAGCAACGGCCAGGCCTGGGGATCCCTGCGCGGCACCCCCTCCGCCGTCCCCGGCGGACTGCTCGGCAACGCCGCCGCCGACCGGTCCCCGCTGCTCGGCCTGTCCCTGGAGCCGGAGTACGGCGGCCGGTCCGACTTCTACTCCGTCGGCGACAGCATGGGCTTCTTCACCCTGCGCTACCGCGCCGTGAGCCCGCTCCTGCCCCGCGGCTGCGTCATCGGCGCCGGCGACACCCCCATCGAGATCCGCCTGAAGCGGGTGGGCGACTCCGAGCGGGTGTCCAAGAACCCTCCGATCATCAAGTACGCCGCGACCGACACCGAGTTCGGCGTACCGGCCGCCACCGGCTGCGGCCCGATGACCCGACTCGTGAACGAGCGTCTCGGCCTCCCGGCGACCACCGGGAACAAGATCACCCTGTCCGGCGAGTACACCTACAAGACGTACGACCAACTCACCGTTCGCTGAGGTGGGACCGGGTTCCGGTCGGCCCGGTCCCGGGTTCGCGGTACGTTTCTTTGCTTCGCGAATACCGGGAGAAAGAACCCTTCCCAACCCCACCAGCCTCCCCCGGCGGCGCCGTCACTCGCACGGGTGAATAAGTCCAACTGGGTTGGATTTCGCACTGGTTGCGGGGCATATGCTCGCCCCGACCACCCGACGAACGAAGACGGCCCCCGCCGGGACTGCCATCCCGGGCGAGGGCCTGACCAAGTAGGAAGTCAACAGCTTCCCCATGGCTCCTCAGCAGGTTATCGCGCCCTCCCCGGCGCCGTACGGCGTTCGCCACTCGAACGTCCGACACACGACCCGGTTCACCGTGATCGGGAACCACCTGATCCAGCACCCGAGGATGACGCTGACCGCCCGCGGCCTCGGCGCGTACATCCAGTCCCTCCCGCCCGGCACCGCCATCGGCATCAAAGACCTGGCCAGGCGGGTCCCGGAGGGTACGACCCGGATCGCGACGGCCCTGCGCGAGCTGGAGGCCCACGGCTACCTGAAGCGGACCGTGGAACAGCTGCCCGACGGGCGGTTCGTCACCCGGACGGTGTCCTACAACCACCCCGCGGCGATGACGCGGCCGGCACCCGTACCGCCACCGGCCCCCGAAGCGGCGTCGGAGCCGGAGCCGGAGCCCGAGCCGGTCCCCGATCCCAAGCAGGAGCCGGAACCCGCGCCGGAACCCGTACGAGAGCCCGGGCCCGAAGCGACGCCCGACCCCGAGCCGCCCTCGCCCCGCCGCCTGATGGCCATGGACCTGCTCGGGAGGTTGCGCCGCGTCGATCACCGGCTGCTCCTCGGGCGGCGCGACATCGAGCGCCTCGCGGAGGCGGTCGAGGTCTGGGTGGAGCGCGGCGGGAGCGCGGACGCGATCACCACCGCGCTGGCGGCCGACCTCCCCGACGTACTGACCAACCCGGCCGGGCTCATCGCCCACCGGCTCAAGGCCCAGGTCCCGCCGTCCCTGGAAGCCGAGTTCAGAAGACCCGCACGCGTCCCGCCGGCGCCCTTCCAGAACTGCACGGACTGCGAACGCGCCTTCCGCAGCCCCGAACCCGGCCGCTGTCGGGACTGCGCGACCTCCCGCCACCGCTCCCACTCGCTGCGGGTGCGCGAAGGGCCCGGCCGGGCCGTGCGGCCGCCGCGTACCGAGGAGGTGGCCCTCCCCGGCGCGCTGCCGGCCGGCCCCTCCGACAGCACCGACGGCGCCGGCTGACCCGGCGGGCGGACCGTGCCGGCCGCTACTCGAACGAGGGCATTTCCCCGACCGTCGTCGTCATGTCGATCACCGCGAACGCCGCGCCCTGAGGGTCCGCGACCGCCGCGAAGCGGCCGAAGGGGCTGTCCATCGGGCCGAAGTGCAGCTTCCCGCCGTGCTTCTTCGTCTTCGCCACCGCCTCGTCGCAGTCCGGCACCGCGAAGTAGACCTGGACGTACGACGGAACCTCGGGCGGGAAGTCGTCGCCCATGGCCATCCGCCCCAGGACCGGGTTGCTCTTGGCGCCCAGGCTGAAGACCTTGAAGTCCATCCCGGCCATCTCCGGATCGTCGCCCGTCTCCATCTGCTCGGCCTCGTAGCCGAACACCTTCGGCAGGAACGCGTCCGGCTTCGCGACGTCCCGGCTGAAGACCTCCGCCCAGGCGTACGAGCCAGCCTCGCCCATCTTCTCGAAGCCCTTGTGCTCGCCGGGCTGCCAGACGCCGAAGACCGCGCCGCCCGGCTCCTTCGCGATCAGCATCGTGCCCTGGGCGCCGACCTGCATGGGCTCCATCAGCAGCTCGCCGCCCGCCGCCTTGATCTTCTCCGCAGTCGCCGCGGCGTCCGGCGAGGCGAAGTACAGACACCACTGCGAGGGCGCGTCGGTTCCCGGCATGGGCGGGACGACGGCCGCGACGGCCTTCCCGTCGGAGTAGGCCTGCGTGTAGTTGCCGTACTCGCTGCTGGACTCGCCGAAGGTCCAGCCGAGCACATCCGCGTAGAACTCCTTGGCGCCCTCCACGTCGGTGAACATCGCGTCCACCCAGCAGGGCGCGCCTTCCTGGAACTCAGCCATGGTCGATCGACTCCCGTGTCGTCGTGTCCGCGTGCGCGTGTGTCGTTCCCACGCTAGGCGGGGGGTCCCGCAACCGCGCGCCGACCGTGCGCGCGGCCCGTGCGCGGGGGAGGCTGGAGCCATGGACATCACCATCCGGCTGGCCCAGCAGCCCGAGGCCGACGCCCTGCTCGGCCGCAGCCCGCTCGCCGCGCTCACCGGCATGCTGCTCGACCAGCAGGTGCCGATGGAGTGGGCGTTCTCCGGGCCCTGGACGATCGCGCAGCGGCTCGGCGCCGACGACCTCGACGCGCACGCCATCGCCGCCCACGACCCCGACGCCTTCGCGGCGCTGCTCTCGCAGAAGCCGGCCGTGCACCGCTACCCGGGGTCGATGGCGAAGCGGATCCAGCAGCTGTGCGCGTACCTGGTCGAGCACTACGACGGGGACGCCGCCGCGGTCTGGGCCGACGCCGCCACGGGCCAGGAGCTGCTGGAGCGGCTCAAGGCGCTGCCGGGCTTCGGGGAGCAGAAGGCGCAGATCTTCCTGGCACTGCTCGGCAAGCGGTACGGGGTGCGCCCCAAGGGCTGGCGGGAAGCCGCGGGCGGCTACGGCCCGGCGAACATCCACCGCTCCGCCGCCGACATCACCGGCCCGGAGTCCCTGGCGAAGGTCCGCGCGTACAAACAGGAGATGAAGGCCGCCGCCAAGGCCAAGGGGCCCGCCTGAGGCGGGGGCCCGTGCGCCGGCCGCGCCATCCGCCGTGCGGCAGCCGACCGGAGCCGGCCGTTCCTGCCCTAGGGTCGGCTTCATGATCGAAAACCTCACCCGCGCCGCGACCGCCGAGAGCATCTCCGACGGGCCCGGCAGCGTCATCACCCTGCTCACCGACACCGACGAGCTCACCTGCAACACCGCCAGCTTCGAGGTCGGGGCGGCCGGCGCGCCCGTGCACTTCCACACGAAGGCGACCGAGTTCTTCCACGTCACCGACGGGCGCCTCGACGTCCTGGTCGGCGACGAGGTCCACACCCTCGGCAAGGGCGACTTCATCAGCGTCCCGCCCGGCGTGAAGCACGCCTTCGCCCCGGCCGCGGGCCACACGGCCGAGGTCTTCGTCGGCTTCACCCCGGGCATGGCGCGCTTCGACTACTACCGGCTCCTCGGCCGCGTCCGCGCCGGCGAGGCGACCGTCCAGGACATCAAGGACAGCTCACCGGTGTACGACAACCACTACGCGGAGAGCGAGGCCTGGGCGGGCCGGCTGCGCAGCGCCGAGGCGTAGACCACGTCGGCGTCCAGGCGCCGCAGTTCCTCCGCGAGCAGCTCCGCCGTGCTGCGGATCTTGAGGGCCACCTTGCGGTCGGGCCAGCCGGGCAGCAGCAGCGTGGCCAGCACCCCGGCGGGTCGGTCCACCCGTATCTCCCCGGCGCTGGTCTCCAGCCGGACGCGGGTGATCACCGGGCCGTCGGTGGCCACCCGGTCCACGCGGACCTCCAACCGGTCCTCCAGCCAGCGCGCCAGCAGCTCGGCGCTCGCGTTGTCCGGCTCGCTCTCGACGGCCGCGCCCGTCACCGGCAGCGGCTTGTGGTCGAAGGCCGCGGCCAGCAGGGAGCGCCACGGCGTCAGCCGGGTCCAGGCCAGGTCGGTGTCGCCGGGGGCGTACGAGGCCGCCCGCTGGTCCAGCACGCCCACCGGGTCGGGCGCCGCCTGCGAGTCGGTTATCCGGCGCTGCGCCAGCGCGCCCAGCTGGTCGCGGGCCGGATCGGCCGGCGCCTCGGACGGCCACCAGGCCACCACCGGCGCGTCGGGCACCAACAGGGGGAGCACGACGGAACCGGCCTGACCGGTGAGCTCGCCGTGCAGGCGCAGCAGCACGATCTCGCCGGAGCCGGCGTCGGTGCCGACGCGCAGCTCGGCGTCGAGCCGGGTCTGGCGCAGCCGCTGGGGACCCCGCGCCGTCCGCTTGATCACCGCGATGATGCGGCACGGATGCTCTCGGGAGGCCTCGGAGGCGGCGCGTACGGCGTCGTAGGCGTTCTCCTCGTCGGTGACCACGACGAGGGTCAGCACCAGCCCCATGGCCGGGCTGCCGACTGCTCGGCGCGCTTCGAGCAAGGCCCGGACGACCTTGCTGGACGTGGTGTCGGTGAGTTCGGTCCGCATACCCCCGAGTCTGTCAGCGCCGGCGGGGCCGGCGGCACCCGGTGCACTTGATTCCGACTGGACCCGCAGGCCCGGAGGTACGCGGTTTCGGCCGACGGCACGTCAGGTCATCTTCTGCGGCGGGCCGTTCCGAAGAGGGAGCGGGAGATCTCCCGGCCCAACGAGGTGCCGACCGAGCGGGCCAACGAGCGGAAGATGCCGCTGCCCACCACCTGCTCGGCCAGCGAGGGATCCGGCTTCGGCGCCCTCCGGGCGGCCTTCTCCGCCTCCTTGGCCTCCTTCTCCGCCTGCTTCTGCGCCTCCGCGGCGGCCGCCGCCGCCTCCGCGGCCGCCTCGGCCGCCGCCTGTTCGGCGCTGATCTTCTCGTACGCCGACTCGCGGTCCACGGCCTCGGCGTAGCGCGAGTACAGCAACGAAGCCTTCACCGCCCGGTCCAGTTCCGCCGCGTCGACGGGCCCCATCAGGGACTGCGGGGCGCGCAGCCGGGTCGCCGCGACCGGCGTCGGGGCGCCCTTCTCGCTGAGCACCGTGATCACCGCCTCGCCCGTACCGAGACCGGTGAGCAACTCCTCCAGGTCGTAAGCGGAATTGGGGAAGGTCTTCACGGTGGCCTTCAGCGCCTTCGCGTCGTCCGGGGTGAAGGCGCGCAGCGCGTGCTGCACCCGGTTACCGAGCTGCGCCAGCACGTCGGCCGGGACGTCCTTCGGGGTCTGGGTCACGAAGAAGACGCCGATTCCCTTGGAACGGATCAGCCGGACCGTCTGGGTGATGGAATCCAGGAAGGCCTTCGAGGCCCCGTTGAAGAGCAGGTGCGCCTCGTCGAAGAAGAAGACCAGCTTGGGCCGTTCCAGATCGCCGACTTCCGGGAGATCGGTGTAGAGATCGGCGAGGAGCCACATCAAAAAAGTGGAGAAGAGTTGCGGTTTGTCCTGAACCGCCGGGAGTTCCAGTACGGAAACCGTTCCACGCCCGTCCGCGGCCGTCCTCAGGAATTCACTCGTGTCGAATTCTGGCTCGCCGAAGAATTCCGACGCGCCCTGCTGCTCGAATGCGGTCAGCGCCCGCAGGATCACCCCGGCGGTCACGGTCGAGAGCCCGCCGATCCCCTTGAGTTCCGCCTTGCCCCGGTCCGAGACGAGGAAGGCGACGACCGCGCGCAGGTCCTTGAGGTCGTACAGCTCCAGGCCCTTGGAGTCGGCGTAGTGGAAGATCAGGCCGAGGGACTGCTCCTGGGTCTGGTTCAGCTGGAGCACCTTCGACAGCAGGACCGGGCCGAACGAGGTCACCGTCGCCCGCAGCGGGATGCCGGGGCCGATCCCGCCCAAGGAGTAGAACTCGCTGGGGCAACCGGTGGCCCGCCATTCCTGGCCGACCTCGGCGGCCCGCTCCCGGACCTTCTCGTTGTCCGCGCCGGGCGCCGAGATCCCCGAGACGTCCCCCTTGATGTCGGCGAGGAAGACGGGAACCCCGTTCGCGGACAACTGCTCGGCGATCAGCTGGAGGGTCTTCGTCTTGCCGGTGCCGGTCGCGCCCGCGACGAGCCCGTGCCGGTTGAGCATCCCCAGCGGGATGCGGATCTGCCGGTCGGGCAGGCAGGCGCCGTCCCAGATCAGGGCTCCCAGATCGAGCGCGGGTCCGGTGAAGGAGTACCCCGCGGCGATCGCTCCGGCCGGGTCCGCGGGGTCCGCGGGAACGGCGGCGTCGGTGCTCTGGCTCATGCATCACTCCCGGAATAGCCCTGTCCGTCACTTTTGCACCCACGGCACGAGGCTGCGCCCGGAGGCACGGGCCCGGTAGGCTTTCCGTGTGATCTTCAAGCGCATCGGAAGCGGGCGGCCGTACCCCGACCACGGCAGGGAAACCACCCGGCAGTGGGCGGACGTAGCCCCCCGCCCGGTCCGACTCGACCAGCTCGTCACGACCAAGGGACAGCTGGACCTCGAAACGCTGCTCGCCGAGGACTCCACCTTCTACGGCGATCTCTTCGCGCACGTCGTGAAGTGGCAGGGCGATCTCTACCTGGAGGACGGGCTGCACCGCGCGGTGCGCGCGGCACTCCAACAGCGACAGGTGCTGCACGCACGCGTCCTGGAAATGGACTGATTGCGCCTTTCGGGTCAGCCTTGCCCGATCAATAGATCATTTAGTAGGCATCGTCACGACGCGGCACTACGCTGCGCCCATGAGCATGCTCACTCCCCCCGGCATGGGCGGAAAGTACCGCGTTACGGGAGCTGCCTACCCCCGCATGAGCCGCCGGCCCCGACGCCGGAAGGTCGTCCTCGCCGTGCTCGGCTCGCTCCTCGCGCTGTCCCTGCTCGGCTACGGGGCGCTCCAGCTCATCGGGGTGTTCCGGGGCGACGGCGGCGGTAAGCGGAATGCGGCGGCGGCCGGCAAGGACTGCCCGACGGCGTCCGCGACGCCCGCCAGGGCCGCGAAACCCGCCTCCGCCCCCCAACCGGGACCCGCCACCTCCGCCTCGCCCGCGGTCGCGCTTCCCCAACCCGGCCAGATCACGGTCAACATCTACAACGCGACCCCGCGCGCGGGCCTCGCCAAGGCGGTCCGCGACGAGCTGGAGAAACGCGGCTTCGTCATCGGCCAGGTCGGCAACGCCCCGCCCACCTTCGACAAGAAGGTCCCGGGCGTGGGGATACTGCTCGGCGCTCCCACGACCGACAAGGCGGCCTACGCCGTCCTCGGCACCCAGGTCGACGGGCTCACCCAGCAGAACGACACGCGCGAGGGCGCGGACATCGACCTGATCCTCGGCGACGCCTTCAAGGAACTGAAGCCCAAGGAGGAGGCGGACCGGGCCGTGGCACTCCTCGCCAACCCCGCGCCCGCACCCGCCGGAAAGTGCTGATCCCGGTCCGGTCCGGTCCCCCGGACCGGACCGGGACCGGTCACGGCTGACGCCCCTCGGGGCCCACCGACCCACCCACTCCGCAGAGCCGGCGTGTCCGCTGCGGCTCTACTCCGCAGACCCGGCGTGTCTGTCGCGGATCTACTCCGCAGACCCGTACATGCGGTCGCCCGCGTCGCCCAGGCCCGGCACGATGTAGCCGTGCTCGTTGAGGCGCTCGTCCACGGCGGCCGTCACGACCGTCACCGGCGTGCCCGCCAGTTCGCGTTCCATGACCTCGACGCCCTCGGGCGCGGCCAGCAGCACCACGGCGGTCACGTCGTCGGCGCCGCGCTTGATGAGTTCCTGGATCGCCGCGACCAGCGTGCCGCCGGTGGCCAGCATCGGGTCGACCACGTACACCTGCCGGCCCGAGAGGTCCTCCGGCATGCGCGTCGCGTACGTGGAGGCCTCCAGGGTCTCCTCGTTGCGGACCATGCCCAGGAAGCCCACCTCGGCGGTCGGCAGCAGCCGCACCATGCCGTCCAGCATGCCGAGACCGGCGCGCAGGATCGGTACGACCAGCGGGCGGGGGTGCGACAGCTTCACGCCGGTCGTGGGGCCGACCGGGGTCTCGATGTCGGCCTGCTCGGTGCGCACGTCGCGGGTGGCCTCGTACGCGAGGAGGGTCACCAACTCGTCGGCGAGGCGCCGGAAGGTGGGGGAGTCGGTGCGCTTGTCGCGCAGCGTGGTGAGTTTGTGCGCCACCAAGGGGTGATCGACTACCTGCAAACGCACAACATCCTCCAAGACTCAGCCGGGTTTCGACCTACGACCTGCGACCCTGCTACCTGCGACAACGGCCGCTGTTCGCGACCCACACCCAAAAGGCTACGCGGTGCGACGACCGCCCGGTGTCCACGGCGGCGACGGCCCCCCTCCGGGCGCGGAGATGCGGCCCGCCCCGATGCCCAGCACCCTTGACGGGTGAGCAACGCAATGGTGATCGCGGCGGTCGACGGATCCGAACACAGCCTCCGGGCGCTGGAGTGGGCCCGGACGGCCGCCCTGCGCCACGACGCCGCCCTGATGGTCGCCCACGTGCTGCCCGACGCCTCCCAGTTGTACGCGGGCCGGCGCTCCGCGCTGCGCCATCCGAACGAACCCGAGCAGTACCCCGATCCGATCGGCGACCACATCCGCCGCGTGCTGGAAGCCTCCCCCGAGCAGCCCCGCGAGGTCCGCTACGAGCCCCTGGAGGGCTCCGTGGCCGAGGCCCTGCGGGTGATCGCCGACGAGAACCGGCCGCTGATGCTCGTCATGGGTTCCCGGGGGCGCGGCGGGTTCGCCACGCTGCTGCTCGGCTCGAACAGCCGCGCCGTCTCCACCACCGCGACCTGCCCCGTGGTCGTGGTCCCGCACGCCGACCGCGACGCGGTCGCCGCCGCCTCCGAGCCCTCGGCCGGCCGGGTGGTCCTCGGGCTGCACGCCGCCGAGACCCCCGAGGACGTACTGACCTTCGCGTTCGCGGAAGCCGCCGCGCGGGGGACCACCGTCCAGGTGGTCTCGGCGTACGACCTGCCGCCCTCGCCGACGCTGCTGATCGACAGCCCCTTCGCGGTGGTCCCGCCCGAGGCGCTCGCCGACGAGGGGGACGCCGTGCCCGCCGAACGGGAGATGCTGCGGTCGCAGACGCGCAGGCTGGAACCGATGCGGGCCCGCTGGCCCGACGTGCCCGTGGAGCAGGCCTCCGTGCCCGGGGACCCGGCCGGGCGCCTGGTGACGGCCTCCCGGTCGGCGGCGCTGGTCGTGGTCGGGCGCCACCATCCGCGCCGCCGGTCCCTGCTGATGGGCTCGGTGGCCAATGCCGTGCTCCAGCACGCGCACGGCCCGGTGGCCGTCGTACCCGACCTCACCGACGACGCGGACGGCGCGAAGGGCTGAGCCCCGCCCAAGCAGCCGGAAGCCGTCCCTCCGCCGGGGCCCTGACCTGGAGCGATTTGGGAAGGACTGGCATCAATCGCGCCACCCGGGGGAAGGTGGGAGCCGGGGGGTCTGCTTCGCGCCGGCGGAGGAGGACGACCGGACCGGGGTGGTTGCCGATGCCCGAGACGCAGTCGAGCCGAGCCAGTGACCAGAGCGACGGGAGCGATACCGGTAGCGAGCCGCCCGAGACGCCCGAGAGCGCGGCAGCGCGCCGGGCCCGGCGGGCGCAGTTCCTCCGCGACCTGAACGAGGCCCGCGAACTGCGCGACCGCGTACAGCCCCGGCGCGCCCGCGCGGCCCGCATGCGTCAGCAAATGCGGATGCGTACGTTCCGTTGGTGAGCGGCGGTGCCACCGGCGTGGCGGCGGGCGCCGCGACACGGCCGCCGCGCGGAAGACCTCTCGCAAAGCCGCTGTTTCTGCCACGATGCCGATTGGGCGGGGTACGGATTGGCATGCGTCACGGCTGATCCCACCCCATCCTCCGGCCGGGGGGACCTCCAACCGGCACGCCTATGACCAGTGGGAGAGTCACGGTGTATTTCGCCGCACTGCTCGCGCGCACCGAAGACGGGTGGGAAGCGAGCGACCTGGAACTCGACGACGTCGAGTCCCTCAGTGATCTGATCGATCTCGCCCGTTCCGCCGCTGTCGACGACGACACGGTGGTCGCCCTCATCGAGCAGGAGGACGCCTGGTTCGGCGTCGTCCGCGTGGACGGCGAGGAGGACCCCCGGTACTACGTATCGAACGCCTCCGCAGCCGACCGCAGCTCCTACGGATCGATGCTGACCAAAGAGCTGCTGGGCAGCGACGAGGAGGACGACGAACTCGACGAACTGGACCTGGACGGGACCGAGGACGGCGAGGACGAACCGGTCGCCTCGTTCACGGACGAGGGCGACGACGCGGAGGACAGGGTGGTGACGGGCTCCGAGCCCGTCCCGGCCGGTCCGCTCGGCGACCCCCGGCTGCTGGACGACCTCGGAGTCAGCAACAAGCAACTGATGACCCTCGACGGGGACGCCCTCTCGGAGATCGCCGACTCGCTCGGCGCCACCGAGGTCCTGGAGGCCGTCCGCTAGTGAGCACCGCGCACGACACCACGTACGGACCCGATCCCGTACGGGACCCCTGGCGGGACTCCATGCGCCTGGCGCTGGAGGAGGCGGCCCTCGCGGTGCCGGCCGGCGACGTGCCGGTCGGTGCCGTCCTGCTCGGCCCGGCCGGGGAACTCCTCGCCGTCGGGCACAACGAGCGCGAGGCCACCGGCGACCCCACGGCGCACGCCGAGGTACTGGCGCTGCGCCGGGCGGCCGCCCGGCTCGGGGAGTGGCGGCTCACGGGGTGCACCCTCGTGGTGACCCTGGAGCCGTGCGTGATGTGCGCGGGCGCACTCGTGCAGTCCCGCGTGGCCCGGGTGGTCTTCGGGGCGGGGGACGAGAAGGCGGGCGCGGCGGGGTCCCTCTGGGACCTCGTCCGGGACCGCCGGCTCAACCACCGCCCGGAGGTGATCCGCGGGGTGCTCGAAGCCGAGTGCGCGCGGCAACTGACGGACTTCTTCCGCGACCTGTGAGACGGGCTCCGGCGGCCCCGGTGGGCCGTTGGAGGGGTCTGCGGATACGGATTTCGGCTCAGCGTGCTCTTTGGGCTAAGCTCTCTCTCGGTAGCGTGTCCGAGCGGCCGAAGGAGCACGCCTCGAAAGCGTGTGATGGTGCAAGCTATCCGTGGGTTCAAATCCCACCGCTACCGCTCCGATCGAAAGCCCCGCCCCGCAAGGGTCGGGGCTTTCGGCGTTCCCGGGGTGAGGCCGGGAGCCCTGCGGGGCGGGGTCCCGGGGGCCCTCCGGGGGACATCCGCGTGACCGGCCGGCCCCTCGGCCGTTGTCACGGCATGACCAAGACCCAGCGCATGCTCGCCGCCATCGCCCTCGCGGGGGCCGCCGCGGGCCTCGCCGCACCCGCGGCCACCGCGGCACCCATCGCCCCGCTCACCCTCCCGGACCTGCCGACGGCCGGCCCGGGCATGCCGCAGGGCGCGCAGCCGCGTTCCGTCCAGGAGATCGGCGGGAAGGTCAGCGAGGGCGCCAACCAGCTCAACCAGCTGATGGAGCTGCCGAACCAGCTCGCCCCCGTCATCGCCCCCGTCCAGCCCATCACCGACCTGGCCGGCGGCCTGGAGTAACCCCGGAAGCCCCCGGACACGCGCAGAAGGCCCCGACCGGAGTCGGGACCTTCTGCGCGATGGACGGGGGAAGTGGCATCGGGGGGACAAGCCACTTCCCCCGGTGAGGACGGAACCCGCCAGTCCGAGCCGCAGTCAGGGGGGAAGCTTGCGGCTCGGACCCCGCAGTGAGGCCCTGTCCCTCACCCACCGATTTCCTGCCAGAACCGGTGGGCTCGTGTTCAATCCTGCGCCTTCCACGACCGGAAACAGTCCGGCAAAGGGCCCGTACGGCCGGGTCATTGGTCCTTAAAGGGCAGGTGAGTGTCCGAACCCGACCGGTTAGACTCACCCGACTTTGCAGGACCGGTTGGGGAGGCCGTCACCGCTCATGGACACCAAGAAGATCATCATGGGCGCGCTCGTCGTCTTCGTGCTCTACGTGATCATCACCCAGCCGGTCAAAGCCGCAGATTTCGTCCAAATAGGCTTCCAGGGAATCTCGGATGCCGCCTCCGGCATCGGCGAGTTCATGACCGAACTGGTGAGCTGAGCCCGTACGCTGAAGCGGTTTCCGGACTTCCCGGCCCCCCACTCCGACGGGTGGGGGGTCTTTTGCATTCCCGTGAATCCAAGGGATTGTCCCTATATGCCCAACTTGCCCTCAACACGGCTATATACGGTGCTTGCGTATAGTGCACATCTCTTGTGATGCTATGACCGCTTTTGACGGATGAGTTGACTGAAGGGGTGGCGTGACCGTGCCGGCCAGTACTGCGCCTCAGGTGCCACCCCAGCAGGACGTCCAGGAAGAGCCTCCGGCCGCCCCGCGGCCGCAGAGCCGGGGCGCCGACACCCGGGCCCTCACCCAGGTGCTCTTCGGGCAGCTGAAGGGCCTGCAGCCGGGCACCGGCGAACACCGCCGGGTGCGCGCGGCCCTGATCGAGGCGAACCTCCCCCTCGTCCGGTACGCGGCGGCCCGCTTCCGCAGCCGCAACGAGCCGATGGAGGACGTCGTCCAGGTCGGCACGATCGGGCTCATCAACGCGATCGACCGCTTCGACCCGGAGCGCGGGGTGCAGTTCCCGACCTTCGCCATGCCGACCGTGGTGGGCGAGATCAAACGGTACTTCCGCGACAACGTCCGCACCGTCCACGTCCCGCGCCGGCTCCACGAGCTGTGGGTGCAGGTCAACGCCGCCACCGAGGACCTCACCACCCTCCACGGCCGCACCCCGACCACGCCCGAGATCGCCGAGCGGCTGCGGATCGGCGAGGACGAGGTGCTCTCCTGCATCGAGGCCGGCCGGAGCTACCACGCGACCTCCCTGGAGGCCGCCCAGGAGGGCGACGGCATGCCCGGCCTGCTGGACCGGCTCGGCTACGAGGACCCGGAACTCGCCGGGGTCGAGCACCGCGACCTCGTCCGCCACCTGCTCGTCCAGTTGCCCGAACGCGAGCAACGGATCCTGCTCCTGCGGTACTACAACAATCTGACCCAGTCGCAGATCAGCGCCGAGCTCGGCGTCTCGCAGATGCACGTGTCCCGGCTGCTCGCGCGGAGCTTCGCCCGACTGAGATCCGCAAACAGGATCGAGGCTTAACCGGATCGGGTGGAGGCATTCCCGCGTTTCCCTACAGAACCGGCTCATTCCGGTCGGTCCGCGCTCTGTCGCTGGAGATACTTGTCGACATGACGCTACAGCGTGTTGCCGACATGTGACATTCTGCTGGAACCGCGTTTGCCGCAGCCCCGCCTCCGGTATTCAGGTGGAGGCTGCGTTCCTCCGACGGGCGCGCAGAACACGCGACCGTCCGCGACCTCAAGGGGGTGGCATGTCCGTAGACCAGGGCAGCTCCAAAGTGCTCACGCTCGTCAAGCGTGAGCAGCCGGCAGTGTCCGACCGCTCGGAAGCCATCGACACCCGCACCCTCTCCCGCTCCCTCTTCCGGCGACTTGCCGCCCTGGACGCGGACAGCCCCGAACGGACCTATGTACGCGACACCCTGATCGAGCTGAACCTCCCGCTCGTGCGCTACGCGGCGGCCCGCTTCCGCAGCCGCAACGAGCCGATGGAGGACATCGTCCAGGTCGGCACGATCGGCCTGATCAAGGCGATCGACCGCTTCGACTGCGAACGCGGGGTCGAGTTCCCGACGTTCGCGATGCCGACCGTCGTGGGCGAGATCAAGCGGTTCTTCCGGGACACGTCCTGGTCGGTCCGCGTCCCGCGCCGGCTCCAGGAACTGCGGCTCGCGCTGACCAAGGCCAGCGACGAGCTCGCCCAGAAGCTCGACCGGTCGCCGACCGTTCCCGAGCTCGCGGCCGTGCTCGGGGTCACCGAGGAGGAGGTCGTCGACGGTCTGGCCGTCGGCAACGCCTACACCGCCTCCTCGCTCGACTCGCCCTCCCCGGAGGACGAGGGCGGCGAGGGCTCCCTCGCCGACCGGCTGGGGTACGAGGACACCGCGCTGGAGGGTGTCGAGTACCGCGAGTCCCTGAAGCCGCTGCTGGCCAAACTCCCGCCCCGGGAACGGCAGATCATCATGCTGCGGTTCTTCGCGAACATGACCCAGTCGCAGATCGGCGAGGAGGTCGGCATCTCCCAGATGCACGTCTCCCGGCTGCTGACGCGCACGCTCGCGCAGCTCCGCGTGGGCCTGATCGGCGAGTAGGGGGCCCGGCCCTCCCGAGTGGGGGGCCGAACCTCCGGCGCGGGGTTCCTATTTGACGTGCCGTCAGGAAAACTGGCGCGATGCGAACGGGATCCCGCGCGGCGCTCGCCCTCACCCTGTGCTGTACGGCCGCCGCCGCCCTCACCGGTTGCGGCGGCCCGGCACGGGACGGCTACCTCGCCGTGGGCGCGGCCGCCCCCGGGCCCGAGAGGGGCGCGGGGGAGAACGTCGCGCCCCGCGCCGGGGTGGAGTTCCAGCCGCTCGCGGCGCCACCGCCGGACGCCCCGGCGGCGTCCTCCGCCTCGGCGTCCGTCCCCGTGACGGGCAGCCCCTCCGACGACGGTCCTACGACGCCCGGCGCCCCGGGGTCACAGCCCCCCGCGAGCTCCGGCGAGGGCGGAGGGACGGCCACCGCCCCGGGCGGCTCCGCGCCGGCCCCCGGCACCCCGCCGGACCAGGGCCGACCCGCCACGCCCGGCGGCACCCCGCCCGGGCGGCCGGGGACGACACCGGGCACGCCCCCGGGTACGCCCGGCACCCCCACGCCGCCGGCGCCGAAGCCCGGCACCGGCACGCCCGCGCCACCACCGCCGCCCCCGCCCGCCACCGCCGCGAAGCTGTCGCTGAGCGCGCCGACCCGCGCGGCGGCGTCCGAGCGGCGGTGCGAGCGCGTCACGGTCACGTTCACCAACACCGGCGGCACGGCGGCCCGTTCGGGCACGGTCGGCTTCGAGACCCACATCATCGGCGCGCTCGGCGTCGACTGGGCCACGATCCACACCTCCCAGC
This sequence comes from Streptomyces sp. NPDC001568, assembly GCF_042893755.1. Taxonomy (NCBI): domain Bacteria; kingdom Bacillati; phylum Actinomycetota; class Actinomycetes; order Kitasatosporales; family Streptomycetaceae; genus Streptomyces; species Streptomyces sp. NPDC001568. The sequence continues at coordinate 426,479 of NZ_JBIAVF010000003.1, read as the reverse complement.
CGCTGCCGGGCCCCATCGCGGCGGGCGCCGCGCGGACGCAGACGTACACGGTGTGCGTGGAGGCCTGGCGGGTCCCGCTGGGCATGCGGGTGGAGACCCGTAGGGTCACCGCGTCCTGGAGCTAGCGCGGAGCCACGGGGCGGATCGGATCAGCCGTCCGGATCGGCGGGGTCCGGCCTTCGGGGTCAGCGCAGGACCAGCCAGAGGGCGGCGCCGATCGCCAGGAGCAGGGCGAGGGCCAGGGCCAGGGCCAGGGCGAGCTTGACCCCGTTCCCCTTGTCGGCGTCCTTCCGGCGTCGTCGGGCGCCCGGGACGGACGGGGTGCGGGCCGGTGCGGCCTCGTCGACGAACGCGCGGAACATCTGCGTACTGCCCGCCGGGTCGTAGCCGGCCTCGGGCTCGGGAGAGTCATGGTTCGCAGCCATGGCCCAGGACCCTAGCGGGTTTTCCGCCGCCGGCGGGTTTTCCGATTCCTTTACCGCCGGACCCCCCGGATTCATTTGCCTGTAGCAACCATCCGCTTCTATGGTTGCCCTAAGCAACAAGATGGGGGATGTCCGGTGACCACGCCGACCACACGGAGCGGTACCCGCTACGAGGAGCTGGCCCGCCAGCTCACCGGCATCGGAGCGGTCAAACGCGACCTGGCCCGGATCCTGCCCCACGACTGCCCGTCCGGCTCCGCCGCCGTCCTGACCGTGCTCGACCGGCACGGGGAGATGCGGCTGAGCCGACTGTCCGAGTTCATGGCCGTCGACATCTCGGTGACCAGCCGCCACGTGGCCCACGTGGCCCAGCGCGGCTGGATCGAGCGGGAGACCGACCCGGTCGACGGCCGCTGCCGGATCCTGCGCCTGACCCCGGCGGGGCGCGCGCTGCTCGACGAGCTCGGCGCGCGCTACACCGGGGCGCTGGAAACGGCCCTGGCCGACTGGTCGGCCGCGGACATCGACGTACTCAACACCCTGCTGGCCCGACTCCGATCGAGCTTCTAGTACTAAGGAAACGCATGGCTACGACCACACCCAACGGTGTGCGGGAAGGCGGCCGGTCGGAGACCACGTCCGACAGCGCGCCGATGACCCACCCGCAGATCATGAAGGCACTGTCCGGGCTGATGCTCGGCATGTTCGTGGCGATCCTGTCCTCCACGATCGTCTCCAACGCGCTGCCCGAGATCATCAGCGACCTCGGCGGCACCCAGTCCTCCTACACCTGGGTCGTGACCGCGGCCCTGCTGTCGATGACGGCGGCCACCCCGCTCTGGGGCAAGCTGTCCGACCTCTTCAGCAAGAAGCTGCTCGTCCAGATATCCCTCGTCATCTACGTCCTGGGCTCCGTCGTCGCCGGCCTCTCCCAGAACACCGGGATGCTCATCGCCTGCCGCGTGGTCCAGGGCATCGGCGTCGGCGGTCTCTCCGCCCTCGCCCAGATCGTGATGGCCGCGATGATCTCCCCGCGCGAGCGCGGCCGCTACAGCGGCTACCTCGGCGCCGTCTTCGCCGTCGCCACCGTCGGCGGCCCGCTCCTCGGCGGCGTCATCACCGACACCGCGTGGCTGGGCTGGCGCTGGTGCTTCTACGTCGGCGTGCCCTTCGCGATCATCGCGCTGATCGTGCTCCAGCGGACCCTGCACCTCCCGGTCGTGCGCCGCGACGTCAAGGTCGACTGGCTGGGCGCCTTCCTGATCAGCGGCTCGGTCTCGCTGCTGCTCATCTGGGTCACCCAGGCCGGTGACTCCTACGCCTGGATCTCCTGGCAGACCTGGGCGATGACCGGCGGCGCCGTGGCGCTCGGTCTGCTCTTCGTGCTCGTCGAGTCCCGTGCGAGCGACCCGATCATCCCGCTGCGGCTGTTCCGCAACAAGACCATCACCCTGGCCTCGGCGGCCTCCCTGTTCGTCGGCATCGCGATGTTCTCCGGCACGGTCTTCTTCAGCCAGTACTTCCAGCTGGCCCGCAACGAGTCCCCCACCATGTCCGGCGTGCTGACCATCCCGATGATCGCCGGCCTGTTCGTCTCCTCCACCGTCTCCGGCCAGGTCATCACCAAGACCGGTCGCTGGAAGGCGTGGCTCGTCTCGGGCGCCGTCCTGCTCACCGTCGGCCTCGGCCTGCTGGGCAGCCTGCGCTACGACACCCCGTACTGGCACATCGCCGTCTACATGGCGCTGACCGGCCTCGGTCTCGGCATGATGATGCAGAACCTGGTCCTCGCGACGCAGAACCAGGTGGCGCCCGAGGACCTCGGCGCGGCCAGCTCCGTCGTCACCTTCTTCCGCTCGCTCGGCGGCGCCATCGGCGTCTCGGCGCTCGGCGCGGTCATGGCCACCCGGGTCACCCACTACGTCCAGGACGGCCTCACCGCCCTCGGCCCGAAGGCCGCGGCCATGGGACACGGCGGCACCGGCGGGGGCGGCATCCCCGACCTCGACAAGCTGCCCGCGCCGTTCCGGACCGTCATCGAGGCCGCGTACGGCCACGGGGTCGGCGACGTCTTCCTCTACGCCGCCCCGTTCGCGCTGCTCTCCCTGGTGCTGGTGCTGTTCATCAAGGAGGTCGCGCTCAAGTCGAAGCCGGCCGCGCACGCCCCGGCGGCCGAAGGCTCCACGGCCTCGGCTCCGGCCGGCACCCCGGCCCCGGTACCGGCTCAGGTCGGTACCCGGAGCGAGGCCGGCGAGCGGACGACCGGGTCCTAGACCCGGGATCCGCCGGAGGTGGTGGGGCCGGCCCCGGCCCGGATGCCCGCGATCAGGACGTCGAGCGCCAAGTCGAAGTCCGCGTCGGGGGCCCGGCGGGCGAACCCGCCGCAGCCGTTCGGCCCGCTGCCGGTCAGGAACTGGGAAACGGCCAGGTGGGCGCCGGTACGTCCGGCGCCCACCAGTCCCGCTTCGTCCAGCAACCGGCGCAGCGCCGCGTCGAAGGCCCGCGCGTGCGGGCCGATGTTCGGATGGACGACGCTGAGCGGAGCCGGCCACGCGTGCTCCGCCAGCAGCCGGCGGTAACCGCGGGCCGGCTCCCGCAGCCGTTCCGGCCAGGAGCCGCACGGCGGCCGCGGTGATCCGGTCCCGGTCGAGACCCGAGGGGGCCTCGCTCCGGCGTCTGGTGGGGGCGACGGGCCTGACGGTCCGCCACACACTGGTCCCGGCCCCGTCCGGATCGGCGTCGGTCACCATGGAGGCACCCTCCTCACCACAAGGGGATCAGCCCGGAATGCCCGGTCCGCCCTCTTGATGCGAGGGGGTGCCTCCGCCGTCGCGGTGGGAGCGGGGTGGGATCAGGACGCGCCGGTCAGGTCGTAGAAGGTGGTCCCGCCGATGGTGGTGGCCTTGAAGCCGGCCCGCACCCAGGTCTCGATGGCGGAACCCGCGGCCCCGGCGGGTCGACCGCCGCCGCCGGTGGTGGTGCCTCCTGCGCCGGCTCCCCCAGCCCCCGGTGCCGCGGGGGCTCCGGCGGCCTCGGATCCGTTCTGGGATCCGTTCTGGGATCCGTTCTGCGCGATGAACCAGTGGATGCGGCCCGCCTTCACGTACGCCTGGAACTGCTCCAGGGTCGGGGAGGGGTCGCTGCCGTTGAAGCCGCCGATGGCCATCACCGGCTCGCCGGAGGCCAGCTGGTAGCTCGCCGCGTTCTGCGAGCCGACGGCCGCCGCCGCCCAGGTGTACCGGTCGGCGTCCGCCTGGAGGGCCGCCTTCGCCTCGGCCCCGACCCGGGTGCCGCCCAGCAACCCGCCCATGCCGCCGCCCGTGCCACCCATGCCACCCGGACCGCCGCCCGTGCCACCGGGGCCGCGCACCGTGCCGCCGGCGGCACCCGGGACGCCCCGCCCCGCCCGGCCGTCGGTACCGCCCGTGCCGCCCGTGCCGTCACCGCCCGCGGCGCCGCGTCCGTCGGTGCCCGGTACGACCGGTGCGCCCGCCGGGACGCCTCCGGGCGGGGCCTCGCCGCCGGGGCCGGCGCCCTGGCGCATTCCGCCGGGGCCTCCGGGGCCGCCCCGGCCGCCCGCCACGGCCGGGCCGGCCGTCACGATGGAGCCCGTGTGGCCGGCGCTCACGGTGGTCAGGCAGTACGCGAGCGGGCCGGCCAGCGCGGCCGCCAGGCCCAGGGCCGCCGTCGCGCGCAGCAGCCGTCGGTCGAGGCGGCCGGCGAGGAGCAGCGCCGCTGCGGCGAGCCCGCCCGTCACCAGGACCGCCCAACGCAGCCAGGGCAGGTAACCGTCGGCCCGGCCGAGCAGGACGAAGGACCAGTACGCGGTCGCCGCGAGGGTCCCGGAGAGGGTGAACGCGGCGGCCCGGGAACCCCGTTCCTCCCACAGCACGCCCACGCCCATCCCGATCAGGGCGGCGACGAACGGGGCCAGCGCGACGGTGTAGTACTCGTGGAAGATGCCCTGCATCCAACTGAAGACGACGGCCGTGATCAGCAGGCAGCCGCCCCAGGCGAGGAAGGCCGCGCGGGCCATGCCCTCCAGGGAATCGGTGGCACGACGGGCCTTCCAGGTGATGACCAGGCCGGCGACCAGCAGGATCAGCGCGGCGGGCAGCAGCCAGGAGATCTGCCCTCCGATATTGGCCGAGAAGAGCCGGTCGATACCGGTCTCACCCCAGCCGCCACCGCCACCACCGCCCGGGCGTCCGCCACCGCCGACGCTGCCGGTCTCGTTCCCGTTGATCCGGCCCAGGCCGTTGTAGCCGAGGGTCAGTTCCAGGAAGGAGTTGTTCTGGGAGCCGCCGATGTACGGCTGGGAGGCGGCGGGCCACAGCTCCACCACGGCGACCCACCAGCCGCCCGCGACCACGGCGGCCACCCCCGCCAGCAGCAGCTGGCCCAGGCGTCGGCGCAGCCGCGTCGGCGCGCAGAGCGCGTACAGCAGGGCGAGCGGCGGCAGGATGACGAAGGCCTGGAGGGTCTTCGTCAGGAAGGCGAAGCCGACCGCGACGCCGGCCCAGACGAGCCAGCGGGTGTGCGCCCCCTCCAGGGCACGCAGTACGCAGTACACGGTGACGGTCAGCAGGAGGGTGAGCAGCGCGTCCGGGTTGTTGAAGCGGAACATGAGCGCGGCGACCGGGGTGAGCGCGAAGGCGCTGCCGCTGAGCAGGGCCGCGGCGGGCCCGAACTGGCGGCGTACGGACGCGTACAGCAGCGCGGTGGTGCCCACGCCCATCAGGGCCTGCGGGACGAGGATCTGCCAGGAGCCGAGCCCGAAGAGGCGGACGGACAGCGCCATGGGCCACAGGGCGGCCGGGGGCTTGTCGACGGTGATGGAGTTGCCGGCGTCGGAGGAGCCGAAGAAGAAGGCCTTCCAGCTCTCGGAGCCGGCCTGGACGGCCGCGGAGTAGAAGGAGTTGGCGTAGCCGGAGGAGCCCAGGTTCCACAGGAGCAGCAGGGCCGTGCCCAGGAGCAGGGCGGCGTACGCGGGGCGTTCCCAGCGCGGCCGCACGGCCGCGGCGGGGAGGGTGACGGGTGCGGGTTCGGGTGCGGCTGGTGGGAAGAGCGGCAGTGCGGCCGTGGTCACGGGCCCTCCTGGGTCGTCTGGGCAACGGCGGTCGGGTCCGTCGGGGTCATGGGGTGCATCGGAGTCATGGGGTCCGTCGAGGTCATGGAGCGCATCGAGGTCGTCGGGGTCGTGGAGCGCATCGGGATCGCGGGAGTCGCGACGGGCGCGGGGCTCGTGCGGTGACCCGGCGCCGTGGGCCGGGCGGGCGGGTCGGGGAAGACCCAGGCCCGCAGGAGCAGGAAGCGGAGGACGGTGGCGGCGAGGTTCGCGGTGATCAGGACGGCCAGCTCGGTGCCGTGCGAGGGCTCGGTGCTCGCCGCCCCGAGCGCGGCCAGCGAACCGCTGGTCAGGGCCAGTCCGATGCCGAACACGACGAGTCCCTGGGCCTGGTGGCGGATCGCATTGGCCCGGCCGCGCACGCCGAACGTCAGCCTCCGGTTGGCCGCGGTGTTGGCGACGGCGCACAGCAGCAGGGCGGCCGCGTTGGCGCCCTGAGGTCCGGCCGTCCCGCGCAGGGCGGAGTAGAGCAGCAGGTGGAGCAGGGTGCTCAGGACTCCGACGGCGCAGAAGCCCAGGAGTTGGCGGGCCAGCCCGCGGGGGACTCCGGGCAGGGCGGTGCGGTCCCGGGGGTCGTCCCCGAAGGGACGGGCGAGCCGGTCGAGGGGGAGCCCGCCGACGGCCAGGGCGCGGCCCACCCGCCAGACCCCCTTGAGGTCCTCGGCGGCGGTGCGCGCGATGTGGACGGTGGAGTCGGGGTCGTCGACCCAGTCCACGGGCACCTCGTGGATCCGCAGCCCGGCCCGCTCCGCGAGCACCAGCAGTTCGGTGTCGAAGAACCAGCCGGAATCCTCCACCAGGGGCAGCAGCCGTTCGGCGACCTCGCCGCGGATGGCCTTGAACCCGCACTGGGCGTCGCTGAACCGGGCGGCGAGCGACGAGCGCAGCAGCAGGTTGTAGGCCCGCGAGACGAACTCCCGCTTCGCGCCCCGCACCACCCGCGAGGAGCGGGCGAGCCGGGTGCCGATCGCGAGGTCGGAGTGGCCGGAGATCAGCGGGGCGACCAGCGGCAGGAGGGCGTTCAGGTCGGTGGAGAGGTCCACGTCCATGTAGGCGAGGACGGGCGCCTCCGAGCGGGACCAGACGGTGCGCAGGGCCCTGCCGCGGCCCTTCTCCTCCAGCCGGGTGCTGCGTACTTCCGGACATCCGACGGCGAGGGCGGCCGCGACCTCGGGGGTGCGGTCGGTGCTGGCGTTGTCGGCGATGGTGATGCGGAAGGGGTAGGGGAAGGTGCGCGTGAGGTGGGCGTGCAGCCGGCGGACGCAGGGGCCGAGGTCCTTCTCCTCGTTGAAGACCGGGATCACCACGTCGAGCACGGGCACACCGGGCAGGGGCGCGAGGGGCGTCCGTGCCGGAAGGGCCCCGGGAGAGGCGTCGGTTGACATGGAACGACCCTCGCGGGCCGGCCTGTCACCGCTGTGTGCTGAGCCTGTGGCCCGTCTGTGAGTCCGGAGGATCGCCGCGTTCGCCGACGAGGGGCAGGTGCACCTCGAAGGAGGTCCGGCCGGGTGCGCTGCGTACGCCGACCCGTCCGCCGTGCGCCGAGACCACGGCGTGCACGATGGCGAGCCCGAGACCGGTGGAACCGGCGGCCCGGGACCTGGAGGCGTCCGCGCGGGCGAAGCGTTCGAAGACGTGGGGCAGCAGCTCGGGCGGGATGCCCGGCCCGTCGTCCTCGATCAGCAGTCGGACGGTGGTTGTTTCACGTGAAACACGGGCGGTGACCGTCGTACCGGGCGGGGTGTGGGTGCGGGCATTGGCGAGGAGGTTCACCAGGACCTGCTGGATCCGGGCCGGGTCGGCGCGTACGGGTACGGGCTCCTCGGGCAGGTCGAGCCTCCAGTGGTGTCCGGGACCGGCGGCCCGGGCGTCGCTGACGGCGTCCACGACGAGCGGGGCGAGATCGGTGTCGGTGGCGTCGGCGAACAGCGGCCTGCCGGCGTCGAGCCGGGCCAGCAGCAGGAGGTCCTCGACGAGACCCGTCATCCGGGTGGCCTCGGATTCGATCCGGCCCAGGGCGTGCCGGGTGTCGGGGCCGGGCTCCTCGCGTCCCCGGCGGGTCAGTTCGGCGTAGCCCCGGATGGAGGCGAGCGGGGTGCGCAGCTCGTGGCTGGCGTCGGCGACGAACTGCCGGACCCGGGTTTCGCTTTCCTGGCGGGCGGTGAGCGCGGAGGCCACGTGGCCCAGCATCCGGTTGAGGGCCGCGCCGACCTGCCCCACTTCCGTACGGGGGTCGGCCTCGGCGTCGGGGACCCGTTCGTGCAGTGCGGGTTCCCCGCTGTGCAGGGGCAGTTCGGAGACCCGGGTGGCGGTGGCGGCGACGCGGCGCAGCGGTCGCAGGGCGACCCCGACCAGGGCCTGTCCGGCCAGGGAGGCCGCGATCAGCCCGGCCAGGGTGACGGAGACCTCGACCCCGATCAGGGTGTGCACCGTACGGTCGACGTCGCGGAGCGGGAGCGCGAGGACCAGGCTCCCGCCGGGCGCGGTCTGCGCCCGGTAGCCCCCGAGGCCGGGAAGCTCCAGTTCCACAGGGGCTCCGCCGCCCTGCGCGGCCTTGCGCGCGACGTCGGCCAGGGCCTCTGTCTGGGCGTCGGTGAGGGCGCGCAGGTGGTCGGCCGCCGATCCGTCGGCGGGCGTGCTGCGGGCGGTACCGAGGACCTTGCCGGTGGGGTCGAGGCGGATCCCGGCGGTGTTCTGCGGGTTGCCGGGGGCCAGCACGAAGCCGAGCGGGTTGTCCCGGGAGGCCTTGCCCGCTCCGGGGCCGCGGAGGGCGATGCCCAGGGAGACGTTCAGTTGCTCGTCGAGCCGGTCGACCAGGTAGGAGCGCAGCGCGAGGGTGGTGACGGTGCCGATGGCAGCGCCGACGACCGCGATCAGCGCCACCGCCGAGACCACCAGCCGGGTCCGCAGGGACCACGGCCGGCGGGCGGCAGGTCGGGCGGACCGGCGGGCGGCGGGTCGGGCGGACCGGCGGGCCGGCAGGGGGAGGCGTACGGGCACTACTCGGCCGGCTTGATCAGGTATCCGGCGCCGCGCCGGGTGTGGATCATCGGGGGCAGGCCGGTGCCCGCCTCCAGCTTCCGGCGCAGGTAGGAGATGTACAGCTCCACCACGTTGGCCTGGCCGCCGAAGTCGTAGGACCAGACGCGGTCCAGGATCTGCGCCTTGCTGAGCACGCGGCGCGGGTTGCGCATCAGGTAGCGCAGCAGCTCGAACTCGGTGGCGGTCAGGTGGACCTCCTGGCCGCCCCGGACCACCTCGTGACTGTCCTCGTCGAGGCGAAGATCGCCGACGGACAGGACGGAGCCGCCGCGTGCGGCCTGCGCCGCGCCCGAGCGGCGGACCAGGCCGCGCAGCCGGGCCACGACCTCCTCCAGGCTGAACGGCTTGGTGACGTAGTCGTCGCCGCCGGCCGTCAGGCCCGCGATCCGGTCCTCGACCGAGTCCCTGGCCGTCAGGAACAGCACCGGCACCTGCGGGATCTCCCGCCGCAGCCGGCCGAGCACCGCCAGCCCGTCCATGTCCGGGAGCATGATGTCCAGCACGACCACGTCCGGCCGGAACTCGCGCGCGGCCCGTACGGCGCCCGCCCCGTCGCCGGCGCTGCGGACCTGGCAGCCCTCGTAGCGCAGGGCCATGGACAGCAGCTCGGAGAGGGAGGCCTCGTCGTCGACGACGAGGACCCGGCAGGGTCCCCCGTCGGGGCGCACGAGGGCCGTCGGGTTGCCGGTGGACGTGGACGCGTGGGAGGTGGTCGTCGCAGTCATGGGTTCACGCTGGCCGCCGCCTCTGAGAGCGTTCTTGCCCCTTCCTGTGAATCTCCTGAGAATCGCCTGCGGGGTCCCGGCGGCTTCCCGAGCGTCCCTCAGCCGTCGAGGCGGAACAGTCGGGCGCCGTTGTCGTGGCAGACGGCGCGCAGCCAGTCATCGCCCAGACCGAGGCGTTCCAGGGCCTCCAGCTGGTGCTCGTAGGGGTAGGGGATGTTCGGGAAGTCGGTGCCCAGCAGGATGCGCTCGCCCAGGTCCACGAGCCGTCCGAGGTCTCCCGGCGGGAAGTCGCTGAACTGCGCGGAGAAGTCGGTGAAGGCCATGGTGGTGTCGAGGCGGACCTCCGGGTACCGGTCGGCCAGGTCCAGGAAGTCGACGTACTCGGGCATGCCCATGTGCGCCACGACCAGCGGCAGCCGGGGGTGGCGGGCCAGCAGCCGGGCGATCGGCTCGGGGCCGGTGTGCTTGCCGGGCACGGGGCCCGAACCGCAGTGGATCACGATGGGGGCGCCGGCTTCGGCGAGCAGTCCCCAGACCGGTTCGAGCCGGTCGTCGTTCGGGTCGTAGCCGCCGACCTGGAGGTGCGCCTTGAAGACGCGGGCCCCGGCGTCGAGCGCCCGGCCCACGTACGCGGCGACGCCCTCCTCCGGGAAGAAGGTCGCGGTGTGCAGGCAATCGGGGGTGCGGGCGGCGAAGTCGACGGCCCAGGAGTTGAGCCAGGCGGCCATCCCGGGCTTGTGCGGGTAGAGCATGGCGGTGAAGGCCCGCACGCCGAACTCCCGCAGCAGGGCGATGCGTCGCTCCTCCTCGTGCCGGTAGGTGATGGGCCATGCGACGCCGGTCAGCGGGCCTGCCGCGTCGAAGTACTCCCACACCTTGTCCAGGACGCGCTCGGGCATGAAGTGCGTGTGGACGTCGACCAGTCCCGGCAGCCCGAGCCGCTCCCGGAAGGCCCGGACCGCCCGGACCGTGCCATCCGTTGTGGTCCCCCACGAATCAGCCGTTGCGGACAAAGCCGTGGCTCCGTTCGACCGTCGCGACGTGCAGGGTGTAGCTGTCGTACCAGTGGGCGCGGCCCTGTTTCATGGCCGCTTGGTGCTCCAGGTCCTCCCGCCAGACGGCGAGGGACTCGTGGTCGCGGAAGTAGGCGACGGTGATCCCGAGGCCGCCGGGGGTGCGCGCGGACTCGTAGCCGAGGAAGCCGGGGTTCTGCGCGACGATCTCGTTCATCCGGGCGTTGGTCTCGGGGTATCCGCTCTCGTCGGGGGTGCGGACATTGCTGAAAACGGCCATGACGTACGGCGGTTCGAACGCCTGGACGGGCTGGATGCTCATGCCCACCACCCTCGGCGGACCGCTCCGGCGTGTCCACCGCAATCGGCCGCGGAAGGCCAAAGGGATCCAAGTTTTGACCCGGGGGCCCGTCGGGGGCGGGAGTCGGCCCGAGCGCTCCCCCTCCGGTCAGAACAGCCCGTCCTGCTCGGCCTCCGGCGCCGGCGGGGCGATGTCCGCGAGCGGTACGTCGGTGACGGCCTCCACCTCCCCGGGTACGGCGGCCAGTTCCCAACCGGCCAGCAGCCTCGCGTCCACCACGATCCCGTCGGCGAAGTGCAGGTCCGGCCCGGCCGCGCCCGCCAGTACGCCCACCACGGTCCCGCCGGGCACCATCTCGGTGACCACGCGGGCCGGGGCGGGCAGTCCGGCCAACCCGAAGGGCGCGGCGTGGTCGACGACGGCGCACGGCAGCCGCTCCAGGGACTCCGGCCACCCGGGCAGCGCGGCGGACCGGGCGTGCAGCTCGGCGACCTCCCGGGCCCGCTCCGACTCGGCGGGCAGCAGGCCGCGCAGGACCCGCTTGCGGGCGTAGGCGATCCGGTCGGGCACCCCGAGGGCGGCCCGCAGCAGTTCCTCGGTACGGCGCGCGGCCATCAGCGGGCCCCGCCCCAGCCAGGTCCACGTCACCGCGCCCTGCTCCAGCAGCCGGGCCGGGCCGCGTTCCTCGGCGGTGATGCCGACCTTGACCGTGTCCGGGCCGAACCACGCCAGGTAGACGCGGTAGGGGCGCGGATCGGCGGCGTTGGTGTCGGCCGCCACCGAGAAGGACCGGTCCAGACGGGCGCACTCGGGGCACTGGGCGTTCCCCGTACGGCCCGGGACGGCCAGGCCCGTGGGACAGGGGGTGCGCTTCCCGGCCCGGCGCACGCCCAGGCAGCGGCGCTCGCCCACCGCCGTGAACGCCAGGCGCTGCCCGAGGGCGAGCGGGCTGTCGCGGTCCTCGCGGCCGGTCCATCCGATGGCGGGCCTCCCGTCCGACCACCGGATGCCGGTGCACCTCCAGGTCACAGCGGGAGCGGCCGCTCGAAGAAGGTGTCGAGGACGACGGTGGCGTGCGTGCCGCTGACCCCCTCGATCGCGTACAGCCGGCGCAGTACGTCCTGCAGTTGCCCGGTGGAGGCCGTGCGGACCTTGACCAGGACGGAGGCACTGCCCGCGATGACGTGCGCCTCCTGGATCTCCGGGATCGCCTCGAACGCGGGCCCGGACTCGCCCATCCAGACGCGGGAGTCGACCATCACGTAGGCCAGCACCCCGCTGCCCACGGCGGCCGGGTCGACGTCGACGGTGGTCCGTCGGATGACCCCGCGCTCGCGGAGCTTGCGCACCCGTTCGTGGGTCGCCCCGGCCGAGAGCCCGACGGCGGCGCCGAGGGCTGCGTACGACTGACCCGCGTCCTGCTGGAGACACAGGACGAGCGCCCGGTCGATGTCGTCCACGCGATCTTCCTCTCATGAGCCGGCAGCTCTTGCGAAGACGGTACCTGATCCTGCAATCTCACCATCACACCGAACAAAATTCGGGAAACTGGAACTCAGGGGGAAGAATGTCAGCCATAGCCGACCGCGCCTTGTACGAGATCCTGGACGAACGTTTCCGTACCGGCCGCTGCGCCAACGGCGACATGCGCCTGGAGCGGCTGTACGACGACTGCCGCTGGGCCGAAGGTCCCCTGTACCTGCCGGCCTGGCGCCAGCTGGTGTGGAGCGACATCCCGAACGACCGGATGCTGCGCTGGGACGAGACCACGGGCGCGGTCTCGGTGTTCCGCTCGCCGGCGGGCCACTCCAACGGCAACACCCTGGACCGCGAGGGCCGCCTGATCACCTGTGAGCAGGGCAACCGCCGCGTCACCCGGACCGAACCCGACGGCCGGATCACCGTCGTCGCCGACCGCTGGAACGGCAAGCGGCTCAACAGCCCGAACGACGCGGTGGTCCGCTCGGACGGCTCCATCTGGTTCTCCGACCCGGACTTCGGGATCACCAGCGACTACGAGGGCCACCGCGCGCCGAGCGAGATCGGCGCCTGCAACCTCTACCGCGCCGACCCGGCCACCGGCGAGGTCCGCCTCGTCGCGGGCGACTTCCTCGGCCCGAACGGCCTGGTCTTCTCCCCGGACGAGAGCGAGCTGTACGCGGCGGACACCCGCGCGGGCCACATCCGCGCCTTCGAGGTCGACGCGGACGGCACCCTCAGCGGCGACCGCGTCTTCACGACCTGCCCCCGGGCCGACAACATCCGCTTCGACGACGAGGGCCGGCTGTGGGCGGCCGCCATCGAATCGGGAGTGCACTGCTACGCGCCGGACGGAGACCTCATCGGCCGCGTGCGCGTCCCCGAACCCGTCTCGAACATCGCCTTCGGCGGCCCGAAGAACAACCGCCTCTTCATCACCGCCACCACCTCGCTCTACTCACTGGTGATGTCCGTGACGGGCCTGCCCCGCGTCCGCACCTGAGCACCCGAGCACCCGGCCACCCGGCCCCGGCCGCCGGCCGGGGCCGCTAGCGCGCGGCCCCGGCGTCCCGTCCTACCGCGCGACGAACTGGGTCAGGATCGCCTGCACCTCGTAGATGTCCACGCCCTTGGTGAAGGTCTTCTCGATCGGCGCCGAGGTGCCCGATATCCAGATCTTCAGCTCGGCGTCGAGATCGAAGTGACCGGCGGTCTCCACGGAGAAGTGCGTGATGCTCCGGTAGGGGATCGAGTGGTACTCCACCTTCTTCCCCGTGAGTCCCTGCTTGTCGACGAGCACCAGCCGCCGGTCGGTGAACAGGATCGTGTCCCGGATCAGCAGATAGGCGGCGTGCACCTGCTCGCCGTGCCCCAGCAGCCGGGCGTAGTCCCGCTGCGCCGAAACCGGATCGACGGTGTGCGCGTTCCCGAACAGACCCATGGGTCCCCCCTCGAAGGATCGAAACGATCAACAGTCCTTCGAAGGCTAGCGACGGCGACGTCAAGGCAACGCAAAAGGCCCCCCAGCGAACTGGGGGGCCTTTCGGTTGTGCACTCGGCAGGATTCGAACCTGCAACCTTCTGATCCGTAGTCAGATGCTCTATCCGTTAAGCTACGAGTGCTTGGCTTCTCGGGGTTTTGCGCCCGGTTGGCCTTGCGAGAACAACAATACATGGACCTCGGCGGGACGCGAAATCCATTAGCTCCACCCCTTCTGAGCTGCGAAAACGTCCCAGAAGAAGATCGTCCGGAGGTTCGCGGGGGAGTCCTTCGCGCCCGCCCGCAGGACACTCCGCCGGGCGAGCGCCCGGAGCCGACCGGACGCGGGCGGCCCGCGTCAACGTCCCGGAACGCACCGAAGCCCCGGTCCGTGTGGACCGGGGCTTCGTCAGGTGCGGAGGCGGAGGGATTTGAACCCTCGATGGGGGGTAAGCCCCAAACCGCATTAGCAGTGCGGCGCCATAGACCGGACTAGGCGACGCCTCCAGCACACCCCCGCGTACGAAGGTGCGTGCAGATGATGACACAGCCGTAGGGCCGCTCACCAATCCGCTCCCACGGTACAAGGAGCCGGGGGCGCAGGGCAAAGCCTTAAGCCCGCTCCTTCGAAAAGCCGGATCGGCGGGGTGACGACACCCGGATCGGCCGGGGCACGGCACACACGTGCGGCACACGTACGCCGCACATCCCCTGCCCGTACGCAACATCGGGGCGGGCGCGTCGTTGGTGGGGCGTACGACGTACGGACGACCTGGAGTGCCCCATGCTGCGTCTCGCCGCCTTCGCCGTCACCTCAGCCCTGGCCGCAGCGGCCGCCGGCCCCCTGCCGCCGCTGCCGTCCCTGCCGGTGGCACGACTGCTGTCCGCCCCCGCCCCCGACCACCTCACCATCGCCGTCTCCGAGACCGGCAACCGGTTCCTCGACGGCGAGTACCGCCTGGAGTGCGACCCCGTCGGCGGCACCCACCCCGAGGCCAAGAAGGCCTGCGCGCGCCTGGACGAACTCGCCCGGCAGGGCAAGAATCCCTTCGCCGCCGAGCCGAAGCGGCAGATCTGCACCTTCCAGGACGGCGGCCCCGCGACCGCCCGCGTCACCGGTAGTTGGCGCGGCGAGAAGGTGGACAGCACGTTCCGCCGGCAGAACGGATGCGACATCGCCCGGTGGAACGAGTTGGAACCTGTGCTTCCGAGTGCGCGTTCCTGACCTGGGAGTATGCGCCGGATGCGCGTTTTCCCCCGTACATCCGCCACCCCGCCGCGGGGCCGTGCGCTTAGACTCCTCCCGTGACATGCCGGTAGTCGTGGTCAGGGAGGAAGCTCGTCGTGAGCAGCAGGCCATCCCGAGGCGCTGCTCGCCTCGCAGCAATACTCGACGCGCTTCCGGACGCGTTGTTGCTCGTCAACGCCAACGGCACGGTCGTCAACGCGAATTCGATCGCCCTCGCGGTCATGGAGAGCCCCGGCACGGGGCTCGTCGGACGCGGCGTGCTGGACCTGCTGCCGGAGTTCGACTCCAAGCTGATCCCCGGTTCGATGCGTCGGCCCGGCGACAACGACGAGGGGCGTTCCAAGCCCAAGCGGATGACCGCGCGCCGTACCGACGGCTCCGAGTTCCCCGTCGAGGTCACCAGCGCCCACCTCGACGGCCGCGACGCCTACCGCGAGCCCCAGCCCGCCTACACCGGTGACGAGCTGCTGATGCTCGTCGTGCGGGACCTCTCCGAAACCGTCGACACCGAGGCCGAGCTGGCCCGGTCGCAGCGGCAGACCGAGATGATCCTGCGGGCCGCCGCCGAGGGCGTCGTGGGCACGGACACCGACGGTCGGGTCGTGCTGGTGAATCCGGCCGCCGCGCAGATCCTCGGCTACCGCGCCACCGACCTCGGCAACCGCGAGCTGCACGGGCTGGTGCAGCACTCGCGCGCCGACGGCTCGCCGTTCCCCTTCGACGAGTCCCCCCTCGCCGACACCCTGCGCAGCGGCCGCAAGCACCGGGTCCGCGGGCAGGTGCTGTGGAACAAGTCCGGACAGCCCGTCGCCGTCGACCTGACGACCTCGCCCGTACGGGACGGGGAGCTGCTCGTCGGCGCCGTCATGACGTTCACCGACCGCCGGGCCTACGACGCCCTCGCGGCGCGCCACGCCCAGTTGCTGGCCGTTCTCGGGGAGTCGTTGCGCGGCCCCCTCGACGAACTGCGCGGGGAACTGGCCACCCTGGCCGCCGACGACGCGGGCCAGCTGTGGCCCGAGGCGAACCAGCTGCTGCACCACCTGGCCGCCGGGTACTCGCGGATGACCGCGCTGGTGGACAACGTGCTCGCCTTCCAGCGGCTCGACGCCGGCGCCGAGAAGCTCAAGAAGAAGAACGTCCTGATCAACACCGTCGTCTCGGACGGCATCGACGGCGCGGTCGAACTGATCGGCCCCGGCCGGGTGCAGTTCGCCGTGCACGCCCCGACCATCGAGGCCGAGGTGGACGCGGAACGCATCGCGACCGCCCTCGCGCACCTGGTCGCCGACGTCGCCGGCGTGGACGCCACCGGCAAGACCGCCCAGGGCAGCGGGTACGGGGACTCGACGATCGTGGTCGCCGCCGCCCAGCGCGGCGAGGTCGTACGGATCGAGGTGCGCGGCCCCCACGAGGGCGGTACCCCCGTGCACGAGCCGGTCGTACGGGGCATCGTCGCCGCGCACGGCGGAGTCCTGCAGACGGTGGAGGTGCCGGGTGCGCCCGGCGGGGCGTACGTACTGGAACTGCCGCTCGGCTCGGGCGCGGGGACGGTGACCCTGCCGGAGCCCCCCGAGGAGCCGCCGGCGCCGGAGGGCGGCCAGGGCGCGGGCAACGCCTCGGACGGCAACGGCCCCGGTGGGCGCCGGGCCCGGCGCGGTGTGGACGCCTTCCTGGACGACGGGGCGGACGCGGCCGACGGGGCGAAGGCCCCCGGGGCCCGTGAGGGCGGGGGCGCGCTGGCGCTGCCGTCCGGGCGGCGTCGGGCGGACGGCAGCCCCGTCGACTCCGGTCCGGCGGAACTCGCGCAGTCCCCGGTGAACCCCGCCGGGCTCGGCACCGGGCGCCGGCGCGGCCGGGACGGCGACGGCAGCGCCGACGCCGAGCGCGGCGAAGCCGGCCGGCCCGTGCCCCCGCGGGGCAACGCCATGCCCGCGCTGCCCCCCGTACCGGCGGTGCCCCCGGTACCCGTCACCGAGCATCCGGCCGGACGCCGCAGGGCGCTGGGTCCCGTGGCTCCGGCGGCGCAGCCCGGTGGTCCCGTGCCGGCGGCCGGGCTCGCGGCGCCCCGCCCCATCGCCCCCGAGGGCGGCTTCGCGCTGCCCGCCGGTCCGACTCCGGCCGCCCCGCAGGCCCCCGCGATGGCCGGCTCGGCCCCCGCTCCCGCCGAAGCCGACGCCGACGCGTCGGGCCGGCGCGGGCGCCGGGTGCTCGGTGCGCCCACGACCGCCGATCCCGAGGCGCCCGAGGTCTCCGCCGAGGACTCCGAGGATCCCGCGCACCCGACCGGCAGGCGCCGCGGGGTGCCCGCCACCCCGGCGTGGCCCGTGCCGTCGGCCCGTACCGCTTCCGAGGAGGCGGGGCAGGCCGCTCCGGCCGCCGTCCCCGGTGCCCGCCGGCCCGCCGGCGCCCCTGCGACCGCAGGGCAGCCGATCAGCGTGCGCGCGCTCGGCACCCTGGGTCAGGGCATCTCCGTGGACCCCGGCGCGGGCGACACCAACGGTGCGGGGCAGGGCGGTTCCGGCTCGGGCCGGCGTCGTCGGCTCTCCGAACCGGCTCCCCAGGGACGCGCCTTCGCCATAGGGGCGCCCGAGGCGGGCTCCGACGAGGGCCCCGAACCGCTGGACGGCCCCGGTGGCGCCGTCGAGGTGGTGAACCGGCCCGTACCGCGGCCCGTGGACGACGAGCTGCCTCCGGAGCCGCTGGACAACCCGCGCCGGCTGCTGGTGTGGCCCGCGCCCGACGCGCAGACCCAGCAGGCCCTGAGCGACCGCGGCTACCGCCCGGTGATCGTGCACTCCCGTGAGGAGGTCGACGCCCAGATCGCGGCCTTCCCCGCAGCCCTGTTCGTCGACCCGCTGACCGGTCCGATCACCCGGACCGCCCTGCAGTCCCTGCGGCAGGCCGCGGTGGCCGCCGAGGTACCCGTCCTGGTCACGGCCGGGCTGGGTCATGCCACGCGGGAAGCCGCGTACGGCGCCGATCCGGCCGTGTTGTTGAAGGCGCTCGCGCCGCGCGACAGCGAGCAGCACCCCTCCCGGGTGCTGCTGATCGAGGAGCACACCGAGATCGCCACCGCCCTGACCGCGGCGCTGGAGCGGCGCGGCCTCCAGGTCGCACGGGCGGGCGCCGACACCGACGCCGTGGAACTGGCCAGCCGGATGCGGCCCAACCTGGTGGTCATGGACCTGATGCAGGTCCGGCGCCGGCGGGCCGGGATCGTGGACTGGCTGCGCGCGAACGGGCAGCTGAACCGCACGCCGCTGGTCGTCTACACGACCGCCGGCATCGAGCCGTCCGAACTGCCGCGGCTGGCCTCCGGGGAGAGCGTGCTGTTCCTCGCCGAGCGGGCCACCACCGCGGACGTGCAGGGCCGCATCGTGGACCTGCTGGCCAAGATCGGCACCAACTAGTCATCCTGGGCCGATGGCCATCACCGACACGTCCGAGCAGACCGTCCCCGCCGACAACGGCGAAGTGAGCCTCCTGATCGCCCGGCAGGTGGAGCCGGGCCACGAGGAGACGTTCGAGGCGTGGGCGCACGGGATCCTGGAGACGGCCGCCGGTTTCCCCGACCACCTCGGCTACGGACTGTTCCGGCCCGCGGTGGAGGGCGGGCCGTGGTTCCTCGTGCACCGCTTCCGCAACCAGGACGCGTTGGCGCGCTGGCAGGACTCGCCCGAGCGGGCGCAGTGGTTCTCGAACTGCCTCGGCCACCACCACACCGAGATAGCCCGGCGCGAACTGCACGGCATGGAAACGTGGTTCGCCAAGCCGGGTACGACCCGGCCCGCGCCGCCGCGCTGGAAGATGGTGGTCAGCTCGGGGCTGGCCATCTTCCCGATCTCGCTGGTGGGCAACGCGGTGCTCGGGCCGTACCTGGTGGACCTGCACTTCGTGCTGCGGACGGCCGCGTTCGCGGTCGTCTTCAGCACCCTGATGACCTACGTGGCCATGCCGGCCGTCAGCAGGCTGCTGCGGCCGTGGCTCACGCGCGGCTGACCTCCGCCGGCCCGGTCAGCCGAGGGTGGTGACGTCCAGGGCGCCGTCCGCGTACTGCTTGCGGATCACCTTCTTGTCGAACTTGCCGACGCTGGTCTTCGGCACGGCCGCGACCAGGCTCCAACGCTCCGGCAGCTGCCACTTGGCGATCGACGCGGCGAGGAAGTCGCGCAGCCCCGCGTAGTCCACGGTCGCACCCTCCTTGAGGACGACGGTGGCCAGCGGACGCTCGCCCCACTTGTCGTCCGGGACGGCGACGACCGCCGCCTCGGCCACCTCGGGGTGGGCCATCAGCGCGTTCTCCAGCTCGACGCTGGAGATCCACTCGCCGCCCGACTTGATGACGTCCTTGGCCCGGTCGGTCAGGGTGAGGAAGCCGTCGGGGCTGATCACGCCGACGTCCCCGGTCTTGAGCCAGCCGTCGGCGCTGAACTTGTCCTCGGGACGTTGGGGTTCACCGGCAGCGCCGCCGTAGTAGGCGCCCGCGATCCAGGTGCCGCGCACCTCCAGCTCGCCCGCGGACTCGCCGTCCCAGGGCAGGTGGTCGCCGCCGGGACCGACGAGGCGCGCCTCGACGCCCGCCGGGAAGCGGCCCTGGGTCACCCGGTAGGACCATTCCTCCTCGGCGCTCAGGCCGGCCGGGGGGTGGGCCATGGTGCCCAGCGGGGAGGTCTCGGTCATGCCCCAGGCGTGGCACAGCCGGACGCCGAGCCGGTCGTAGGCCTCCATCAGGGAGGGCGGACAGGCCGAACCCCCGATGGTGACCTGCTTCATCGAGGTCAGGTCCCGCGGGTGGGCGGTGACCTCGGCCAGCAGCCCCTGCCAGATGGTGGGGACGGCCGCGGCGTGGGAGGGCTTCTCGCGCTCGATCATCTCGGCGAGCGGAGCGGGCTGGAGGAACCGGTCGGGCATCAGCATGTTGATGCCGGTCATGAAGGTGGCGTGCGGCAGGCCCCAGGCGTTCACGTGGAACTGCGGGACGACGACGAGGGTGGTGTCCTTGTCGCTCAACCCCATCGACTCGGCCATGTTGACCTGCATGGAGTGCAGGTAGATGGACCGGTGGGAGTAGACGACGCCCTTGGGGTCGCCGGTGGTGCCGGAGGTGTAGCACATGGCCGCGGCCTGGCGCTCGTCCAGCTCGGGCCAGTCGTAGTGGTCGGAGCGGCCCTCGATGAGTTCCTCGTACTCGTGCACGCGCACGTCGAGGCCGTCGAGGGCAGAGCGGTCACCGATGCCGGCGACGACGACGTGCTCGACGGTCGGCAGGTGCGGCAGCAGCGGTGCGAGGAGCGGCAGCAGGGTGCCGTTGACCAGGACGACCTTGTCCACGGCGTGGTTCACGATGAAGACCAGCTGCTCCGGAGGCAGCCGCAGGTTGAGCGTGTGCAGGACCGCGCCCATGGACGGGATCGCGAAGTACGCCTCCACGTGCTCCGCGTTGTTCCACATGAGGGTCGCCACGCGGTCGTCCTGCCGGACGCCGAGCTCGTCGCGCAGGGCGGTGGCCAGACGGTTGGCGCGGGTACCGATCTCGGCGAAGCTGCGGCGGTGCGGCTCGGCCTCCCCGGTCCAGGTCGTGACCTGGGACTTCCCGTGGATCGTCATCCCGTGTCGAAGTATGCGGGTGACGAGGAGCGGTACGTCCTGCATGGTGCTCAGCAAAGCGTCCTCCCGGTGAGCGCTGCGGCGCTGCGGCGGTGTGCGGATGCTGCCGATTCTGCGCACGTACCGGTCGGTCTGTCACTACCCGGGAGTACAAACAGCTGCGACGATCACTGTGCGGAGTCGCGTGTGGCGGTGTTTCACGTGAAACGAGGGTTCTGTTTCACGTGAAACGGGCCGACGTTTCATGTGAAACGACGGCTGGGTTTCACGTGAAACGAGCGGTGTTCAGCGGACCGGAGTGAGTTCCGGGTCCTCGCGGAGCTTGACCAGGGCTCGGGAGACGGCGCTCTTGACCGTACCGACCGAAACCCCGAGCACCTCGGCGGTCTGCACCTCGCTCAGGTCCTCGTAGTAGCGCAGGACCACCATGGCCCGCTGACGGTCGGGCAGCCGGGTCACCGCGCGCCACATCGCGTCCCGCAGGGCCTGCGCCTCCGCGGGATCGGCGGCGGGCGGCTCCTCGACCTCCGGGAGCTCGTCGCAGACGAACTCGTCGACCTTGCGCTTGCGCCACTGGGAGGTACGGGTGTTGACCAGGGCCCGCCGGACGTAGCCGTCCAGCGCCCGGTGGTCCTCGATGCGGTCCCAGGCGACGTACGTCTTGGCGAGGGCCGTCTGAAGCAGGTCCTCGGCATCGCACGGGTTGGCGGTGAGCGAGCGCGCGGTGCGCATCAGGACCGTGCCGCGGGTCCGTACGTACGCCGAGAACGACGGGTACGGCGTCGGGTTCGAGGCGAGCGTGCACACAGGCGTGGTCATGGCTCCACGCTAGAAGCGGACCGCGCCCACCGGATCGGCCCCAGGTGCCGAACGCGGGTCCGTCTCAGGTTGTAGGACCGGGCCGTGCCCCACCTCCTGAAGGTGGAGGGACGCGCCCCGCCACCCGTGGGCGACGGAGGCGGCCCCGACACCCGCGCGGCGACGTCCCCGACACCCGTACGTCAGCGGTCGACGCCGAGGATCAGCCCCGAGGTCGGCACCCCGGTACCCGCCGTGACCAGGGCGTGCGCGGCTCCCTCGGCCTGGTTGACGGAGGTGCCGCGCAGCTGGCGGACGGCCTCGGCGATGCCGTTCATGCCGTGCAGGTAGGCCTCCCCGAGCTGCCCCCCGTGGGTGTTGAGCGGCAGCGCGTCGGCGGCGACGAAGTCGGCGGCCTCGCCGCGCCGGCAGAAACCGAACTCTTCCAACTGCATCAGCACGAAGGGGGTGAAGTGGTCGTAGAGGATCCCGACGTCGATGTCCGAGGGGCGCAGCCCGCTGGTCCGCCACAGCTGGCGGGCGACCACGTCCATCTCCGGGAGCCCGGAGAGGTCGTCGCGGTAGAAGGAGGTCATCGCCTCCTGCCGGCGCCCCGCCCCCTGCGCGGCGGCGGTGATCACGGCGGGTACCTGCCGCAGGTCCCGGGCCCGCTCGGTGGTGGTGACGACGAGGGCCTGGCCGCCGTCGGTCTCCTGGCAGCAGTCCAGCAGCCGCAGCGGCTCCACGATCCACCGGGAGGCCGCGTGGTCGGCGAGGGTGATCGGCTTGCCGTGGAAGTAGGCCGCCGGGTTGTTGGCGGCGTGCCGCCGGTCGGTGACGGCGACGTGGCCGAACGCCTCGGGGGTGAGGTTGTACGTGTGCAGGTAGCGCTGGGCGGCCATCGCCACCCAGGAAGCCGGGGTGAGCAGGCCCCAGGGCAAGGACCAGCCGAGGGCCGCGCCCTCCGCCGAGGGTTCCCGTTGCTGGACGCCGGAGCCGAAGCGGCGGCCCGAGCGCTCGTTGAAGGCCCGGTAGCAGACGACGACCTCCGCCACCCCGGTGGCGACGGCCAGCGCCGCCTGCTGGACGGTGGCGCAGGCCGCGCCGCCGCCGTAGTGGATCCGGGAGAAGAAGGAGAGGTCCCCGATGCCGGCCGCCTGGGCGACGGTGATCTCGGGGCTGGTGTCCATCGTGAAGGTGACCATGCCGTCCACGTCGGCCGGGGTCAGCCCGGCGTCGTCGAGGGCGGCGTGCACGGCCTCGACGGCGAGCTTGAGCTCGCTGCGGCCGGAGTCCTTGGAGAACTCCGTCGCGCCGATGCCGGCGATGGCGGCCCGGCCGCCGAGCTGGTCGCGGGTACGGACGCTCATGCGGCGGCCCCCGGGCGCAGGCTCACGGTGACCGTTCCGGTGACGTGCCGGCCGAGACCGTTGGCGCCGACGATCCCGATCTCGGCGGTGGCCCCGTCGAGGGCGGTGACGGTGCCGGTGAGGGTCATGGTGTCGCCCGGGTGGTTGGGAGCGCCCAGGCGGATGGCCACCTTGCGCAGCACGGTGTGCGGGCCCAGCCGGTCCGTCACGTACCGGCCGACGAGGCCGTTGGTGGTCAGGATGTTCATGAAGATGTCGGGGGAGCCCTTCTCCCGGGCCAGCACGGCGTCGTGGTGCACGTCCTGGTAGTCGCGGGAGGCGATCGCGCCCGCGACGATCAGGGTGCGGGTCACCGGTATCTCCAGGGGCGGCAGCGTGTCGCCGACCCTCAGCGGTGTGTCGCCGGCGTTCATGCGTCGTCCCCTTCGGTGGCCGGGATCGCGGCGGCTGCCGCGCCGTCTTCGGACGGGTGGGGCGGGTCGAGCAGGTCGCGCAGGTCTGCCGCGTCGGCCAGGAGCGTGCCCAGCTCGGCCAGCAGCTCGCTGCCGCAGCCCAGGTACGCGTCCAACTGGCGCCCCCACAGGAAGTGCCGGTGCACAGGATGGTCCAGGTCGGCGCCCATGCCGCCGTGCAGGTGCTGGCCCGCGTGCACGACCCGCTTGCCTGCCTCGGAGGCCCACCAACCCGCCGTGAGGGCGTGGGAGCCCGCCGGGAGCCCGGCGTCGATGCGCCAGGCCGCCTCGTACGCGGTGACCCGGATCGCCTCGGTGTCCATGTACGCGTCGGCGGCGCGCAGCATGACGCCCTGGTTGGTGGACAGGGGCCGGCCGAACTGCTCCCGGGTGGAGGTGTACTCCACGGCCCGGGCCAGCGAGCCGGCGCAGACGCCCGCCTGGAGGCCGGCGAAGGCGGTACGGGCCACAGCGAGCGTGTCCTCGTACGCCCCGGGGCCGTCGCCGAGGCGCTCCCCGTCGGCATCGGCCAGCTCCAGCCGTCCGGCCGCCCAGGGGGCGGTGGTGTCCACCGGGGTGGTGCGTACTCCGGGCGCGTCGGTCCGTACGAGCCACAGGGTGCGGTCCGCGTCCGGGACCAGGACGTGCGTGGCGTCCCGCAGCCAGGGCACGAACGGCGCGTTGCCGGTGAGCCGTCCCGCCGGCGAGGCGGTGATCCGGCCGCGGGCAGGGAAGGCCCCGCAAACCACGACCTCGCCCGTACCGAGGGCGGGCAGCAGCCGGGCGCGCTGCGCGTCGCTGCCGTGCCGGGTCAGGGGCAGGATCCCGTACGCGCAGGTGGCCGCGTACGGCACCTGGGCGGTGGTGCGGCCCTGCTCCTCCAGCAGCAGGACGAGGCCGAGCAGGCCGATGTCCTCGACCGCGGAGGTGAGTCCGGCGGCGGTGAGGGCCTTCCACAGTTCGGCGTCGCTACCGGTGCCCGCGGCGGCGAGGCGCTCGTGGGTGGCGAGGTCTCCGAAGATCGTGGCGGCGAGGTCGGCCGCGGCGGCCTGTTCCTCGGTGGGGTGAAAGTCCATCAGCCCTCGCTCCCCCGGAAGACGGGCAGTTCGAGTTCCTCGTCGACCCGCAGGAACTCCAGCTGGACGGGCATCCCGATGCGCACCTTGTCGTAGGGGACGCCGGTGATGTTGCTGACCATCCGGACCCCTTCGGCGAGTTCGACGAGCGCGACCGCGTAGGGCGGCGCGAAGGCGGGGAACGCCGGGTGGTGCATCACGACGTACGAGAACACCGTGCCGGCGCCGGAGGCCTCGACGGTGTCCCATTCGGGGCAGGCGCAGGCGTTGCAGCCGGGGAGCCACGGGAAGCGGAGGGTGGCGCAGCCGGTGCAGCGCTGGATGAGGAGCCGGTGCCGTGCGACCCCGTCCCAGAACCCCCGGTTGTCGCGGTTGATGACCGGGCGGGGTCGGCGGGCGGCGGGCGTCCGGTCGGCGGTAGCCGGGGTCGCCGCCGCGGCGGTGGCAGAGGCGGTGGCCGCCGCGGTGGCCGGGGCGTACTTGAGGATGCGGAAGCGGTGTGTTCCGGCGAGCTCGCCGTTCGCGTGGACGTCCATCCGGGTCGTCACGAAGTGCCCGCTGCCCAGCTTCGTCGTCTTGCGCGCCGAAACCGACTCGATCACCGCGTCGAAGGTCACCGTGTCCCCCGGGCGCAGCGGCCGCAGGTACTCCTGCTCGCAGTCGGTGGCGACGACGGAGGTGCAGCCCGCGCCGTCGAGGAGGCCGAGCAACTCGTCGTAGGCGGACGACCGGTCGGTGTGGCCGGACAGCCCGCCCAGGGTCCACGCCTGGAGCATGGTGGGCGGTGCGATGGCGTCGGGGCCGGTGTAGGCGGGGTTCGTGTCCCCCATCGCCTCGCACCAATGCCGGATCATCGGCTCGTTGACCGCGTCCTTGGCGCGGCCCGCGGTGGCGGCGGGCCGCCCCTCGAACGCCTTCAGCCGCTCGTGGAACGGGTCCGCCTCCTGGGCGGCCTGTGCCCCGGTCATCGCTTCCTCCCCTTCATGCCGAGCCGCATCATCGCGACGATCTCCCGCTGGACCTCGCTGACCCCGCCGCCGAAGGTGTTGATCTGGGCGGCCCGGTTCATCCGCTCCAGCTCGCCGCCGGCGAACGCGTCGGGCCCCCTGACCAGGGCGTCCTCGCCGACCACCTCCTGGCACATCCGGTACACCTCGACGGTGGACTCGGTGCCGAGGAACTTCACCCCGCTGGCGTCGCCGGGGGCGAGGGCGCCCGCGCCCACGTCCTGGACGAGGCGCCAGTTGAGGAGGCGTACGGCGGCCAGCCGGGCGTGCGCCTCGGCGAGCCGGGACCGCACCCAGGGCAGGTCGGCCGGACGCTCGCCGGTGGCCGGGTCCGGGGTCCGGGCGTGACGGAGGGCCGCCTCGTAGAAGTCCTCGGCCTGCATGCCGATGGCGGCGAGGGCGACGCGTTCGTGGTTCAGCTGGTTGGTGATCAGGCCCCAGCCGCCGTGCTCGGGGCCGACGAGGTGACCGGCCGGCACGCGCACGGAGTCGTAGTACGTGGCCGTGGTGGTGAGGCCGCCGACCGTGTCGATCGGGGTCCAGCCGAAGCCCGGACTGTCCGTCGGCACCAGGACGATCGAGATGCCCTTGTGTTTCGGGGCCTCGGGATCGGTACGGCAGGCGAGCCAGATCCAGTCCGCGTTCTGGGCGTTCGACGTGAAGATCTTCTGCCCGTCGATCACCCACGCGTCGTCCTCGCGGACGGCCCGGGTGCGCAGCGAGGCGAGATCGGTACCCGCCTCGGGCTCCGAGTAGCCGATGGCGAAGACGATGTCGCCCTTGAGGATCCGGGGCAGGAAGTAGGCCTTCTGTTCCTCGGTCCCGTACTTCATGAGGGTGGGGCCGACGGTGTTGAGCGTGACCATGGAGACGGGGGCGCCCGCGCGGTAGGCCTCGTCGAAGAACACGAACTGCTCGTCGGCACCTCGGCCTTGGCCTCCGTACCGCACGGGCCAGCCGAGGCCGAGCAGTCCGTCGGCGCCGATCCGACGCAGGACCGCGCGCTGCGCTTCGAGGCCTTCGGGGACCCCGTCCGGCAGCAGGTTCTTGAAGTACGCGCGCAGTTCGGCGCGCAGCCGCAACTGGCCTTCGGTCGGGGCGAGGTGCACGGCGCGGGCCTCCCGGCGGGACATCGGCAGAGTGAACCTGACTGTCCGTCAGATTCAGTGGCGATGTCAAGGTCGGGAGCCGAGGCCGCCCCCGCCGGGCAGCGGATGCCGGCCCGTGACGAGCGGGCTGCGGGACATGCGGGAGCGCCCGCACTACCGGACCCCAGCCGGTCCGGTCGTACGGGCGCCCTCAACGGTCGGTGGCCGCCCGAGCGGCCCGCGGGACTGCTGTCACCAGGGGAAGAAGTTCACCGCGATGTTCGAGTTGGCCTGGTGGATCGCCGTGAAGGCCGATCCGTTGACCTGCGCCGTGTTGTTCTGGTTCGACGCGCCGGAGCCGGTGGCCACCTGCTGCGAGGTGGAGGAGTTGCCGTGGTTGTTGCCGCCCACACCGCTGCCGATGATGCTCGCGATGCTCGCATTCGATCCGTCGTTCGCGAAGGCGCCGTTGTCGGCCGAGGCCACCCCGCCGAAGAGGGCGGCGGCGAGGGGGAGAGCGGCGACGGCGGCGATGACGCGGGCGGTACGGATGCTTGCCATGTCTGAATCCTCCAGAAACCGAAGTCGGGTGTACTTCGAGGCAGTTGGCCGACCGCCTCGGTCGTTGCGTGTGCTGACGACGTCGCGGAACCAGAGTTGCCCACCGAATCCCCGGCGAACCACCCCGCAGCCCCCGATTCCCCCGCAAGCATGACCAACTCCGGATAAACCCGGTTCGCTCCGTCGACGCCGCAGATCAGCGCCCCGAGCACCAGCGGAACCCGTGCCGCACAAAGGGCGAAGCGTTCCGCCAAACCCCCACACCCCGGACATGCCGAAGAGGGCCGCGTCATCCGGGAACCCCACCGTCTCCCGGGCATGCGGCCCTGCGATACCAACCTTCACGCCCCCTGCACGCCCCCGGCGCCCGCCGGGGCAAGCCAACCGTGCCCCGCTCCCGGGGCACTTCGCGACGCGATCCACGGCCACAACGGACCGGGCTCAAGCGCCTCGCGTTCCCACTCGGTACGACCGGACACCCTTCGCGCTTCGCGCGGAGCGCTGCGTACGTCACCCTTCGCGCATCACGTTTCCGACTGTGCGCTCGTCCTTCACCCTTCGTCCTTCGCCCGTCACACTTCACGCGCTTCCGCGCTTCCGTGCTTCACGTGCTTCACGTGCTTCACGTCGCGCTCTTCACGCGCCTCGCGCTCGCCTACGTGCCGTCACGCCGTCACGCCGTCACGCCGTCATGCCGTCATGCCGTCATGCCAACCGTTCCGGACCTATAGCGTCCGGTCCTGCCGGCGGAGCAACCTGCCTGACACCGTTCCTGCCACTTCGGGTCCTACCGCGCACGGCTCCGCCACTTCCGGCTCCACCGCTTGCGAGTGCACTGCTTCGGGTCCAGCCACTTCGGTCTCGCCACCTCGGGTCCAGGTGCTTCGGGCCCCACACCTTCAGGTCCCGCCGACTCGGGCTCACGAGCTCCGACCCAACCCCTCATGGCTCTACGGCCCGTGCCCTACGACCACCGGTCGTCCGGCATCGGCCCCATGGCCACCGTTCGCACTTCCGTGGCGCCTGCTCCCACGGCCTCACCACTCACTCACTCACTTACGCGTTCACTTCACACATCCGCTTCACGCACCCGCCCTCGCGCCCGGGACCGTTCCCGAGCCCACTACGGCGGACTGCGGACGAGCTCTCCTACGCGGCCAGCCCCAGCTGTCCCCGCCCAGCGGCTCGGCGCGTCGTCACGGCCACCGGACCGGACGGCACCGTCACGGCCGGCTCGGTTCCGACGGCAGTACCGGCAGCACCAGCGGTTCCGGCGTTCCCGGCAAGTGCGGCAGCAGTGGTCGAGCGACGGACGGACGGGGTCTTGCCATGGGCCTCGGCGCGGATCCGCTGCTTGATCGTCGGCGGGAGCGACCCACCCCGCATCATCGCCCGCCACGTCCGCCGCGCCACGACGACCGGCCGGCGCACGGCGGGGACCGCAGGAGCGGCAACCGCGGCGGCCGCCACCGGGGCGGTCTTCGAGGCGAGGCCGAGGAGGCCGAGGAGCGCCACCAGAGCGGCGAGGACGGTGGTCCAGATCGACGTGACGGTGCTGCGGTTGTTCATGACGAGCGCCTCATTTCGCGATGTTCCGACGGATGGATCTGAATACATTCGTCATGATGTGGTCGCAACCGGAGAGCCCCCACAACGCGCGCCGATCTTCCGACAAACACCACTCGGACGGCCCAAAAGACACCAATCCACATCTGACAAGATCATGGAACGACCGGCGCCCGGACACCCGACGAGACAGGGGCAGCGCATGATCATTCAGCAGGAACTCTCCTTCGACGCACGGGAATTGCTGGCCCTCTACGACTCGGTGGGGTGGGTGGGCTACACCTCCGACCCGGAGCGCCTGCGTCGCGGCGTGGCCAACTCGCACCTGGTCCTGACGGCCCGGGACGAGTCGGGGCACCTCATGGGTCTGGCGCGGACGATCTCCGACGACGAGCACGTCTGCTACGTCCAGGACCTGCTCGTCGACCCCGCCCACCACCGCAAGGGCATCGGCCGCGCGCTGCTCGAAGCGCTCAAGGAGCGCTACCGACACTGCCGCTTCTTCCTGCTCTCCACGGACCACGCCGCATCCCCCGAGGGCAAGGTCAGTCACGCCTTCTACCGCGACCTGGGCTTCCTCTCGTACGAGGAGAAGGAAATGGCCGGCTTCGGCCTCCCCCGCGACCGCTGACGACTCAACCGCCCTGGTCCCGGGGACTCCCGTCCGGGACCTCGGCCGACCCCGCCCCCCTCTCCCTCCCCTGGACCGACCTCGCGCAGGACCGCGGGCGTTAGGAACGCCGTACCGCACGCCCGAGCCCTCCCGGCAACCCGAAAAACGCCTCGCTCCCCTTACCCCGACGGGGAACAATCCCGGCCATGGGCATTGACCTGAACGGTTTCGTCGAGTGCCGCTGGGACCGCCGGCTCGACGAGGACGACCGCACCTGGCACGGAGCCATCAACCACGCGCACCTCTACGACGGCCGCTCCTACCTGGCGTTCGGATCCCTGTTCGGCGTCCGCGACACCGACACGTTCCGTCCCCTCGCCGACCACCGCGGCCTACCGGCCGACGTCTCACCGGAGACCCTCGCCGACATGCAGCCCTGGGGGCGAGACGCACCCGAGGCGTCCTGGATCACCTGGGCCGAGCTGCCGGCGACGGATTGGGACGAGGTCGCCGAGCACGCGAACGGCCCCTGACCATGGAACCCGGTCAGGGGCCGTTCACCGGCGGTGGGTGTGGGATTTGAACCCACGGTGACATCGCTGCCACGACGGTTTTCAAGACCGTTCCCTTAGGCCGCTCGGGCAACCCACCTGGCCGGTACAGAGTACCGGGATGTGGGGGTGGGTGGGGTGGGTGTTCCGAGCGGGCCGGGAGCGGGGTGGGTCAGGAGGTCTGGGCCTTGTCGTAGGCCGCCTTGGCCTCGTTGCCGAAGTAGGGGCCGTACATCCGGTTCGGGAGGAAGACGTAGCCGAAGCTGTTCACCGAGACCTGGGTGCCGAGGCCGGTCGCCTCGTTGAAGTCCTGGAACCACGGGCCGCCGCTGGATCCGCCGGTCATGTTGCAGCCCAGGCCGTGGTCCTTGGTGAGCAGGAAGTCCTTGTTGCTGTTGCCGCTGCAGTAGACGAGCTTGGAGCCGTCGTAGGGCGCCGCCGCGGGGAAGCCGAAGGAGTACATCTTCTTGTTGTAGCCGCCGTTGAAGAGGATGCCCTGGGCCCCGACGACCTGGCTGAGCTTCTGGCCGTTCAGGGGGGCGACGACGGCGAGGCCGACGTCCATGTTCATGTCCTCGCTCGCCGCCCACTGGTCCGTGGCGAAGGTCTTGGTCGCGGACCACTGGCCGTAGGGCGCGTTGCCGTTGTCGTAGGCGGGTACGAAGACCCAGTTCGTGTGCCAGGCACCCTGGTACTTCACGCAGTGGCCGGCGGTGATGACCGTGCTGCCGTTGGCGCTCGTGACCGAGTCGCCGGAGCAGGACGCGGTCCGGCCGCCCATGGTGAAGAAGACCCGGCCCGAGGTCTTCACGATCGCCCCGCCGCCCGTCCAGGCGCCGCCGGCCTGCGGGAACGCCGACGGGGAGGCGGAGGCGGAGGACGCGGCGGGGGAGGAGACCGAGGCGGCCGTCGGGGCCACGAGGGTGGGCCGGCCGGCGGCCGAGGGGGTTGACCGGACCGACCCGGGGGCGGCCGTCACGTCGAGCGGGAGGGCCTGCCGCATCCGTTCAGCGGTCCAGAACCCCTGACTGTGATGCTGTCGGAACGAGGTGGGCGACGCTTCCGCCGCGGCCGAGGGGGTGGCCGCCGTCAGGGCTCCCGCGAGCAAGGTGCCCGCGGCGAGGAGGACGGACGCCGCCGTGCGATGACGATTCACGCAGGACTCCTTCTGCCGTGCCCGGACCGGTCGGGCCCGGGCAGGGTGGGGGTGAAGAGCTCTGTCGGTGCGGATCTGTCGGTGCGGATCGGCTGTACGGACGTGCGGATGTGCGGAAGTGCGGATGTGCGGCTCTGCGGACGTGCGGATCCGTCGGTGCGGATCCGCCGTGTTGCCACGCGTGGCCGGGGCAGAGTCGCACGGGGGCCGTGAGATGTCAGCGGGCAGTCTGAACGTTCGGTCGGTTCCGGCCAGGAAATGGCCAACTCCGCTTGTTCCGCCGCGTCATGTCGTTCGTCGGCGCACGTTGTGCCGCCGCGTCACACGGTGAGCAGGACGCCCACGTAGGAGACCCCCGCCACCATCACCCACGCCCCCAGCCCCAGCAGCGCGGCCCGCCCGCCCGTCCGGGCCAGCGTCGGCAGGTGCACCGCGCTGCCGAGGCCGAACAGGGCAGCTGCCAGGAGTGCCTCCTGGGTCGTGTGCGCCCACTCCAGCGCCACGTCGGGCAGCGTGCCCGTCGCGCGCAGCGCGGCCGCGGCCAGGAAACCGGCCACGAACAACGGCACCGGGGCGGGCCTGCGCCCGGACGGCGTGCGTACGCCGCGCCGCCGGGCCCGTAGCGAGAAGGCCACGGCCGCCACCAGCGGGGCCAGCAGGGCCACCCGCATCAGCTTGACCAGAACGGCCTCGCCGAGCGCGCCGGGGCTCGCGGTCTGCGCGGTCGCCACGACCTGCCCGACGTCGTGGACGCTCGCGCCCACCCAGCGCCCGAAGGCCGGGTCGGAGAGCCCCAACGGGCTTTGGAGCAGCGGGAGAACGGCAATGGCGAGGGTTCCGCAGAGCGTGACGAGGGCCACCGAGGAGGCCACGTCCTCCTCGTCGCTGCCGGAGACCTGACTCACCGCGCCGATCGCGGAGGCACCGCAGATCGAGTAGCCGGTGGCGATCAACAGGGGTTGGTCGCCCGGAAGTCCGAGACGGCGGCCCAGCCAGAGCGTGCCGAAGAAGGTGGCCGCGACGACGCCGGTCACCATCAGTACGGTCGCCCAGCCCAGCTTCACCACCTGGTCGAGGCCCAGCCCCAGACCGAGCAGGACGATGCCGATCCGCATCAGTCGCCGGCCCGCCAGGGACAGGCCGGGGCGGGCGGGCCCGCGTACGACGGTGCGCAGGCGGGGGAGGTGGGCGACGGCGATGCCGAGTACGACGGCGGCGGTGAGCATCGGCACCGCCGGGACCAGGAGGTGCACGCACCAGGCCACCACCGCGCCCGCGGCGGCCAGGAGCAGCCCCGGCCAGGAACTTCGTGTTTCACGTGAAACGTCGAGCAGCCGCACCCGCTCCGGCCGGTGCGGGGTGCGGTTCAGCAGGGCCATCAGTCCACCGGCTCCGGGTAGACCCGGCGGACGCTGCTGCCCAGGCGGGCCACGTCGGCGCCGTAGACGTGCAGCGAGATCGCCGTCGTACGACAGGAGTTGCGCACCTTGTGGATGTCGCCGGGCGGGGCGAAGCCGCACACGTCGCCCTGGCCGTTGACCACTTGCTCGGTCGCCACCAGACGCGCGGGCTCCGTCGGGGACGCTGCGGGGGCGAGGCGGTAACGGACCTCGCTCTCCGCGCCCTCGTGGACCCCGGCGACGCACCAGGCGACGTGGTCGTGGATGGAGGTCTCCTGGCCGGGCAGCCACACCAGGGCGACCACCGAGAAGCTCCCGTCCGGTTCGGTGTGCAGGATGTGCTGCCGGTACCGGTCAAGGTGGCCTTCGCGCTGTCCCTCGGTGAGCAGGTCGGGCGTGCCCAGGTGCGGGGCGAGTCGTTCGCCGACCAGGTAGGCGGTCAGGTCGGGGGCCAGTCCCCGGTCCACGACCCTGCGTATCTCACTGACGAGGGCGGCCATCCTCGCTGTCGTTCGGGCCGGCGTGGTGGTGGTCATGCGAGCAGCGTCCGCCCGGCCGCCCATCACGTCCAACACCAGTTCTGCCCTGAAAACCCAAGCTCCGCTTATGGGTTGGGGTGCGGTGGCGTCGCCGGATCAGCAGCCGACGCGGTTCGAGGCGACCTGCTTCAACGCGTCCAGCACCACGGCAGTCGCCGGGATCCGCAGGTGGTCGCGGTACACGTACGCGGCGATGTGGCGGCGCGCCGCCGGCTGGAGCACGCGTCCGCAGACCCGGTTGAGCGAGAGCGAGGGCAGCACCAGCGCGGGCATCATCGCCACGCCCAGGCCCTGTGCGACGAGGCTCTGGACCACGAGGTTGTCGTCGGTCGCGAACCGGATGTCGGGAACGAAGCCCAGCTCCGCGCATTCGTGCAGCAGGTTCGCCCGGCAGCGCGGGCAGCCCGCGATCCACCGTTCCTCGGCGAGGTCGCCCAGGTTCACCGCCCGGCGGCGGGCGAGCGGGTGCCCGGTCGGAAGCAGCACCGTCAGCTGGTCCTCCATCAGCCTGACCTCGGCGACGTCCTCGGGGATCTCCTCGTGCAGGCCCGGATAGGTGAAGGCCAGGGTGATGTCGCACTCGCCGCGCTGGAGCCGGCGCAGCGACTCGGGCGGTTCCCCTTCGAGCAGTTCGACCTGCACGCCGGGATGTTCTTTGGCGAGTCCGCTCAGGGCTTCCGGGACGAGGGTGACGTTGGCGCTGGGGAAGCCGCAGACCCGTACGCGGCCGGTGCGCAGGCGCGTGTAGGCCTTCAGCTGGGCCTCGGCGGCGGAGAGGCTGCCCAGGATGGACTCGGCGTGACGGGCCAGGGACTCGCCGGCCTCGGTGAGTTTCATCGTCCGGCCCACGCGGGTGAACAGCGGTGTGCCCACGGCGCGTTCGAGCGCCTTCATCTGCTGGGTGATCGCCGGTTGGGTGTAGCCCAGGACGCGCGCGGCCGCCGAGTAGGAGCCCGCGGTGACCACTTCATGGAATGTCCGTATGTGCCGTGAATCGAACACGACCGAAGCATAAGCGGATGTTGGGAGGGGCCGTAAGCGGATTCCCGCCCACGGCCCCTCCCATCAAGCCGGTCTCCTCGCCCGGTGGACCCGTGGTCCACCGGAGGATCCGCCCGCTACTTGTCGCCGACGCGCGAGCCGAGCGTGATGTCGACCGTGGTGGGCTTGCCGTCGCGCTGGTAGGTCAGCTTCACCGTGTCGCCCGGCTTGTACGTCCAGATCATGCTGATCAGGGTCGGCCCGCTGTCGACCGGCTTGCCTCCGAACTCGGTGATCAGGTCGCCGGGCTTGAGGCCCGCCTTGCCGGCCGGGCCGTTCGGGTCGACCAGCTCGTTGGCGGGGGCGCCCTGCTCGGAGACCTTCGCGCCGTCGACCTTCGCCTGGAGGTCGACGGAGACCGAGATCACCGGGTAGACCGGCTTGCCCGTCTTGATCAGCGACTGGGCGACGTTCTTGGCCTGGTTGATCGGGATGGCGAAACCGAGGCCGATCGAGCCGGCCTGGCCGCCGCCGAAGCCGCCGTTGCCCGCCGACTGGATCGCCGAGTTGATGCCGATGACCGCGCCCCGGCCGTCCAGCAGCGGACCGCCGGAGTTGCCCGGGTTGATCGAGGCGTCCGTCTGCAGGGCGCTCATGTACGAGTTCTTGCTGCCGGTGCCGTCGCCCGAGGCCACCGGACGGTTCTTGGCGCTGACGATGCCGGTGGTGACCGTGTTGGACAGGCCGAACGGAGCGCCGATCGCGATGGTCGCGTCGCCGACGGCCACCTTGTCGGAGTCGCCGAGCGCCAGCGGCTTGAGGCCAGCGGGCGGGTTCTTCAGCTTGAGGACGGCGACGTCGTAGCCCTGGGCCCGGCCGATCACCTCGGCCTCGTACTTCTTGCCGTCGGAGAAGATCGCGGAGAGCTTGCCGCCGTTCGCCGCGGAGGCGACCACGTGGTTGTTCGTGAGGATGTGGCCCTGCTGGTCGTAGACGAATCCGGTGCCGGTGCCGCCCTCGCCGTCCCCGGCCGAGGCCTCGATGGTGACGACGCTGGGCAGCGACGCGGCGGCGAGTCCGGCGATCGAGCCGGAGTCCCGCTTGAGGTCCTTGGGGGTGCTCGCGCTGATCGTCGTCGAGCCGGAACCGCCCTCGCCGCGCTGGGCGGCCCAGTAGCCGATGCCGCCGCCGACGCCGCCCGCGAGGAGCGCCGCCACGAGCACGGCCGCGATCAGACCGCCCCGGCCCTTGCCCTTGGGGGGCGGGGTGCCGTCGGGGGTGAGCGGTGCGCCCCAGGCGCCGCCGCCGTGGCCGCCGCCCTCGTACGCGGGAACCGCCGGCGGGGGCGGGGGCCAGCCCTCGGCGCCGTACGCGGCCGCCGGGGCCGGCTGACCGTACGGCGGGGCCTGGGCGTAGCCCTGGGCCGGCGCGCCCGGGTCGGCGGGAGCGTGGGCCGGGGCCTGCGGCGGCGCGGTCGGAGCGGGCGGGGGCGCGGTCGGCGGAAGCTGCTGGGTCCGATCGGTCCCCGGGGCCGGTGCGCCCGGGGCCCCGTCAGGCGTGGAAGCGGCCACCGGCACGGGGGGTGCGGACGGGGCCGCGGGGGGCGTCTGGGCCGCGGTGCCCTCGTTCTCGGTGCTCACAGCGCTCTCTCCTCGTCACACACGGCTTACACACGGCCTATAGCGGCTGACACAGCACAGCTGACATACGACTGACCTGACATACGGCTGACACTGCTGCTGGAAATATCTGGCGATATCGACCCGACTCCGGTCCGACTAAACGTTCGACGCGCCGCACAAGTTCCAGGGCGAAGCCTTTCCCATGAGCCGTCAGAGCACTGTAAGCCGGACCTGTGCGTCTCCCCCCATCCTTTATCCCCGACATTTCGGACGCATCCGCAGGACTCGCCCGGACGCGCGGGTGCGCCACGATGGCACCATGACCGGGTGACCCACGCAACGCCGCGCCCCATCCAGGTCGTCGCCCACCGCGGCGCCTCGGAGGATGCCCCAGAGCACACCCTGGCCGCCTACCGGAAGGCCATCGAGGACGGCGCCGACGCCCTCGAATGCGACATCCGACTGACCGCCGACGGCCACCTGGTCCTGGTCCACGACCGCCGGGTGAACCGTACGTCGAACGGCCGCGGCGCCGTTTCGGCCCTGGAACTGGCCGATCTCACCGCCCTCGACTTCGGCTCCTGGAAGGACCGCGAGGAGTCTCCCGACTGGGACTCCGATCCCGAGCGCACCTCCGTCCTCACCCTGGAGAGGCTGCTGGAGCTGGTGTCCGACGCCGGGCGGCCCGTCCAGCTGGCGATCGAGACGAAGCACCCCACCCGCTGGGCCGGACAGGTGGAGGAACGCCTCCTCTTCCTGCTGAAGCGCTTCGGTCTGGACGCCCCGCCCGCCGACGGTCCGCACCCGGTCCGGGTCATGAGCTTCTCCGCCCGCTCCCTGCACCGGGTGCGGTCCGCCGCCCCGACGATCCCGACCGTGTACCTGATGCAGTTCATCTCGCCGCGGATGCGCGACGGCCGGTTGCCCGCCGGGGTGCGGATCGCCGGGCCCGGGATGCGGATCGTGCGCAGCCACCCCGGGTTCATCCGCAAGCTCCAGACCGCCGGGCACTCCGTACACGTGTGGACCGTGAACGAACCCGAAGACGTTCAGCTGTGCGCCGATCTGGGCGTGGAGGCGATCATCACGAACAGGCCCCGTCAGGTTCTGTCACAGCTGGGACGCTGACGTCCCTATTTGCACGCCCGTCACAGGCGAACCCCGCGTGACGGGGTGTGCTCCGGCGCATCCGCTCCGCAATCAGTGGTCATGAATGCGTCGGACGACCCGGTTGTGGCGGTTTCCGGTCCAGGCCATTGGGGCATCCAGATCTTGGCGTGGGGCTAAGGAGGTACCGGGGGTGGCGTTGGTGATGGCACAAGAAGTGCCCACGTCTTCGTGCATGGACGTGTCCCATGGTCCGGCGGGCGTGGGCGAGGCGAGACACCGCATGCGCGAACAACTACGCATCAGCGGCCTGTCCGAATCGGTCGTGGACGATGCCGTACTGATCCTTTCCGAACTGCTCAGCAATGCCTGCCGACACGGCCGGCCCCTGGGCGCGCGGGAGATCGGCGACGGGGAGATACGCGCCGCGTGGTGCGTCGACAAGGCGGGACGACTGACGGTCGAGGTCACGGACGGCGGCGGGCCCACCCGCCCGGTCCCGTCCACGCCCTCGGTCACCGCCCGGGGCGGCCGCGGGCTGAACATCATCAACGCCCTGGCCCAGGACTGGGGCGTGCGGGACGGGGCGGCGGGTGAGGTCACCGTGTGGGTGATCGTCGCCCGTGGGGCGCGGCACGAGGATTTCGCTACGCGCGTCACTGCCCCGTCGATCGGCTTCGCATCGGCCTTCGACGACCTGGATCCGTGAGCGGTTCGGGGATCCGCACCGTCCGCATCGATCCCCGCGGTACCGGTCATCCGTGCGGGCGGCCGTCCGGGAGCGCACGCCGACCGCGCTCCCGGTCGCACCCCACCGGTTCCGGCGGTACGAACGGCTAGGCTCGCGACCAGAGAGACCGCCGTACCGCCGCAACCGGGAGACACCCACGATGGCCAAGAAGCGCCCCGCCGCGAAGACCGCGAAGCCGCAGCTCAACAACGGGGAGATCCCGGTGGTGGGCGCGCGCGAGCCCTGTCCCTGCGGATCCGGTCGCCGCTACAAGGCCTGCCACGGCGCGGCCGCCGCGCACGCCGTCACCGAGCACGTGCGGCGCCCCTTCGAGGGGCTGCCCGGCGAGTGCGACTGGGTCGCGCTGCGCGAGCTCGTGCCCGCGGCCACCATCCCGCTGACCCTCAAGGCCGGACTGCCCGAGGGCGTCCCGTCCGTCACGCTGGTGACCGTACTGCCCATGGCGTGGCCGGCCCTGCGCCGCGAGGACGGCTCCGTCCTGCTCGGCCTGCAGAACGACTCGACCACCGGTGACCTGGCCCGCGACATGGCCGACACCCTGGAGCGCGCGCTCGTGGCCGAGCCCGGAACGCCGGTTCCGGCACGTCGAGTTCCGGCCGAGGGCACCCGCCTTCAAGATCTGCTGGAGCTGGACGGCGTTTTCGAGCCGGTTGTGCACAGCGGCTTCGAATTCTGGATTCCGGAGTCGGAGAGCGCCCAGACCTCCTCCCCGGAGATCGCCGCCTCGCTGGAACGCGCCAACGCGGCCGCCATCCCGACGGTCAAGCTGGAGAGCGTCGACGCCGCCTACTGGTGCGAGACCCCGGACAAGAACCACCTGCGCTGGGTCATGCCGCACGCCGAGGAGAAGCTCCTCGACGCCTTGGCGCGACTGCACGCCGCAGGTACCTCCTCGCTCGGCGAGGGCACCAAACTCGTGGGCTCCTTCCGGGCGCACGGCCTCGTCGTCCCCGTCTGGGACCTGCCCACCGGGGTCTCCGCCGACGACGTGGAGAAGCCGGCGGCCGAGTTCGCGGAACGGCTCGCCGCGGCCCTGGCCACGGACACCCCGCTCACCGCCGATGAGCGCCGCGCGCGCGGCGGCCTCACGAACCGCCAGGTGACGCTCAGCTGACGTCCGCGGGCGCGCGGGAGCGGTGACGGCGACCGCAACTCCCTCTAATCGCCTGCAAATCGGTGTCTGAATATCGGAGATCGAATTTGCGAACAGGCGATCTCTTGTTACCGTTCTTGTAGCCCGGTCGCTGGTGCATCCCCCGTCGCCAGCGACCGGGCCCTTCCATTTCAGGCTTCGGTCAACCGTCGCCCGGGTCCGGTGAGTTGCTCCCGGACCGCAGGAGCAACTTCCCTTCATCATCCGGAACTGCAAATTCCGCTACCGCCGAGTAGTCGTCCGGCTTTCCGGCGGACTCCTCCTGGGGCGTCTCGCACAAACCCGGTTCGTCCCCCGCTCCCACGACGCAGCGGATCTGCACCGTGCGCCCCTCGGGTCCCATGACGGTCAGCACGGCGTCAAGGGTCCGTCCGCTGGTGTTGCGGTAGTAGCTCCGCCCCCACGTCTGCCCCCCGCTCTCCAGGACACAGGTCTGCGCCTCCACCCCTTCCGGGGAGGAGAGTTCGGGACCGCACCGGGTGTCCGTGCGGGGCCGCACGTCCGGCCCGGGCTCCGACGGGAGGGCCTGGCGTGCGACGGACCGCGTCGCTTCCGGGGTCCGGGTCGCAACCGGCGTACGGGACGGGCCGGACAGGCCGAGCGAGGAGAGCAACCCCTCACCTTTTCCGTCATCCTGACCGGCGAAATCCGGCCCGGCGATCGCCCCGGCGAGGGGAAGCGACAAGATGACCAGCACACCGGCGCCGATACCGATCAGGCGGAGATTCATTCGCCGAAGATAGCGACGCCGGAAAGGGCCCCGGAGATCCCCGCGCCCAATTCCCTTGGAAACCGGCCCTGCTGGCACCCGTACGAGTGATGCGACCGGCGCCGGGATCTTCCGACGCCTCCCCGCACGTTCCCTCCCCGAGCCCGTCGCGGTCACCCGAGGGCGCCGCGCTCAGTAGGCGAGCCGGCTGCCGCCGCCCGGGGCACCACTGCTGGCCTCCACGAGCGCGTCCACGACGGCTTCGACGTCCGGCAGCCACAGGCCGCCGGGGCCCGTCACGGGTGCGCGTTCCCAGTGGACCTGCCCGCCGCCGGAAGCGGTCGAGGGCGGCAGCAACAGGTAGCCGCCCTCGCCGTGGAACCGCAGCGAGGCGGGCACGTGGTCCTTGGCGTACAGGAGTTCACCGAGCCGCTCCAGTGAGTACGGTGCCACCAGCAGCGCCCACCGGGTCGGTGTGGCGACGATCGGCCCGAGGCGCATGCCCTGCGCGTCCAGTCGTACGACGGCACGCGCGGCGGCGACGGCCGGCAGGCTCACCGCGCAGGGCGCGGTGCCTCCGGTGGCCAGCAACAGCGGAGCACTGGGCCGCCTGGCCCACCACCAGGACACCATCCGGGGGTCGGTGGTGGCGGCAAGCAGTCCGGGGTCGAAGGGGTGCGCGCCGGGCACCACGCAGTCGGGGTCGGGGCAGGCGCACCGCGCGCCGTCCGTGCCGGCCCGGCCCACTCCGGGGAGCACGGGCCACTTCCGCAGGGTGGCGCAGGTGAGCGCCTCGTCGAGCAGGGACGGACCCGCGGTCGCCACGGCCGCCGAAGCGGCGCGGGATGCGGCGCGCGGGGTCTTCCACCGGTCGCGGAGCCGCTGGAGACGCCTTCCGAGGATCTCGCGCATGAGCGCTCGTTCCTTTCCGTTGAACGCCGAGGGGCCACATCACACCATGTGAGCGGTTTTTCACCACACGTACACGTTTCGCGTCACTGTCCGCCGGAAGCAGGTTCACACGGTCCGTGCAGTTTTCTTACGGGTCCATCAAACGTCCGGCGGGGGCGGAGAGCGACCCTCACCGGTGTCGAGACCGGCTGCCGCCGCTAAGGACGACGGCACGTGCCGGGCGGTTCCCGGCGGTGCCGGGCGGGGTCAACTGACCCTGGGCACTGCCGATTACGTACCCGGAGCCACTCCGACGCCCGCCCAGTCGATCGCAAAAACCGTCCGCTTCCAGCTTTTTCCGGCCAAGTTTTAGCCCTGGCTGGACAGTGAGTTGTCGTCCCTCGGACACCGATATTCCCGCTGGTGCCATGCTGGACATCGCTCCTCGTGTGCGTGTAGATGTGGATCCATCGATGGCGGCGCAGCACGATCTGGGGGTTTGCGATGCTATATGGCGAATCGCACCAGGTGGAAAGGCGGACGCCATGAGCGCCCCGCATCTGCCGAAAGTGGCTGGAATCGATCCAGCAGTTACAGCGTCAGCGCAGACTCCGGCGCCCACGCCGGCTTCCACGCCCGTACGCACCACCCCCGCGCAGGCCGCCCAGCCTGTCGCGAGCAGCGTCATCCAGGACCGGCTGGCGGGCATGGTCTCGGACCTCA
Organism: Streptomyces sp. NPDC001568; assembly: GCF_042893755.1. Taxonomy (NCBI): domain Bacteria; kingdom Bacillati; phylum Actinomycetota; class Actinomycetes; order Kitasatosporales; family Streptomycetaceae; genus Streptomyces; species Streptomyces sp. NPDC001568. The sequence goes on along the minus strand of NZ_JBIAVF010000003.1, from coordinate 385,913 downwards.
CCACGCTCCACGAACTCACCGAGCGCCTCGCCCGGGCCCGTGACCTCGACTCCTCCCTCCAGGAGTTCCTGCGGGCGGGAGCCGCCCTCGTCGGCGCCCGTCGCGGCCTGGTGGTCCTGGAGCCCTCCGACGGACTGGGCCCCACCACCACGATCGGCCTCGGATTGGGGCGCGCGGACCTCGGTCACATCGAGACGGTGCCGCGCAGCGCCACCTCCTACGGCCGCATCCTCGACGGACTCCCGGACGCCCACGGCGGCTCCGAGGTGCTCCCCGAGCCGGGCACCGCACCGGCGGCGCCCGCAACCGGCGGCCACGAACCCCCGGTCGACCCCCGCCACCGCGAGGTCGCGGCCCGGCTCGGATACGCGGCCAGCTACGCGCTGCCGCTGACCGCCGACGCCACCGGCCGGCTCGGCGCGGCCGTCTGGCTGTACGACGAACAGGCCGAGCCGAGCGAGCGCCAACGCGACCTCGTCGGGCTCTACGTCCGGCACGCCGCCGAGCACCTGGCCCGGATGCTCGAGGTGGACCGCTCGCGCACCCGGTTGGCCACCGTCGCCGAAGAGTTGCTGCCCAGCCGGCTCCCCCGGATCGCCGGGGTCCAGCTCGCCGCCCGGCACCACACCGGACCGCGCGGCGGCGGCGACTGGTACGACGCCCTCCCGCTGCCCGAGGGCGCCATGGGCTTGGCCGTCGGCTCCGTCACCGGTTCCGGGCCGAGCGCCGTCGCCGCGATGGGACGGCTGCGGGCCTCGCTGCGCGCGTACGCCGTCATGGAGGGCGAGGACCCCGTCGCCGTCCTGTCCGACCTCGAACTGCTGCTGCGCCTCACCGAGCCGGCCCGTTCGGCGACCGCGCTCTTCGCGTACTGCGAACCCGCCGCACGCAAGATCATCCTGGCCGGGGCCGGGCACGCCCCGCCCCTGTTGATCGGCGAGCGGCGCACCGAGTACGTGGAGACCTCCCTCTCCGCACCGCTCGGGATGCTCGCCTGCTGGGAGGCGCCGAGCGTGGAGATCGAACCCGCGCCGGGAGAAACGGTGCTGCTCTACACCGACGGGTTGTTGCGGCGCACCGGTGACGCCATGGACCGGGCGTACGCCCGGCTGCACGCGGCCGCCGCGGGGGTTCCCCGTACGGCCCGGGACGACCCGGGGGCGATCTGCGACCACATCCTGCGGACCGTGCTGCCCGGGGAGGACCCGGCCGCGCCCTCGGCGGACCCGGACGAGGACGTGGTGCTGCTCGCCGTTCGGTTCGACTGAGATCCGACCCGGCTGATCCGATCCGGTTCGGCTGGTCCGGTCGGTTCGGCTGATCCGATTCGGTTCGGCTGATCCGGTTCGGCTGATCCGTTCGACGGGGACGGGGGAGCGGGCAGGCCACGGAAGACGATCGTCCGGTTTGACTGATATGTCACAGGTCACGCCGGGCGGCTTCTCTTCGCACATACGATGGATGAGGTCCATACCCGGTACCTGCATGTCGTAGCAGCTGAGGAGAAGACGTGGCTGACGAGCTCACCCCGGAGACCCCGGAAGAAGAGCAGCCCCAGAAGAAGCACAAGCAGCGCAAGAACGGGCTGTACCCGGGCGTCAGCGAAGAACTCGCGGAAAGCATGCGCACAGGCTGGGCCGACACGGAGCTCCGCGGCCTGGAGCCCATCGCCCAGGCGTCGCACACCGCCGAGCGCCGCGCCGCGCTGTCCGCGCGCTTCCCCGGCGACCGCCTCGTCATCGCGGCGGGCCGGCTGAAGACGCGCTCGAACGACACCGAGTACCCCTTCCGGGCCTCGACCGAGTACGCGTACCTCACCGGCGACCAGACCGAGAACGGCGTCCTGGTCCTGGAGCCCACGGGCGGGACCGGGCACACCGCCACGATCTACCTGCTGCCCCGCTCCAACCGCGAGAACGGCGAGTTCTGGCTCTCCGGCCAGGGCGAACTGTGGGTCGGTCGCCGTCACTCCCTCACCGAGGCCGAGCAGCTGCTGGGCATCCCGGCCAAGGACGTCCGCGAGCTCGCCGAAGCCCTCGCCGAGGCGGAGGGTCCGGTCCGCAACGTCCGCGGTCACGACTCCGTCGTCGAGACCGCCCTCACCGACAAGGTGACCAAGGAGCTCGACGAGGAGCTGCGCGTCTACCTCTCCGAGGCCCGCGCCGTGAAGGACGACTTCGAGATCGGCGAGCTCCAGAAGGCCGTCGACTCCACCGTCCGCGGCTTCGAGGACGTCGTGAAGGTCCTCGACAAGGCCGAGGCGACGTCCGAGCGCTACATCGAGGGCACCTTCTTCCTGCGCGCCCGCGTCGAGGGCAACGACATCGGCTACGGCTCCATCTGCGCCGCCGGCCCGCACGCCTGCACCCTGCACTGGGTCCGCAACGACGGCGACGTCCGCTCCGGTGACCTGCTCCTGCTCGACGCCGGTGTGGAGACCCACTCCCTCTACACCGCCGACGTCACGCGCACGCTGCCCATCAGCGGCAGCTACACCGACATCCAGCGCAAGATCTACGACGCGGTGTACGAGTCCCAGGAAGCCGGCATCGCCGCCGTCAAGCCGGGCGCCAAGTTCCGCGACTTCCACGACGCCTCCCAGCACGTGCTCGCCGAGAAGCTCGTCGAATGGGGCCTGCTGGAGGGACCGGTCGAGCGGGTCCTGGAGCTCGGCCTGCAGCGCCGTTGGACCCTGCACGGCACCGGCCACATGCTCGGCATGGACGTCCACGACTGCGCCGCCGCGCGCACCGAGGCGTACGTCGACGGCACGCTGGAGCCGGGCATGTGCCTGACCGTCGAGCCGGGTCTGTACTTCCAGGCCGACGACCTGACCGTGCCCGAGGAGTACCGCGGCATCGGCGTACGGATCGAGGACGACATCCTCGTCACCGAGGACGGGAACCGGAACCTGTCGGCCGGCCTGCCGCGCACGTCGGACGACGTCGAGGCGTGGATGGCCCGCCTCAAGGACTGAGCCGGGAGTTCGAGGGGCCGGCGACCGGCCTCCGATGCCGGTTCGTCGGCACACGGTGGGCGGGACCTCCTGCGGGAGGTCCCGCCCACCGGCGCGTTTCCCCGACGGTCACGGCTTCGGGCGGAGCGGCTACGACACCTTCAGCAGCGCGTCGTCGCGCCACTTCAGCATCTTGTCGAAGCTCACCACGGCTCCCCGGCCGGGCCGGTTGCGGAAGCGGACGTGGTCGGCGAGCTCCTCGATCAGGTGCAGGCCCCGGCCGTGCTCGGCCAGGGAGGGTCTGCGACGGGCCACCGTCGCGGCCGGGAACCCCGGTCCCGAGTCGGACACTTCGATGCGGCAGCGGTCCCCGTCCAGGTAGGCCGTGACGTGGTACGCCCCGGTCCCGTCCGGATCGTCGCGACCATCCCCGTCGCCGTCGACGGAGCCGTCCGGGACGCCGATGCCGGAGGAGCCGCAGCGGGGGACCGCCCCGCTGCCGCCGTGCTCCACCGCGTTCGCACACGCCTCGGTCAGTGCCACCGACAGGTCGAAGGAGATGTCCGGGTCCACCCCCGCGGTCTCCATCGTCCCCAGCAGCAGTCGCCTGGCGAGCGGCACGCTCGCAGCTTCGCGCCTCAAGTGGAGAGACCACCAGATGCTCATACGGTTACCTATTGCCGCCCCGGGTGGGCCGTAAGCCCCCCACGGCCACCCGAGCCCTCATTCGGCCGATGCGGCACTCCCGGGAGACGGTGTACGAAACGGGCACGGCCGGACGCGGGGCCGTCGGCCCGTCGCGCGCGCGGGCGCCCGCGCGCCTTCGCGGCGCTTCGGAAGGCCTCGCCCCGACCGGGCTCGGAACTCAAGGGTCACTTGGACACCCGCGTACCTGCCGTAGGCACGACCTAAGCGCAGTGCGATGATGGCCCGGCCATGACTACCCCCCGTACGACGCACACCGGAGCCGGCCTCCGGACGGCCCGGGCCGCGGTGTTCGCCGCGGTCTGCGTCGTGCTGTCCGCGGTGGGTCATGTCGTCGCCTCCTGCGCCGCCGTGCCCTGGTGGGCGCTGGTAGCCGCCTTCGTCGCCGTGTTCGCGGTCGCGGCCCCGCTCTCGGGACGCCGGCGTTCGCCCGGCGGCATCGCCGCCGCGCTCACCCTCGGTCAGGTCGGCCTCCACACCCTCTTCGGCCTCGGCCAGCACGGCGAAGCCGCCGGGCGGGCGACGGTCGCGGACTCCGACACCTCCCTCGCGGCGCTCGCCGCCCGGCTGGTCTGTGGGGGCAACTCCGTACCGCTGAGCCCGGCCGACGCGCGGAGGGTCCTGGAAGTCGCCGGCCTCGACCCGGCCGCCTTGGCCGGCCAGGCCGCCGCGGCTCAGGGCCACGTGGCGCACGAGCACCTGGCGGACGCCGCCGGGCACCAGGCGACCGGGTTGTTCAGCCCGGCCATGCTCGCCGGGCACCTGGTGGCCGCGCTGGCGGCCGGCTGGCTGCTGGGCCGGGGGGACGCCGCGCTGCTCCGGCTCCTCGAACTGTCCCGGCTCTCCACCGAAGCCGACCCCGTACGTCCGCTGCGCGCCGCGCTGGCCTTCGTACGCGCCCTCGCCGCCGGGATCCCCGGCGCTCCCGTCCGTACCCGGCGCACCGGACGCGGCACTGCCGCGGCGACGGCGGCGACCGGGCGCGAGGCGCTCCAGCACACGGTGATCAGGCGCGGGCCGCCCGCGGCGCTCGCCCTCGCAGCCTGACGCGGCACCCACGTCCCGGAGCACACCCCTCGGGAGCACCGGTGCCGCGACCTCCGCGCGCGCCCGTGCGCGGAGCCCTCACCCCTGCTTCCGTGGAGTGTTACCGCCATGAAGACCTCTCGCGTCTCCTTCGCCGCCGCCCTCGCCGCCGGTACCGTCCTCGTCCTGTCCGCCCCCGCCTTCGCGCACGTCGGCGTGCAGCCCGGCGAGGCCACCAAGGGCGGCTACGCGACGATCAACTTCAAGGTCCCCAACGAGCGCGACAACGCGTCGACCACGCAGTTGGAGGTCAGCTTCCCGATCGACCAGCCGCTCACGTCCGTGATGCCGCAGGACATCCCCGGCTGGACCGTGAGCGTCGAGAAGAGCAAGCTCGACAAGCCGCTCACCGTGCACGGCAAGCAGATCAACGAGGCCGTCACCAAGGTGACCTGGTCCGGCGGCAAGATCGAGCCCGGCAAGTTCCAGCAGTTCCCGGTCTCCGTCGGCAAGCTCCCGGAGAACGCCGACCAGATGGTCTTCAAGGCGATCCAGACGTACGACAACAACGAGGTCGTCCGCTGGATCGAGGAGGCCAAGGAAGGCGCCCCGGAGCCGCAGACCCCCGCGCCCGTCCTGAAGCTGACCGCCGCCAAGGGCGACGACCACCACGACACCGGCGACAAGAAGGCCGACGAGGCGAAGGCCTCCGGCAAGGACGACAAGGCGGCCGGCGACCACCACGACGAGGCCGCCAAGAGCTCCGACACGACCGCCCGGGCCCTCGGCATCGCGGGCATCGTCATCGGCCTCGGCGGCGTCGCCTTCGGCATCGCCTCGCGTCGGCGCGCCTCCTGACCCGTCGCGCACGCAGGCCGTGTCGTTCCGAGAACATCCGTACCATCCCCGATCACAGGGACATTCCTCCATGCGCACCACACGTGTGACGGTCGCCGCCCTCGCGGTGGCGACCGCCCTCGCACTCACCGCCTGCGGCGGTGGAAAGACCGAGAACACCGGCTCGGTCACCCAGATCACCGGTGAGAAGAAGGCCGGGGCCGCGACGGTCCTCGACCGCCCCTTCGACAAGCCCGAACTCGTCCTCACGGACACCACCAGCAAGCCGTGGAACCTGCGCGAGCAGACCAAGGGCAAGCCGACGCTCATCTACTTCGGCTACACCAACTGCCCGGACGTCTGTCCCCTGACGATGAGCAACATCGCCGTCGCCAAGAAGGCGCTGCCCAAGGCGGACCAGGACAACCTCCGGGTCGTGTTCGTCACCACGGACCCCGAACGGGACACCCCCGATTCCCTCGGCGCGTGGCTCAAGGCCCAGGACCCGTCCTTCGTCGGACTGAGCGGGGAATTCGCGACCATCCAGGCCGCCGCCCGCTCGCTCGGCATCGGCATCGAGGCCCCCACGAAGGATGCCAACGGCAACGTCGTCTCCATGCACGGTGCCCAGGTCATCGCGTTCTCGCCCAAGACCGACGAGGGCTACGCCCTCTACGGCGAGGGCACCACCGTCGATGACTACACCAAGGACCTGCCGAAGCTCGTCAAGGGAGAGAACCCGTGAACCGCCGCACCACCCGCACCCTCGCCGCCGCCCTCTCCCTGACGGCCGCGCTCGCCATATCCGGCTGCTCGTCCGACTCCTCCGACTCCTCGGGGGCCGACGGCGGGAAGCCCGAGCTGACGGTCAGCGGGGCCTTCATGCCGGAACCGGTCAACGACAAGATGGCCGGCGCCTTCATGGTCATCAAGAACGGGTCGAAGACCGCCGACAAGCTGACCGGCGTCACCAGCTCCCTCTCGGACGATCTCCAGATCCACGAGACCAAGGACCAGAAGATGCAGCAGGTCCAGTCGCTGGACGTGCCCGCCAACGGCGAGCTGAAGCTGGCGCGGGGCGGCGACCACGTCATGTTCATGGGTCTGAAGAGCAAGCCGGCCGTCGGCGACAAGATCACCGTCGAGCTCCGGTTCGAGAAGGCCGGCCCGGTCAAGGTCGAGGTCGACGTGAAAGAGCGGACCTACAACGCAGAGAACTCCAACGCCCACTGACGGACCGAGGAACTGACACGCCATGACGGCCACCGCCCCCGCCCCTTCCCCAGCCCGCGTCCGCATCACGGCACTCCTGCCGCGGCTCGCGCTGGTCCTCGCAGCCCTGCTGGCAACCCTGTTCACCGCGGCCGCACCGGCCACGGCACACGCCGCACTCACCGCGAGCGACCCGCAGGACGGGGCGGTGGTCGCCACGGCACCCGCCCAGGTCACCCTCTCCTTCTCGGAGCAGGTCGCCATGGGCGACGACTCCATCCGCGTCATGGACCCGCAGGGCCGACGCGTGGACACCGGCGAGCTCCGCGACATGTGCAGCGGCTCGGTCATCCGGTACGGCACCGCCCTGCACGCCGGCCTGCCCAACGGCACGTACACCGTCGCCTGGCAGGCCGTCTCCGCCGACGGCCACCCCATCTCCGGCGCCTTCACCTTCTCCATCGGCGCCCCCTCGGCCACCAACGTCGCCCTGCCCACGCAGCAGGCGGGCGGCGGACCCGTCGGCATCGTCTACGGGATCGCCCGGTACGCGGCCTACGCCGGGTTCACCGTCCTCGTCGGCGGCGCCGCCTTCATCCTGCTGTGCTGGCGCCGCGGGTCAGCCGAACGGTCGCTGCAGAAGCTCGTGGTGCGCGGCTGGGTCACCCTCACCGCCGCCACCCTGGCGATGCTGGCGCTCCGCAACCCGTACACCGGCTCGGGCAAGTTCGCCGACGTCTTCGACCTCGCCGGGCTGCAAGCCGTACTGGAGACCAAGACCGGCGCCTCGTTCGTCTCCCGGCTGTTGCTCCTCGGAGCCGCCGCACTGTTCGTCGCCGTGCTCTTCGGGGCGTACGCACGCCACCAGCAGGCGTCGGGTTCCGAGGAAGCCGGTCCGGCCGATCCGGCTGGTCCGGCCGATCCGGCCGCTGAGGGCAAGAAGCAGACGAGCGACCTGGCCTTCGGACTCGGGATCGGCGGAGCCGTCGTGGCCGCGGGCATCGCCGCGACCTGGGCCCTGTCCGAGCACGCCTCCACGGGCATCCAGCCCGGCATCGCGATGCCGGCCGACATCCTCCACCTGCTGGCCGTCGCCGCCTGGCTCGGCGGTCTCACCGCGTTGCTGGTCGCCCTGTACAAGGTGCCGGACATCGAGCGGGACGCCGTACGCCGCTTCTCCAAGGTCGCCTTCGTCAGCGTCGTGGTCCTGGTCATCACCGGCGTCTACCAGTCATGGCGTCAGCTCGGCAGCTGGTCGGCCCTCACCGGCACCAGCTACGGCCGACTCCTGATGATCAAGGTCGGGCTGGTCGCCGTCCTCCTCGGTATCGCCTACCTCTCGCGGAAGTGGACCGCCCGGCTGGCGGACGCCCCGACAGAGGCCGCCGCCGAGGAGCCGGCCGGGGTACTCGCGGGGCAGGACGTTTCACGTGAAACGGCGAGCGCTGTTTCACGTGAAACGAGCGGCGGAGTTTCGCAGGAAGCGGGCAGCACTGTTTCACGTGGAACGGACGCCGCACTCGATGCCACCGACGCTCCTGCCGCACCCGACGTCGCCGACCCGCGGCGTGCCGCCCAGCTCGCCCGTCAGGACGCCGCCCGCGAGAAGGCACGCGAGCACCAGGTACGCGACGCCGATCCCGGCCGGGCCGGTCTGCGTCGGTCCGTGCTCGCCGAGGCCGCCGTGGCCGTCGCCCTGCTCGCCGTCACCACCGTCCTGACCAGCACGGAGCCGGGGCGGGCCATGGAGCAGGAGATCGGCCGGGGCTCGGCCTCCACCGCCGTGCCCAACCGACCCATCAAGATCACCCTGCCGTTCGAGACCGGCGGCCAGAACGGCAAGGGCACCGTTCGGCTGGAGCTGGACCCGGGCCGGGTCGGTGCCAACACCCTCCACCTGTGGGCGGAGGACCCGGACGGCAAGCCCCTCGACCTGCCCGAGGTCAAGATCGCCTTCACCCTCCCGGCCAAGGAGATCGGCCCGCTGCCGCTCGTCCCGGACCGCGCCGGTCCCGGACACTGGACCGCGTCCGGGGTGCAGTTGCCGCTCGCGGGTGAGTGGCGCATCGACGTGACCGTCCGCACCTCCGACATCGACCAGACGACCGTCCAGAAGAACGTGAAGATCGGCTGAGCAGCGTGACCGACAGCACCGGGAGCAACCCGGACATCGAGATCTCCCGGCGCAGGCTGCTGGGCACCGTGGGCGCCGCCGGCGCCGCCGGACTCGCCCTCGGCGCCACGGGCGGGGCCCTCGGCCACGCCGTCGTCGCCGACTCCCCGGGCGGTGTCGCCGGCGCGGCCGGGGCGCCCGGCTCCCTGGGCGCCACCGAGGTCGCCTTCCACGGGGACCATCAGGCCGGGATCACCACCCCGCTCCAGGCCAAGGGCCACGTCCTCGCCTTCGACCTGGCACCCGGCGCCGGTCGTACCGAGGCCGCCGCACTGCTGCGTCGCTGGTCGGACACCGCCCGGCGGTTGATGGCGGGCGGGACCGCGCCGACCGCCGACACCGGGATCGCCCTCGACGCGGGGCCGTCGTCCCTCACCGTCACCTTCGGGTTCGGGCACTCCTTCTTCGAGCGCACCGGCCTGACCGCCCGCCGCCCCGCGGCGCTCGATCCGCTGCCGGACTTCTCCTCGGACCGGCTCGACGCCCAGCGCAGCAACGGTGACCTGTGGGTCCAGATCGGGTCGGACGACGGACTCGTCGCGTTCCACGCCCTACGCGCCCTCCAGAAAGACGCCGGAGAAGCGGCGCGCGTGCGTTGGCAGATGAACGGCTTCAACCGGTCCCCGGGCGCCACCGCGAAGCCGATGACGGCGCGGAACCTGATGGGCCAGGTCGACGGCACCGGGAACCCGAAGCCCGCCGAGCCCGACTTCGACAAGCGGATCTTCGTCCCGGGCACCGGACCGGGGCCGGCCGAGCACGCCTGGATGGCCGGGGGCTCCTACGCCGTCGTGCGCCGGATCCGGATGCTGCTCGACGACTGGGAGAAGCAGTCCCAGGCCGATCAGGAGCAGGTCATCGGTCGGACCAAGGCGACCGGGGCACCGCTGACCGGTGGCGGCGAAACCACGGAGATGGCCCTGGACAAGCTCGGTGCCGACGGCAAGCCCGTCATCGCCTCCAACGCCCACGCCCGGATCTCCGCCCCCGAGCAGAACGGCGGCGCCGCCATGCTGCGCCGACCGTTCTCCTTCCACGACGGAATCGCCCCCGACGGCACTCCGGACGCCGGGCTGCTCTTCATCTGCTGGCAGGCCGACCCGCTGCGCGGCTTCGTCCCCGTACAGCGCAAGCTCGACCGGGGGGACGCCCTGTCCGCGTTCATCCGGCACGAGTCCAGCGGGCTGTACGCCGTCCCGCCCGGCCCGCGGGCCGGGGAGTACGTCGGACAGCGGTTGCTCGAAGGGTGAACGGCCCCGCGGAGGCGGCCGCCCCGGCATTAGGCTGACAGCATGTCGGCCACCCGCTTCACCTATCTCGGTCCCGAGGGCACGTTCACCGAAGCCGCCCTCCGTACGCTGCCGGAAGCCGCCACCCGGGAGCTCGTCCCGATGGTGTCGGTCCCCGCGGCCCTCGATGCAGTGCGCAACGGCGAGGCGGCGGCGGCACTGGTGCCGATCGAGAACTCGGTGGAGGGCGGGGTCACCGCCACTCTCGACGAGCTGGCCTCCGGTGAGCCGCTGATGATCTACCGCGAGGTGCTGCTGCCGATCGCGTTCGCGTTGCTCGTGCGGCCCGGAACCAAGCTGTCGGACGTCAAGACCGTGACCGGGCACCCCGTCGCGCAGCCGCAGGTGCGCAACTGGCTGCGGGCGCACCTGCCCGACGCGGTGTGGGAGTCGGCCGCGTCCAACGCCGACGGTGCCCGGCTGGTGCAGGAGGGCCGCTTCGACGCCGCCTTCGCGGGTGAGTTCGCCGCCGTCACGTACGGGCTGGAAGCGCTGGTCACGGAGATCCACGACGCGGAGAACGCCGAGACCCGGTTCGTACTCGTCGGACGTCCGGCCCGACCGGCGGCGCCGACCGGCGCCGACAAGACCTCCGTGGTGCTGTGGCTCGGCGACGACCACCCGGGTGCGCTGCTGGAACTCCTCCAGGAGTTCGCGGTGCGGGGTGTGAACCTGATGCTGATCCAGTCCCGGCCGACCGGCCAGGGAATCGGGAACTACTGCTTCGCCGTCGACGCCGAAGGCCACATCTCCGACCGCCGGGTGAGCGAGGCCCTGATGGGTCTGAAGCGGACCTGCCCCCAGGTCCGCTTCCTCGGCTCCTACCCGCGGGCCGGTGTCGCTCTGAGTGAGGTGCGCGCGGCGCGGCCGGGAACCTCCGACGGTGACTTCACCGAGGCGTCGGACTGGCTGACGCGTTGCCTCGACGGTCGCGCGTAGGGCGTCGTCCACTGTCCACAGAGTTATCCACAGGCCGGGGTGGAGACCTGGGGACAAGTCGACACGGTGACGCGACAAGGTCGACAAATCCCCCGGGGGTCCAGGTTTCGCGCTGGGGAGCGACGGGTGAACGCTGTCACCCGCGCATCGACGATCAACTCTTTGGAGCGAGTCATTCCCACCCGAATGAGTGTGTGAGGGCGGTTTGAACCCTGATCCGCCCCGGCTCGGCGCCGATCCCTATTGATCTAATTCCGTGTCCACAGATGCGGCGCACAGCCTGTGGATAAGACGCTCACGGAGAGAATTCCTGTGGACAAAGAACCCTCTCCGACGCTGCTCAGGGCCCGCCCACCGACCGGCACCCTGCCCCATTTCAGCGAATGGGGCCGGTTTTATCTGCTCCTCGCCGCAGTCCGCTTCCAGTCGCCGGACAAGAGATTTCCATTCGTACCAATTGGGACATAGTGACACGCAGCGTGATATCGGTGTGATCCCAGGAAGGCCGGCCCGGTAGCCTGGAGGGGTGATTGACCTTCGGCTGCTCCGTGATGACCCTGACCGTGTCCGCGCCTCGCAGCGCGCCCGTGGAGAGGACGTCGGCCTTGTCGACGCACTGCTCTCCGCCGACGAGCGCCGCAGGTCCTCCGGCATGCGCTTCGACGAACTGCGCAACGAGCAGAAGTCGCTCGGCAAGCTCATTCCCAAGGCCTCTCCGGAGGAGCGGGCCGAGCTGCTCACCAAGGCCGAACAGCTCAAGCAGGACGTGAAGGCCGCCGAGGCCGAGCAGAACGAGGCCGACGAAGCGGCCAAGCAGCTCCTCCTCCAGCTGGGCAACATCGTCCACAGCGATGTCCCGGTCGGCGGCGAGGAGGACTTCACCGTCCTGGAGACGCACGGCACGATCCGCGACTTCGGCGCCGAGGGCTTCGAGCCCAAGGACCACCTGGAGCTCGGCGAATCGCTCGGCGCCATCGACGTCGAGCGCGGCGCCAAGGTGTCGGGTTCGCGCTTCTACTACCTCACCGGCGTCGGCGCGCTGCTGGAACTCGCCCTGGTCAACGCCGCGATCGCGCAGGCCACCGAGGCCGGCTTCATCCCGATGCTGACGCCGGCGCTGGTCCGCCCGCGCGCCATGGAGGGCACCGGCTTCCTCGGCCAGGCCGCGGAGAACGTGTACCACCTGGAGAAGGACGACTACTACCTGGTCGGCACCTCCGAGGTGCCGCTCGCCGCGTACCACATGGACGAGATCATCGACGCGGACAAGCTGCCGCTGCGGTACGCCGGATTCTCGCCCTGCTTCCGCCGCGAGGCCGGTACGTACGGCAAGGACACCCGGGGCATCTTCCGCGTCCACCAGTTCGACAAGGTCGAGATGTTCTCGTACGTCGCGCCGGAGGAGGCCGAGGCCGAGCACAAGCGGCTCCTCGACTGGGAGAAGCAGTGGCTGACCAGCCTGGAGCTGCCGTTCCAGGTCATCGACGTCGCCACCGGCGACCTGGGCTCGTCCGCCTCCCGCAAGTTCGACTGCGAGGCGTGGATCCCCACCCAGGGCAAGTACCGCGAGCTGACCTCCGCCTCGAACTGTGACGGCTTCCAGGCCCGCCGCCTGTCGATCCGCTACCGCGAGGGCAAGAAGACCGCGCCGCTGTCGACGCTCAACGGCACGCTGTGCGCCGTTCCGCGCACCATCGTGGCGATCCTGGAGAACCACCAGCAGGCCGACGGGACGGTACGGGTGCCTCCGGTGCTCCGTCCCTACCTGGGCGGCCGCGAGTTCCTGGAGCCGATCGCCAAGTGAGCCCGGCCCCGTTCCCGTACAAGCTCGTCGCGACGGATCTCGACGGCACGCTGTTGCGTGACGACGACACCGTCTCGGAGCGCACCCGTGAGGCGCTCGCCGCTGCCACCGCGGCGGGCGCGGCTCACATCATCGTCACCGGCCGGGCCGTGCCCTGGACCCGCCACGTGCTCGACGACCTCGGTTACAAGGGGATCGCCGTGTGCGGGCAGGGCGCGCAGGTCTACGACGCGGGGGCGCACCGGTTGCTGACGTCGGTGACGTTGGACCGGCAGTTGGCCGGCCTGGCGCTGTCGAAGATAGAGGCCGAGGTGGGTCCGCTGGCCCTGGCGGCCAGTCGGGACGGGGTGGACGGCGAAGTGCTGTTCGGTCCCGGGTACCAGGTGCAGGAGGGCCTGCCGGCGCTCTACCTGGAGGACACGGCGGCGGTCTGGACCGCCCCGCTGAACAAGCTCTACATCCAGCACCCGGGGATGAGCGAGGACGAACTCGTCAGGGTGGCCCGGCAGACCGTCGGCAGCCTCGTGGACATCGTGATGGCCGGCCCCGGCATCGTGGAGATCCTGCCGCTCGGGCTGAGCAAGGCGACCGGCCTCTCGCTGGCGGCGCGGCGGCTGGGCGTGAAGGCGGCGGAGACGATCGCCTTCGGTGACATGCCCAACGACATCCCGATGTTCGGATGGTCGGCTCACGGCGTGGCCATGGCCAACGCACATCCGGAGCTCAAGGCCGTGGCCGACGAGGTGACGACCTCCAACCAGGAGGACGGCATCGCGGTGGTCCTGGAACGCCTGCTGGGCGCCGCGTAGCGCACAGGACGTACGAGAGGTCCGGAGCAGCCCGCGCCGCAAGGCGCGCTCGAAGCGGCTGCTCCGGACCTTTTGTTGCTCCCCGCACCACTCACTGTGCCCCGGGGGGAGGGCGCGTACCAGCGATTTTCCCCGCTCCGGGGGTGAGTGCGGCGGCGCCGGGAGACGGGGGAGGGCGACGAAGGCGAGGGGTGTTTCACGTGAAACAGCGGTCATGTTTCACGTGAAACGGGGTGTCGGGTGAGTGGCCAGGCGAGCAGTCCGACGGCGAGCGAGATGGCGTGGCCGAGGTCGGTGAAATTGGCGTCGCTGAGGAGCGGGATGCCGAAGAAGGCGATCGCGCCCGCCAGGTAGAACCATCTCCAGGGGTGGGGCAGCCGGTAGGTCAGCACGCCGACGGAGGCCGCGAGGCCGTAGCTGACGCCGATGTCGACGACGTGGGTCATGCTGTGCGGCGCGCGGTGGTCCTGAATGGCCATCAGGAGGACCTTCTGGCTGATCAGGGTCGCCGTGATGTGGGCGGTCGCGACGATCAGGAGCCAGCGCAGAGTGCCGAGCCAGCGCTCGACGGGGGCGTGGAAGCACTCGAAGAGCAGGGCGTAGAGGGCGAGCGAAGCCGGGTTCTCGATCCAGAACGCGCTGCTGAGCAACGCGCGGATGGGGTGCTGGACCAGTTCGTGGATGTTGCTGCTGTTGCGGTGGAGCAGCACGTGCTCGACCCGGTCCGGGGCGATCACGACGATGACGCTGGTGATGGCGATGATCAGTAGCCAGATGTGCGTCCCGGGCGAGGACCGTATCCAGGACCGCAAGGGTCTGGACGGCTCCGGCCCGGTGTGCTCGATCATGCCCCGATGATCCCGCGCGAAGCTGTGCCCCGCCTGGCCGGTGGGCCGGGCGGGGCACGGGCGAACGGCCTGTGGCGGCGGGCCTACTCCTCGCCGGCCAGGGTGAGGCGGCGCAGCTTCTGGCCCGCGTAGGCGGTGGCTCCGACGGTGACCACGAGGAGCAGGATCACGGCGGTGGGCAGGCCCACGCCGGCGTCCACGTACCCCGGTCCGGCGACCTTCTCGGCCAGGGACAGGGACCACTGCTGGACGCTGAGGGTCTTGGCTCCGGAGACGAGGCTGCCGAAGAGCGATTCCCAGATCAGGGCGTAGACGAGGCCGAAGACGACCGCGTGCCGGCTGACGGTGCCCAACAGCAGGAACAGCGCGCTGTAGGCGATCGAGGCGACGAGGGCGGCGACGGTGTAGGCGACGGCGATCTGCTGGCCGTTGCCGTTGAGGATGAAGCCGGCGATCAGGGTGGGGATCGCGGAGAAGGCCATCGTGACGGCGATCGCGACGATCAGCTTGGTCAGGATGATCGTGGGCCGCTTCACCGGCTTGGAGAGCAGGTAGACGATCGAGCCGTCGTCGATCTCGGGGCCGATGGCTCCGGTGCCGGCGATGACGCCGATCAGCGGGACCATCGTCGCCAGGGCGAAGCCGCCGAGCAGGTCGGCGGCGACCTTGTCGTCCACCCCGGTGAAGGCGCGGACGGCGATGGAGATGACGATCAGCAGGGCGGGCAGCGCGAAGAGGATCAGCGCGCGGCGGCGGCCGAGCAGGGCCCGGTAGGTGAGCCGGGCGACGGTGGGGTTGTACATGCCAGCTCCTTCAGGCCGTGACGAGGTAGGAGAAGACCGACTCGAGGGACTCGTCTGAGGGCGAGACCGTGAGCAGCCGGATGCCGTGCGCCCGGGCGACCTGTGGAAGCAGCTCGGTGAAGCGCCCGAAGTCGACGGCCTGGATGCGCAGGGCGCCCTCCTTGAGGTCGACCTCGATGCCTGCCGTGGACGGGTCGGCGATCAGGGCCGCGGCGAGGGCCCGGTCGTCGGAGGAGCGGACCAGGTAGCGGTGCGGGCGGTCCGTCATCAGTCGGCGGATCCGACGGAAGTCGCCGGATGCGGCGTGCCGGCCGGCGACGACCACCTCGATGTGCGAGGCGAGCTGCTCGACCTCCTCCAGGATGTGGGAGGAGAACAGGACGGTGCGGCCTTCGTCGCCCATCCGTCGCAGCAGGTCCATGAGCTGCATGCGCTGACGCGGGTCCATGCCGTTGAACGGCTCGTCGAGGAGCAGCACGGACGGGTCGTGGACGAGCGCCGAAGCCATCTTCACGCGCTGGCGCATGCCCTTGGAGTACGTGGAGATCTTGCGGTCCTGTGCGTACTCCATCTCGACGGTGGCGAGCGCGCGCCGGGCGGCCTCGTCGTCGAGGCCGTGCAGTTCGGCGTTGGCCACCACGAACTCGCGGCCGGTGAGGAAGTCGTACATGGCTTCGCGCTCGGGCACGACGCCGATCTGCTTGTAGACCTGCTCGTTGCGCCAGATCGTCGCTCCGTCGAGGGTGACGGTGCCGGTGGAGGGCGCGAGGAAGCCGCCCATCATGTTGATCAGGGTGGACTTGCCGGCGCCGTTGGGGCCCAGCAGGCCGGTCACACCGGGGCCGATGCGCATGGTGACGTCGTTGACGGCGACGACGTTGCCGAACCAGCGGGAGGTGTGGTCGATGTCGATGACGGTCACAGCCCGGCCTTCCGGTAGCGGGCCATCAGGGCGGCGTAGGAGCCGGCGATGAGGCCGAGGACGACGAGCAGGTAGACGACGCCGACGGCCGCCGAGGGGCCCTCACCGCCGGGGAAGGCGGAGGTGGCGCCGAGGAACGCGGTCTGCACGCCGTCGATCAGGGTGATCGGGGAGAACAGGCCCATCCACTCGATGGCGCCGGTGTTCCCGGTCGAGTAGGCAACGGCCTGGATGGTGGAGACGGCGCCGTAGGGGATGAGCAGCAGTCCGATCACGGCGGCGACGCCGAACCCGCGGCGCGGGGTGAGGGCGGCCATGACGAGGCCGAGGCCCGCGAAGAGCAGCGACAGCAGCAGTACCGACACCAGTGCCTGCCCGAATCCCTTGGTCTGGTCACCGAAGTCGAACTTCGCCAGCAGCGAGCCGATCCACATGATCAGCAGCGGGGTGGCGGTGAGGATGAAGAGGGCCGAGGCCATGGCCGCGTACTTGGCCAGTACGTAGTCGACGCGCTCGATGGGCCGCGAGAAGTAGAGCGGCACGGTCTTGAAGCGCAGGTCCCGGGAGACCGACTGGGGTGCCTGCGAGGCCAGGTAGAGGCCGATGATCACCTGGGTGGTCAGGGCGTACGTCGTGTACTTGATCGGCAGGTCGGTGGAGCCGGGGACGGCGATGGCCACCGCGACGATGATCAGCGCGGGTACGCACATCACCGCGAAGAGGATCATCGGCAGCACCTTGGACTTGGCGGAACGCCCGAGGCCGTACGCGCCCCGCAGGGACTGCGAGAAGAGCGACGTGCGGGCGTAGGCGCGGCCGAGGCGGGGGCCGTCGTAGGACCGGTAGCCGATGTTGTGGATCTGGGTCGAGGTGTCAGGCGCCATCGGAACCGGCTCCCTTCTGCTGGACGTTCTGGGCGGGGTGCTGGACGGGGCTCGCGGCCTGCGGCTGAGCGGCCGACCGGATCGACTGCTGGGCCTGCTGGGCTTGCTGGGCTTGCTGGGCTTGCTGGGCCTGCTGAGCCTGCTGGTCGCTGTCGCGGAAGACCTCCGCGATGTGGTGGCGGCGCTGCTCCATGCGGACCAGCCCGATGCCGAGGTCGGCGACGGTGTCGCGGACGGTGTCGTACGTCTCCTCGCCCGTGGCCTCCACCAGCAGGATGTGGCCGGCGCCGGGCAGTCCCTGCTCCTCACCGGCGTGCAGGGTGATGCCCGCAGCCACGAGGGCCTTGCGCAGGGCGGCGGTGCCGTCCGGGTGCGTGTCGGAGTCGGTCACCTCGACCGCGAGGGTCGTGGTGGTCTGCGTGAAGTCGCTGGTGGAGCTGGAGCGCAGCAGCTTGCCGCCGTCGACGACCACGACGTGGTCACAGGTCCGCTCCAGCTCTCCGAGCAGGTGGGAGGTGACCAGCACCGAGATGCCGAAGTCGGTGTGGATGCGTCGGATCAGCCCGAGCATCTCGTCCCGACCGACCGGGTCGAGGCCGTTGGTCGGCTCGTCCAGGAGCACCAGTTGGGGGTCGTGGACGAGCGCCTGCGCCAGCTTGACGCGCTGCTTCATGCCGGTGGAGTAGCCGCCGATGGGGCGGTAGCGCTCCTCGTACAGCCCGACGTGGCGCAGGGTGTCGGCCGTCCGCTCGCGCGCGGCGGTCGGCGGGAGCCCGGACATGCGGGCCATGTGCACGACGAACTCGGTGGCCGAGACGTCGGGTGGCAGGCAGTCGTGTTCGGGCATGTAGCCGACGCGTTCACGGATGGCGCTGCCATGCGTGGCGACGTCGAGTCCGAGTACGGCGGCACGGCCCTCGGTGGCGGGGGACAGTCCGAGCAGGATCTTGATCAGCGTGGACTTGCCGGCTCCGTTGGCGCCCACGAGCCCGGTCACGCCGGGTCCGATGTCCAGGGAGAGCCGGTCGAGGGCGGTCACTCGGGGGTACCGCTTGCTCAGGCTTTCGGTCGCGATGACAGTCACGGCTTCGACGTTAGTGCCGATGTCCGCGCGGATCGTCAGACCTGGAGCGGGAACCCGTATCCGCCTTGAGGACTACGCGGAACCACGAACCCTGACCCCAGGCTGACGCGAACCGGACAAGTTTGTCCACAGGTCCGTGCACGACCCTTGACGTGACCTCCGGTCATTGTCACATTCATCAGTGTCAAGTTACGGGCGCGTACGGCTATGAGGACGGACGGCTGCTATGGCTGGGGACACGAAGCAACGCACCGCGCGGCCCGCCGGGCGGCTCTCCGCCGAGCTCCGCGGCTTCCAGGAGGTGCAGCGCCTCGCCTACGAGTGCGCGGAAGCCGTCGCGGCCCAGTTGCGGCCGGGGGTGACCGAGCGCGAGGCGGCGCGGATGCAGCGCGACTGGCTGCGCGAACGCGGCGTACGGGACTGGTTCCACCTGCCGTTCGCCTGGTTCGGCGACCGCACCGCCTTCGCCGGCTTCCGGGTCCCCCTCCAGTTCTTCCCGACGAACCGGAAGTTGGAGCCGGGCATGCCGTTCATCCTCGACATGGCGCCGGTCCTGCGGGGCTACCCGGCCGATGTCGGCTACTCCGGGAGCCTCGGCCTCAACCCGGTGCAGGACCGGCTGATGGCCGATCTGCGCCCGCACCGCGACCTGATCCTGGAGCAGGTGCGCGAGCGCCGCCCGCTGCGCGAGATCTACGAGAACGTCGAACGGCTGATGACGCGCCAGGGGTACGCCAACCGACATCGGGCCTACCCGTTCGGGGTGATCGCGCACAAGATCGACCGGGTCAAGGAGCGGCGCTGGTCCCCGACCGCGTTCGGATTCGGCACACAATCCCTGAAGGGACTGGCCTCCGACGCCCTGCGCGGGCACCGGGACGGCTGGTCCCCGCTGTGGAGCCCCTACCGGTTCTCCGACCACGCGCCGCAGCCCGGCCTCTGGGCGGTGGAACCGCACCTGGGCTTCCGGGGCACCGGCGCGAAGTTCGAGGAGATCCTGGTGGTCACCGACTCCCGGGACCCCGAGGAGAGCGCGTACTGGCTCGACGACGACCTGCCGCACGTGCGGCGCTGGGCTGAGGAGAAGGCGGGATGAGCGGGATGAGCGGTACGAGCGGCGCGGCATGGGCGGGCGCGCGGGAACGCCGGATCAGCACGGGCGGCATCGAGCTGTGCGTCGTCGAGCTCGGTGACGCGGACCGGCCGACGGTGGTCCTCGTGCACGGCTACCCGGACAGCAAGGAGGTCTGGTCGGAGGTCGCCGAACGCCTCGCGACCCGCTTCCACGTGGTGCTGTACGACGTACGCGGCCACGGGCGGTCCACGGCGCCGGTCCCGCTCCGCGGCGGCTTCACCCTGGAGAAACTGACCGATGACTTCCTGGCCGTGGCGGACGCGGTCAGCCCCGACCGGCCGGTGCACCTGGTCGGCCACGACTGGGGCTCCGTCCAGGGCTGGGAGTTCGCCACGGTCGCCCGTACCGAGGGCAGGATCGCCTCCTTCACCTCCATGTCCGGGCCCTCGCTCGACCACTTCGGGCACTGGATCAAGAAGCGGGCGGCGCGGCCCACCCCGCGTCGGGCCGGCCAACTGCTGCACCAGGGCGCGAAGTCCTGGTACGTCTACCTGCTGCACACGCCCGTCCTGCCGGAGCTCCTCTGGCGCGGGCCGCTCGGCAAGCAATGGCCGAAGCTCCTCCAGCGCGCGGAGAACATCCCCACCGGCACCTACCCGACGGACTCGCTGCCCTCCGACGCCGCGCACGGTGCCTGGCTGTACCGCGACAACGTCCGTGGCCGCATGCGCCGGCCCCGGACCGACGCCTACGCGCACGTACCGGTGCAGCTGATCACGCCGACCAAGGACGACTTCCTCTCCGAGCGGCTCTACGACGACCTGGAGCTGTGGGTCCCGGACCTGGTGCGGCGCACCCTGCCCGCGAAGCACTGGATTCCGCGTACCCGGCCCGACCAGGTCGCGGCGTGGATCTCGGAGTTCGTGACCAGCCGGGAGGAGCCCGCGACGCGGGCGCCGGAGCAGAAGGCTCCGGGCCGCTACGCGGACCGGTTCGGCGGACAGCTCGTCCTCGTCACCGGCGCGGCCAGCGGCATCGGACGGGCCACGGCCTTCGCGTTCGCCGAGGCCGGCGCCCGGGTGGTGGCCGTGGACCGGGACGGCGAGGGTGCGGCGCGCACCGCCGAGATGGCCCGGCTCGTCGGCGCCCCCGAGGCCTGGGGCGAATGCGTCGACGTGAGCGACGAGCAGGCGATGGAAAAGCTCGCCGCGAAGGTCGCCGCCGAGTACGGAATCGTGGACGTCCTGGTCAACAACGCGGGGATCGGGCTGTCCGGCCCCTTCCTGGAGACCACGGCGGAGGACTGGAAGAAGGTCCTCGACGTCAACCTGTGGGGTGTCATCCACGGCTGCCGGATCTTCGGGAAGCAGATGGCCGAGCGCGGCCAGGGCGGGCACATCGTCAACACCGCCTCCGCCGCCGCCTACCTGCCCTCCCGCACCCTGCCCGCGTACAGCACCTCCAAGGCGGCGGTCCTGATGCTCAGCGAGTGCCTGCGCGCCGAGCTCGCCTCGCAGTCGATCGGGGTCTCCGCGATCTGCCCGGGCATCGTCAACACCAACATCGCCGCCACCTCGCGGTTCGCCGGGGTGGACACGGCCGAGGAGAAGCGCCGCCAGGAAAGCTCCTCGCGGATGTACGGGCTGCGCAACTTCCCGCCGGAGAAGGTCGCCGACGCGATCGTGCTGGCCGTGGTGAGGAACCAGGCGGTCGTACCCGTGACGCCCGAATCCAAGGCCGCCCTGTGGATGTCCCGCTTCGCGCCGCGCACGCTGCGGCGCATCGCGAGGCTGGAACCCCGGCTGTGAACCGGGCCGGTGGAGCCGACGCCGGCGGTGCGGGCGGGAGCGACGGGGCGGGCGCGCGGCCCCGTCGTTCGCCGCGCGCCCGCGCCCACGGGGTCGACCGGGGGGCGCCGCCGAGCCGGAGACAGCTCGGCACGGCCATATGCCGCTCCTTCCGACGGTCGTACCATCCCTCGCAGGAGGGCTCGCTGCGCACGGCGGTCGAGTACCTGGCGGCGCCTCCTGCCGCCCGGACCGCGGCGGGCGCGGTCGGCCGAGCCGTCATGTCGTAGGGAGCCGGGATTGTCCGATCAGGCGGTGGCCGAGTACCGGATCGAGGATCTGGCCCACCACAGCGGTGCGACGGTGCGCACCATCCGGGCGTACCAGGACCGCGGTCTGCTCCCGAAACCGGAGCGCCGCGGCCGGTCCAACGTGTACCGGGACACGCATCTGGCGCGGCTGCGCCAGATCGCGGACCTGCTGGACCGCGGCTACACGCTGGCCTCCATCAAGGAGCTGCTGGAGGCCTGGGACGCGGGGCGCGGTCTGGGCGGCGTACTGGGCCTGGTCGCCGAGGTGCACGGGCCGTGGACCGACGAGGAGGCGGCCCGGATCAGCCGGGCCGACCTGGACGAACGGTTCGGCGGCCGGCCCGACGAGGACGCGGTGGACGAGGCCTGCGAGCTGGGCGTTCTGGAGCGGATGCCGGGGCGCCCGGACGAGTTCCTGGTGCCCTCGCCGCAGGAGTTGGCGGTGGCCGCCGAGCTGTACGCGGCCGGGGTGCCGCTGGTGGCGATCACCGGGCACCTGCGCGAACTGCGCGGGCAGGTCGAGCACATCGCCTCGCGCTTCCTGGACTTCACCACCGAGCACGTCTTCGCCCGCTACCTCGGGGAGGTGCCGCCGACGGACGCCGACGCGGCCGAGGCGGCGGCGATGGTGCGCAGGCTTCGGCCGCTGGCCCAGCAGACGGTGGACGCCGAACTCGCGCGGGCGATGCGGACGTTCGCCACCCGGCACCTCCAGCGGCACCTGGGCGCGACCGGCACCGCGCAGCCGTCGGGACCGACCCCGGTCGCCCTGCCGGCGGACACCGTACGGGCGGTGCAGGAACTGGTGGGCGCCGATCACGTGGCGGAGTTCGTCCGGGCGGCGACGGAACGGGAGCTCCAGGCCCGGACGATGAACGATCTGGCCCGCCGGGGCGGCCGATAATGCTCGATCAGTAGTCCACAGGGCGAATGGCGCAACTGGCCCCCATAACCACCCAAAGGGCTGTGGACAAGTCCGCTTTTCCTGTGGGCAATGTGGAAGCCCCCTCAGACGACGGCCTCGTACGCGGGTCCGGTGCGCGGTATATCGGCCACCGGCCCCTCCGCGTCGGCCGGCGCACCCTGAGCGTCTCCCCCCGCGGTGTCCGACGCGCCCGGAGCGTCGTGCGACCCGCCGCCCTGACCGTCGTCCCGCACGCCTCCCCGCACGCTCACCCGCGCGATCTCCGGCGCGGCCGTGCGGCCCTCCCGCCCGTAGAGCAGGGTGGCGAGGCCGAGGCCGAGGGCGCCGCCGAGCAACTGGGCGGCGACGAAGCCGGGCAGCGACTGCGGGGCGATGCCGGTGAAGGAGTCGCTGAAGGCCCGCCCGACGGTGCCCGCCGGGTTGGCGAAGGAGCCCGAGGAGGTGAACCAGATCGCGGCCGCGATGTACGCGGCGACCGCCGCCGGGATCAACTTCGCGCGGCCGATCCGGCCCAACCCCTGGATGACCAGGACCAGCCCGGCGGTGGCGACGACCTCGCCGACCAGGAGGTGACCGCCGTCGCGCACCTGGGTGGCGAGGGTTCCCGGGGTCCGCCCGAACATCGCCTCGGCGAGTACGGCGCCACCGATCGCCCCCGCGATCTGGGCGGCGGTGTAGGCCAGGGCCTCCTTGCCGCCGAGCCCGTCCCGGCCGGAGCGGCGCGCCCACCAGGTGGTGAGGGTGACGACGGGGTTGAGGTGGGCTCCGGACAGCGGCCCGAAGAGGGTGATGATCAACCCGAGGCCGATGGCCGAGACGAGCGAGTTGGCGACGAGGGCGACACCGGTGTCGCGGCTGAGCGCGTCAGCCTGGATCCCGGAGCCGATCACCACCACGAGCAGCGCCGCGGTGCCGACGAGTTCGGCTGTCGTGCGCCGCAGCAGCGAAGCCTGGTGTGTCATCTTTTCTCCCTCTGGGCAGCAGTCCAGCGGAAAATGTATTCCGTATCTTGGAAGAGCGATAGAGGTGGTCCACCGGTCGGCGCCGGCGAAAAATCCCTGCCGGAGCCCCGCCCGACCCGGCACGCTGGGGACATGGATGAAAGACGCACCGTGAAGGTGTCCAAATACGTCTCGAAACACCTGCGACACCAGCCGGAACGGATCGGACTGGTGCTCGACTCCCAGGGCTGGGTCGAGATCGACGACCTGCTCGCCGCCGCCGCGGACCACGGTTTCCCCGTCAGCCGGGCGGAGCTCGACCACGCGGTCGCCTCCAACGACAAGCAGCGCTTCGCCGTCGACGGCAGCCGCATCCGGGCCAGCCAGGGCCACACCGTCGCCGTCGACCTGGATCTCCCGGAGGCCGAACCCCCGGCGTACCTGTACCACGGCACCGTGGCAGCCGCCCTGGACTCGATCCGCGCCGAGGGTCTGCGTCCCATGGCCCGCCACCACGTGCACCTGTCGCCCGACCGGGAGACGGCGACCCGGGTGGGCGCGCGCAGGGGGCGGCCCGTGGTCCTGGCCGTGGACGCGGGGGCCATGCGCGCCGCCGGTCATGTGTTCCGGATCAGCGCCAACGGCGTGTGGCTGGCCGACGCGGTACCGCCGCGGTTCCTCCGGTTCTCGTAGGAACCGCGCCACCACAATTCACAGGGGAATTGTCGGATCATCCCCCTACTCTGTTCCTCACTCCGGGATCCGTGAGGGGGGGTACCTCGCGATCGCCGACCATCCCATGCGAGCCAGCGAGGTGACGCCTCATGACGTCCACACCCCCGCCCCCGTCCTCCCCTCCGTCCCCGTCCGCCGTGGACGACGCCGCCGTCAACAGCTTCCAGGTCGACCTGCGCGGCCTGGTCGACCTGCTGTCGCACCACCTCTACTCCAGCCCGCGCGTCTACGTCCGCGAGCTGCTGCAGAACGCCGTCGACGCGGTCACCGCCCGCCAGGCCCTCGAACCCGGCACGCGGGTCCACATCCGGCTGTCGGCCACCGCCGGTCGGGTCACCATCGAGGACTCCGGCATCGGCCTGACCGCCGCGGAGGCCCACTCCCTCCTCGCCACCATCGGCCGCAGCTCCAAGCGCGGCGGCGAGCAC
Organism: Streptomyces sp. NPDC001568; assembly: GCF_042893755.1. NCBI lineage: Bacteria > Bacillati > Actinomycetota > Actinomycetes > Kitasatosporales > Streptomycetaceae > Streptomyces > Streptomyces sp. NPDC001568. The sequence continues at coordinate 361,420 of NZ_JBIAVF010000003.1, read as the reverse complement.
GGCCTGGAAACCACCCGCCAGGAGTTCCTCGGCCAGTTCGGCATCGGACTGCTCGCCTGCTTCGTCGTCGCCCGCCGGATCCGGGTCGTCACCCGGTCCGCCCGCGACCCCGAGGCGGCGCCCGTCGAATGGTTGGCCACGGACGACGGCTCCTACACCGTCCGTGAACTCCCCCACGACGCCCGCCCGGAGCCCGGCACCACCGTTCACCTGGAGGGCCGCCCCGGCTCCGAGGAGTGGACCGGAGCCGCCACGGTCGAACGACTCGCCCGTGACTACGGCTCCCTGCTCCCGTACGACATCACCTTCGACGACGGCGAGGGCGGAGGTGCCCGACCGGTCACCGACCGGCCCGCCGTGTGGGACCGCCCCTTCCCCACCCCCGCCGCCCGCCGCGTGGCGCTCGCCGGCGACTGCGCGCGGCTCTTCGGCTTCACCCCGCTCGACACCATCGACCTCGACCTGCCGGTGGCCGGAGTGCGCGGAGTCGCGTACGTCCTGCCCGAACCGACCAGCCCCGCCCACCGGGCCGGACACCGCGTCCACCTCAAGGGCATGCTGCTCACCGACCAGGCCTCCAACCTGCTGCCCGACTGGGCGTTCTTCGTCCGCGTCGTCCTGGACACGGACACGCTGCGGCCCACGGCCTCCCGCGAGAACCTGTACGACGACGAGACGCTGGCCGCCGTACGCGAAGCACTCGGGAACCGTGTCCGGGCCTGGCTGGCCGAGCTCGCGGCGAGCGAACCGGAGCGACTGGCCGCATTCCTGAGCGTCCACCACCTCGGGGTGAAGTCCCTGGCCCGCCACGACGCCGAGCTGCTCGGGCTGATGCTGCCCTGGCTGCCGTTCGAGACCAGCGACGGCTCGATGAGCCTGGAGGAGTTCGCGGCGGCCCACAGCGACATCCACTTCACGCCCACCGTCGAGGAGTTCCGCCAGATCGCCCCGATCGCCGCGGCCCACGGCCTGGGCGTCATCAACGCCGGCTACACCTACGACGCGGACCTGCTGGCGCTGCTCCCCTCCGTACGGCCCGACCTCAAGGTCACCGAACTCGACGCCGGCGCCGTCACCGAGCGCCTCGACCCGGTCCCCTCCGATGTCGAACTGGCCCTCGCCGGCTTCCTGTCCACCGCCCGCACCCGCCTGGAACCCCAGTCCTGCGACGTGGTGCTGCGCGCGTTCCAGCCCGTCTCCGTCCCCGCCCTCTACCTCGACGACCGGCAGGCCCGCCAGGAACGCGACCGCACGGCCGCGCTCGACAACGCGGACAGCCTGTGGAGCGGCATCCTCGGCTCGCTGCGCGGCTCCGGCCCGCGCGCCCGCCTGGTCCTCAACCACAACAACCCGCTGATCCGGCGCATCGCGGGACTGCCCGACGCGACCCTGACCGGCACCGCCGTCGAATCGCTCTACGGGCAGGCGCTGCTGATGTCCCAGCGGCCCCTGCGACCGGCCGACTCCACCCTGCTCAACCGGGCCTTCCTCGGGCTCCTGGAATGGGCGACCCACTCCATCGAGAACCCGAAGGACACCCGGTGAGCAACATGACGGTCGAAGAGATCCGACAGGCCCTGTACGAGAACCACCGCCTGCCGCAGGGCGCCGCGCGCAACGCGCAGGCCGAGGCCCTGACCGCCGCCGCCGAGGCGGCCGGCGACTCCGACGTGTTCCGCCAGGCCTTGGTCACCCAGATCGACGCCTACGAGTACAGCTCCGAGCGCAGCCGCATGGTGGTCCCCTTCGCCCGCCTCCTCCAGGAGTACGACCGCGACCCCGGAGCCTTCGACGCGAGCGACGCCCACGCCCTCTTCTGGCGGTTCAAGTGGGTGTCGGGCCAGATCATCAGCACGCCCGACGTCCCCATCACGGCCATCACCGGCTACCTCGAGGACATGGAGAAGCGCTACCGGATCGCCGGGTACGGCGAGCGCGCCGTACGGCAGTCCGAGTACTTCCTCGCGGACGCCATCGGCGACGACGAACGCGCCGAACGGGCCATGGCCCGGTGGCGGGCGGCCGACCGCGACGCGATGAGCGACTGCCACGCCTGCGAGACGAACTCCCAAGGCTCCTATTGGGCCGGCAAGGGCGAGGACGCCAAGGCGATCGAGGTCTGGGAGCCCGTCCTGGACGGCGGGCAGACCTGCATGGAGGAGCCGCACCGGGTCCTCGCCCGGTCGCTGCGGCCGCTGCTGCGCCTGGGCCGCGCCGACGACGCCCGCGCCCACCACCTGCGCGGGTACCGCATGGCACGCGGCAAGGAGGGCCTGCTGCGGGCGATCGGGCAGCACATCGAGTTCTGCGCCCTCACCGGCAACGAGGCGCGCGGCGTGGAGATCCTCGCCGAACACGGCGCCCACCTGCGCCCCCTCGCGGACGTCCAGACGCAGATGGACCTCTACGGCGGGGTCCTCGTCCTGCTGCGGCGGCTGTCCGAACTCGGCCACGGCGCCGACCCGACGGTGCCCTTCGGCGGCGCCGCCCGCACCGTCGACGAACTGCACGCCATCCTGCGCGCCGAGGCCCTGCACATCGCCGAACGCTTCGACGTCCGCAACGGCACCACCCGTGTCTCGGAGCGCTTCCTGACCCGGATCGCGCAGACGCCGCTGGTCGACGTACTGCCGCTCGGGGTGCGCAGCGCCGCGCTGCCGCAGCCGGCGGCTTCCGCGTCGGCCCCCCGGCCCACGCCCGCGACGGCCGGCGCGGACGCCGCCGAGGACTTCGGCGCGCTCGTGGAACGGGCCCGGGACGCACGGGAACTGGGGCACCCGGGCTCCGACGCGCTGTGGGCCGCGGTGTCCGTACGGGTCTCCGGGCTCCCCGCGTCACAGGTGGAGCCTCTGATGGCCGCCGACCTGGCCGACCACCGGGCCCTGGTCGCGGCGCGGGCCGGCTCCGAGGACGCGGGCCGGCTCCTGGCCTCGGTCCGGGACGCCTACCGGGAACTGGGGCAGGCCGCGCGCGCGGCCCTCGCGGAGCTGCGGATGGCGAGCGTCGCCGCGCAGGCCGGCGCGGAACCGGGGGAGGTACGGGCCCTGCTGGCCATGGCCGCCCGGTCCGCCACGGCCCTGGACCCGGCCGAGCCGCGGCGGACCCGCCGGATCGCCCTCGCGGAACTCGCCGCGATCCGCCTGGAGCCGTACCTGCGGTCCGTCGAGGCGGCGCGGGAACACACCGCCGACGATCACGGGCACGGGCACGGGCACGATCACGACCCCGGCACGGCGGTGCTCGCGTCGGCGCTGGCCGACTTCGTCGCGACGTACGGGGCGTACGGGGCGTACGGGACGACCGACGACTCCGGGACGGGTCTGTCGGACGTGACCTCGGAAGCCGAGGAACTGCTGGGCCGGGTGACGCTCTCCCAGGGCGACACCGAGCGAGCCCTGGACCTGCTGGCCGCCTCCGCCGCCCGGTCCGTCGCGGCGGCCCGGCCGTGGCTGGCGGTGGACCCCCTCGTCCTGCGGGCGGGGGTGCTGAGGTCGCTGGACCGATCCGAGGAGGCGGAGGAGGCGGCGCGGGAGGCGCTGGCGCACTCCTCCGAGGTGACCGACTCCCAGGAGCAGGGTGTCGTACGGCTCACGCTGGCGGACATCCTGCTGCGCCGGCCCGACGGGGCCGCGGAGGCGGCCGAGCACTCCCTGACGGCGGCGCACTGGTTCGACCAGGCCGGCCTGAGCGCCGACGGTGGGGCGCAGGCCCGACTGCTGCTGGCCCGCGCCTACGCGCAGGACGGCCGCAACGCCGACGCGGCGGAGGTACTCCAGTCGACGCTGCCCGACCTGCTGGAACACGGCGAGGGCCAGGCGGTGGCGGCCCGGGAGTTCCTGGGCGACCTGCTGCGGGAACTGCGCGAGACGCGCCCCGCGGCGGAGCAGTACCTGCTGGCGGCCGAGCTGGTCAAGGAATGGGAGGACCCGCGGCCTCAGGCGCAGTTCGCGCAGTCGGCCGCCGACTGCCTCTCCGACGCCGGACTGGTGGAGGAGGCCGTCGCCGCGTACCGACGGTCCCTGGAACTGCACCGGCAGGCGGGCGGAGCAGTGATCCCCGAGGTCCGGATCCTGCGTTCGCTGGCCTGGCTGGGCCTGCGCGAACGGGTCGACGAGACGACGGTCGCGGCGGCCCGGCTCCTGATGGACGAGGCGGCCGGGGTGCTGGAGGAGGCGCTGACCACCGATCCGCAGGCCCCCGAGCCGCGCTCCGAACTGGCGCAGACCTGGCACCAGATCGCGCAGGTCCTGGATCGGCAGGTCAGTGCGCAGGAGCGGGAGCAGGACGAGGAGGACGGGACCGGGGAAGGCGCGGGGGAGGCGGCCACCGAGGCCCCCGACAGGTTGAGCGCGGACCGGATCGAGGAGCTGCGACGGGAGGAGATCGTCCTGTGGGAGCGGGCGGCCGCCCTCTACGCCGAGCTCGGCAACGACTACCTGCCGGGCCGCTTCCAGTGCCTGAACAACGCCGCCTGGACCGAGCAGGAACTGGGACGTCCGGAAGCGGGCGCCGCGCGGATCTCAACGCTGGTCGAGGAGATCAAGGCGCTGCCCGCGGAGGTCGTCCCGGAGTGGCTGCTGCCGCAGGCGGAACGAACCCTGGCGAACCTGTTGCCTGACCCTGCCGACGCCTGACCACGCCTGCCGATGCCTGATGACGCGTGCCGACGCGTGACGGCGCCTGACCACGCCTGCCGATGCCGGATGACGTCTGCCGACGCCTGACGCGCACCGGCCCCGGTCCGGACCGCTTCGTGCGGTACCCGGGCCGGGGCCGGGGCCGGTGCGGTTGCGTGGCCGCGCGCCGCCGGTGTCAGGCGTCCAGCTGCGCGAGCGCCTCGGTGGCGATCTTCTCGAAGACGGCCTCGTCCGCGGCGAAGTCGGAGTCGGGGATCGGCGCGTGGATGACGAGTTCGGTGAACCCGAGCTCACGGTGGCGGCCGGCGAAGTCGACGAACGCGTCCACGGATTCCAGCATCGAGCTGCGTTCCGGGGTGAAGCCGGTGAGCAGCACCTTCTCGATGGTCTCGGACTCCCGCCCGATCTCCACCAGGGCCTTCTCCAGCTTGCCCACCTGAGCGCGCAGCGCCTCCAGCGACTGCTCGGGCGTTCCCTCGAAGACCTTCGGGTCACCGGCCGTCACCCAGGCCTGGCCCAGGCTCGCGGCGAGCTTCACCCCACGCGGACCGGTCGCCGCGACGGCGAACGGAAGCCGGGGGCGCTGGACGCATCCGGGAATGTTGCGGGCCTCCTCGGCGGAGTAGAAGGTGCCGTGGTGGGTGACCGCGCCCTCGGTCAGCAGGCGGTCCAGCAGCGGTACGAACTCGGCGAAGCGGTCGGCCCGCTCGCGCGGGGACCACTGCTCCTGGCCCAGAGCGACCGCGTCGAAGCCGTTGCCGCCGGCCCCGATGCCCAGGGTGACGCGCCCACCGGAAATGTCGTCCAGCGTCATGAGGTCCTTGGCGAGGGTCACCGGGTGCCGGAAGTTCGGCGAGGTGACCAGCGTGCCCAGGCGGATCGACTCGGTGGCGGCCGCCGCGGCGGTCAGGGTGGGAACCGCACCGAACCACGGGCCGTCGCGGAAGGTCCGCCAGCTCAGGTGGTCATAGGTGTAGGCGGTGTGGAACCCGAGCCGCTCGGCCCGCTGCCACTGGTCTCGGCCTCCTTCGTGCCAGCCGCGGACCGGGAGGATCACAGTGCTCAGACGCAGACTCATGCGTTCGAGCCTACGGCGACGCATGCACCAAACGCACATCACGCACCATCCGCCCCACCGCGAACCCGCACGGGCACCGCGTTTCACGTGAAACAACGACGGAGGGCAGTCGGTTTCACGTGAAACATCTCCAGCCGAACGTGGTCGAACGGTAGGGACCCATGGGCGAAGATGGGTCCGTGACCTCGGCTCCCCAGCGCCCGGACGGGCCAACCCCAGCGACCCGGCTCATCGCCACCGACCTCGACGGCACCTTGCTGCGCGACGACAAATCCGTCTCGCCCCGCACGATCGCCGCCCTCGCCGCCGCCGAGGAAGCCGGGATCGAGGTCTTCTTCGTCACGGGCCGCCCGGCTCGCTGGATGGGCGTGGTCAGTGACCACGTGCACGGCCACGGCCTGGCGATCTGCGCGAACGGCGCCGCCGTCGTCGATCTCCGCTCCGGAGGAGAGTTCGTACAGGTCCGGGCGCTGCCCCGGGCCACCGCGCTGACGGTGGTGAACACCCTGCGGGCCGCCGCGCCCGGTACGTCCTTCGCCGTCGAGCTGACCACCGGCATCAACTACGAGCCGACGTACCCGCCGTTCTTCCAGGACCCGGGCGCCGCCGTGGCCACCGCCGAGAAGCTACTGAGCGAAGAGCTCGAAGGCAGCGCGGCGCCGGTGCTGAAGGTCCTCGCGCACCACCCCGAGCTGGGCCCGGACGAGTTCCTGGCCCTGGCCCGCTCGGTGGCCGGCGGGTACGCCTCGATCACCCGCTCCAGCCCGACCTCCCTGCTGGAGGTCAGCGGGATCGGCATCTCCAAGGCCAGCACCTTGGCGCTGTGCTGCGCCGAGCGCGGCATCTCTCCCGCCGAGGTGGTCGCCTTCGGCGACATGCCGAACGACGTGGAGATGCTCCGCTGGGCGGGCACCTCGTACGCGATGGGCAACGCCCACCCGGACGTGATCGCCGCCGCGTCGGGCCGGACGGTCGCCAACAACGAGGACGGGGTCGCCGTGGTCATCGAGCGGATCCTCGCCGAGCGCACGACGCACCAACGCTAGGGGCCCGAAAGACGGGGTCAGAGCGGGGCTTCCCACACCAGGGTGGTCCCGCCCCCGTCCTCACCGATGCCCGGACCGTACGAGCTGGACCCACCCAGCGACTCGGCCCGCCGACGCAGGTTCCGCAGCCCGCTCCGGCGCCCGCCCTCCGCGATGCCCACCCCGTCGTCGGCGACCTCCAGACGCACTCCGGGCCGCCCGTCGGCCAGGGTGACGGTCGAGTCGAGGACCACCTCGATCCGGGACGCCTCGGAGTGACGGAACGCGTTGGAGAGGGCCTCGCGCAGGGCGGCGATCAGGTTCTTGCCGACGAGTTCGCCGACGACCGCGTCGATCGGGCCGAGGAACCGGTGGGCCGGCTTGAAGCCCAGCGGCACTGCGGCCATGTTGATCTCCCGCAGCACGCGGGTGCGCAGACCGGACGGGGCCTCCGCCGGTCCCTGCTGGAGCGCGAAGATCGCGGTGCGGATCTCCTGGATCGTCACGTCCAGCTCGTCCACGGCCTTGCCGACCCCGTCCACGACTTCCGGGACGATGGACCTGCGCTGGGCGCCCTCCAACATCATCCCCGTCGCGAACAGCCGTTGGATCACGAGGTCGTGCAGGTCGCGGGCGATGCGGTCGCGGTCCTCGAACACCGCGAGGCGCTCCCGGTCCCGCTGCGCCTCGGCCATCATCAGCGCGAGCGCAGCCTGTGAGGCGAACTGCGTGGCCAGCGTCCGCTCCGCTTCGGTGAACGGCCTCTGGCCGCGGGCCCGCGGGGTCACCAGCGCGCCCAGCACCCGCCCGCCGCTGTGCAGGGGCAGCATCATGCACGGGCCGTACTGGCTGGTCAGCTTGCCGATCATGCGGGGGTCGCCGGCCGCGTCGTCGACGAACACCGGCTCGCCCTCCAGCAGCCGCTCCACCACAGGGCTGTCGGCGGGGATCACCACGCCCAGCGAGGTGGCCGGGTTCTCGGCGGAGACGGCGACGATCTCCATCCCGCCGTCCTCCGCCGGCAGCAACACGATCCCGGCGGCGGAGTCGGCGAGCCTGCGGGCCTGTTCGGCCACGACCGAGAGGGCGTCGTCCGCGTCCCCGCCGGAGAGCAGGGCCGTGGTGACGGCCACCGAGCCGTCGATCCACCGCTCGCGCTGGGTGGCGGCCTCGTACAGGCGGGCGTTGCCGATCGCGATGCCCGCCTCGGTGGCCAGCACCCGGACCATGTGGACGTCGTAGTCGTTGAACTCGACGCCGCCGTTCTTCTCGGCGAGGTACAGATTGCCGAAGATCTCGCCCTGCACCCGGATCGGGACGCCGAGGAACGTCTTCATGGGCGGATGGTGCGCCGGGAAACCCTCCGACCTCGGATCCTTCGTGAGATCGGCGAGCTGCACCGTGTCGGGGTGCGAGATGAGCGCGCCGAGCAGGCCCCGCTTGCCGTCCGGGCGGTGTCCGATCCTCCGGGCCACTTCCTTGCCGATGCCGAAGGTGACGAAGTCGGAGAGGCCGCGCCCCTCCGTGTCGACGACCCCGATCGCGGCGTACCGGGCGTCCGCGAGCTCGGCGGCCGTCTCGCAGATGCGGTCGAGCGTGGAGTGCAGTTCGAGGCCGGTACCGACCGATCGCATGGCCTCCAGCAGTTGCGGCACCCGAGCGGTCAGCTCGGTGGACAGCCCGTGCAGACTCCGGGTGGCCTGGGTGGCGGCCTCCAGCGGGTCCGGTGCTCCGCGGGTCGGTTCCGGTGTTTCCTGAGACTCCTGGGCTGACATGCCCTTGAGCCTAGTTAGTCCCCTTTGGTGGTGAAAGTCGCGGCGTCCGGAACGCATCACGCGGCGCGCCCCGGACCGCCCCCGGCGAAACCGCCGGGGAGCCTCAGCCGCGACCGGCCAACAGTCCGTCCGCCTCGCGCTCCCGGTCCAGGAGCGTGCGCAGCGGCCCTTCGACGGCGGCCAGCTCCGCGTGGGCGCCGCGCTGTACGACGGCGCCCCGGTCCAGGACCAGCACCTCGTCGACGGCCTCCAGCCCGGCGAGCCGGTGCGTGATCAGCACCGTGGTCCGGCCCTCGGTGGCTGCCAGCAGGTCCGAGGTCAGCGCGTCCGCGGTCGCGAGGTCCAGGTGTTCGGCGGGCTCGTCCAGGACCAGCACGGGGAAGTCCGCGAGCAGCGCCCGGGCCAGGGCCAGCCGCTGCCGCTGGCCGCCCGAGATCCGCTCCCCGTGTTCACCGACGAGGGTGTCCAGCCCGTCCGGGAGTCCCTCGACCCACTCCAGCAGCCGGGCCGCCGCCAGCGCCTCGCGCAGCTCGGCCTCGCTCGCAGCGGGACGGGCCAGCCGGAGGTTCTCGCGGACCGAGCTGTCGAAGAGGTGGGCGTCCTGGGCGCACAGCCCCACGGCGCGGCGCACGTCGTCGCCGTCGAGGGCGCGCACGTCGATCCCGCCCAGGGTGTACGTACCGTCGCTCGGGTCCAGGAACCGCAGCAGGACCTGCGCCAGCGTGGTCTTGCCCGAGCCGGAGGGCCCGACCACGGCGATGCGACGGCCCGCTTCCAGCGTCAGGTCCGTCCCGTGCAGGGCGTCCCGTTCCTGCCCGGGGTGGCGTGCGGCGAGGCCGGTCAGCCGCAGCGGGAAGGGCGAGGCCGGTGCCTCCAGGGGCTCGGCCGGCTCGGTGACCGGCACCGGCGCGTCGAGTACCTCGTAGACCCGCTCGGCGCTGCGTCGCACCCGCTGGCGGTACTGAACCGCGAGCGGAAGCCCGCTGACCGCTTCGAACGCGGCGAGGGGGGTCAGTACGACCACTGCCATGGCCACCCCGGAGAGCCGTCCACCGGCGACGCCGGCCGCGCCGGCGAGCGCGGCGAACACCACGGTCAGCCCGCACACCAGAGCGGACAGGCCGCCGCCGAGTCCGGTGGCGAAGGCGCCGCGCGAGGCGATCCGGGTCAGTACCCCGTCGCTCTCGCGTGCCAGGTCCTTGCGGCCGGCCAAGGCCCCGGCGACGGTGAGTTCGGCCGTACCCGTGAGCAGATCGGCGACCCGGGTGGCGAGTTCGCCCCGTGCCGGAGCCAGCCGTCGCTCCGCACGCCGCGCGCAGGCACCGCTGATCAGCGGGACCCCGACGCCTGCCGCGAGCAGACCCACCGCGAGGACCGCGCCGGCCTCGGGCAGCAGCCAGGCCGTGAACGCCACCGACCCGGTTCCGACGAGCACCGCCGTGCCGACGGGAAGCAGCCAGCGCAGCCAGTAGTCCTGAAGGGCGTCGGCGTCGGCCACCAGCCGGGACAGCAGGTCCCCGCGCCGCTGTTCGCGCAACCCGGCGGGGGCGATCCGCTCCAGCCGGCGGTACACGGAGACCCGCAGGTCGGCCAGCATCCGCAGGACGGCGTCGTGCGAGACGAGCCGCTCGGCGTAGCGGAACACGGCCCGCCCCAGGCCGAAGGCCCGCGTCGCCGTGACGGCGACCATCAGGTAGAGCACGGGCGGCTGCTCGGAGGCGCGCGAGATGAGCCACCCCGACACGGCCAGCAGCCCGACGCTGCACCCGACGGCGAGCGCCCCGAGCAGCAGCCCGAGCCGGAACCGTCCCTGCCAGGCGGCGGCCGCGGCCCGTACCCGACTCAGCGGGTCACCGCCGCCCGTCCCGGCGCGGCCCACCGCGGCGGCCCGCTCCACGGTCGGCCCGAGGATCCATTCCCCGGGGTCGGCCACCGGGACCCGACCCCGCGACGTCTCGGCGCCGGGCAGCGCGTCCCGGTCGGCGGCCACGGAGCCGTCGACCGGTGCCACGGACCCGTCGACCGAAGCGGCGGTCTCCGCCGCGCCCTCGCCGACCGCCACCACCCGGTCGGCCACCGCCAGCAGTGCCGGGCGGTGCACGACCAGCAGCACGGTCCGGCCCACCGCGAGGCGGCGCACGGCGTCCACGACGGCCGCCTCGGTCTCCCCGTCCAGAGCCGCCGTCGGCTCGTCCAGCAGCAGCACCGGGCGGTCCGCGAGGAAGGCGCGGGCCAACGCGAGGCGCTGGCGCTGGCCCGCCGACAGGCCGACCCCGCCCTCACCCAGCGCCGTACGGATACCGCCCGGCAGCGCGGAGACGAACTCCCACGCACCGGCGTCCCGCAGCGCCGCTTCCACGTCCTCGTCGCGGGCCCCGGGCCGGGCCAGCCGTACGTTCTCGGCGATGCTCCCCGCGAAGAGGTGTGGCCGCTGCGGCACCCACGCGATCCGCTCCCGCCATTGCTCCAAGGACAGCTCGGCCTGGTCGACGGCGCCGATCCGCACCCGTCCGGCCGTCGGCGTGACGAAGCCCAGCAGCACGTTCAGCAGCGTGGACTTGCCCGCGCCGCTCGGCCCGGTGAGGGCGACGCACTCGCCCGGCTCGACGACCAACGACACAGGACCGGGCGAGCTCGCGCTCCGGCCCTCGTAGCGGACCTCGACACCGTCGAACTCGATCCGCAGCTCGGAGTCGGGCACCCGGACGCCGCCGGCCGTCGCCGGCGCCTCCGTCTCCAGCACCTCGAAGATCTCCTCCGCCGCTGCCAGGCCCTCGGCGGCCGCGTGGTACTGGGCCCCCACCTGTCGCAGCGGCAGGTAGGCCTCCGGCGCCAGGATCAGGATGACCAGTCCGGTGTAGAGGTCGAGTTCGCCGTGGACGAGCCGCATGCCGATGGTCACCGCGACCAGGGCGACCGACAGCGTGGCGAGCAGCTCCAGCGCGAACGAGGAGAGGAAGGCGATGCGCAGCGTGCGCATCGTGGCCTGGCGGTAGTCGTCGGTGATCCTGCGGATGGACTCGGCCTGGGCCTTGGCCCGACCGAAGACCTTCAGCGTCGGGAGTCCGGCGACCACGTCCAGGAAGTGCCCCGACAGCCGTGACAGCAGGCGCCACTGGCGGTCCATCCGGGACTGGGTGGCCATGCCGATCAGGATCATGAACAGCGGGATCAGCGGGAGGGTGACCACGATGATGGCCGCGGACACCCAGTCCTCGGTGACGATCCGGGCGAGGACCGCCACCGGTACGACGACGGCGAGCCCGAGCTGGGGAAGGTAGCGGGAGAAGTAGTCGTCGAGCGCGTCCACCCCCCGGGTGGCCAGGGCCACCAGCGACCCGGTCCGCCGGCCGCCGGTCGGGCCGGGTCCCAGGTCGGCGGCGCGGTCCAGCAACCGCAGCCGCAGCTCGGACTTGACCGCCGCCCCGGCCCGGTGCGCGGCCAGTTCCGTGAGCCAGGCGACCAGAGCGCGCCCCACGGCCACCGCCGCGAGGAGCAGCAGCGGGGTGCGCAGCTCGCCGGCGCCGAGTCCCTGCTCGAAGGCTCCGACCACGATCTCGGCGATGAGCATCGCCTGGCCGACGACCAGCCCCGCTCCGGCAAGCCCGAGGAGCACCACCGCTCCCAGGAAGAGGCGGGTGGAACGGGCGTACCGCAGCAGGCGCGGATCGATCGGTTTCACGTGAAACATCTCCTCGGCAGGGTCGAGCAGGAGAGTCGGGCATCGGGTCGAGCGGGAGGAGCCGGCAGCGGAGGAGCAGGTGCCGCGGTGTCAGTGCGCGTCGACGATGTGCTGCGTCCCGATCCGCTTGCGGAACACCCAGTAGGTCCAACCCTGGTAGAGCAGGACGAGCGGGGTGGCCACGGCCGCACACCAGGTCATGATCTTCAAGGTGTACGGGCTGGACGAGGCGTTGGTGACCGTGAGGTTCCAGGCGTCGTTCAGCGAGGACGGCATGACGTTCGGGAAGAGCGTCAGGAACAGCATCGCGACGGCGGCCGCGATGGTGACTCCCGAGAGCGCGAACGACCAGCCCTCACGGCCCGCCAGGTTGAAGCCCAGGGCTCCGACCAGCGCGAGCACCGCGACGGCCATCGCGATCAGGCTCCATCCGTCACCGCGCGAGACCTGCGTCCAGATCAGGAAGACGAGCGCCAGCACCGCGGTGACCACGCCGAGCCGGGTGGCCAGCGTGCGCGAGCGCTCCCGAATGTCACCGACCGTCTTGAGCGAAGTGAACACCGCGCCGTGGAAGGTGAACAGGGTGAGGGTGACCAGGCCGCCCAGGATCGAGTAGACGTTGAGCAGGTCCAGGAAGGTCCCGACGTACTCCATGTCCTGGTCGATCTTCACGCCGCGCACGATGTTCGCGAAGGCCACGCCCCACAGGAACGCGGGGATCAGCGAGGTCCAGAAGATCGCGTGTTCCCAGTTGGTCTGCCACTTGTCCTCCGGCCGCTTGTGCCGGTACTCGAAGGCGACGCCCCGGATGATGAGGCAGACCAGAATGATCAGCAGCGGCAGGTAGAAGCCCGAGAAGAGCGTGGCGTACCACTCGGGGAAGGCGGCGAAGGTCGCGCCGCCGGCGGTGAGCAGCCACACCTCGTTGCCGTCCCAGACGGGCCCGATCGTGTTGATCAGGACCCGCTTCTCCGTGCGGTCACGGGCGAGCAGCTTGGTGAGTACGCCGACTCCGAAGTCGAAGCCCTCCAGGAAGAAGTAGCCGATCCACAGGACGGCGATGAGGACGAACCAGACGTCGTGGAGTTGCATGGGGTGGTCTCCGCTGTCTCAGTACGAGAAGGCCATCGGACGGTCGGGGTTCTTGTCGTCTCCGCCGATCTTCGTCGGCGGGTTCAGGTCGGCCTCGGTGAGTTCGGGGGGGCCGAGCTTGACGTACTTCACGAGCAGTTTGACTTCGATCACCGCGAGGACGGCGTACAGCAGGGTGAAGCCGATCATCGAGGTCAGGACCTCGGCCTGGGTGACGTTCGGCGAGACGGCGTCCCGGGTGCGCAGGACCCCGTAGACGACCCAGGGCTGGCGGCCCATCTCGGTGAAGATCCAGCCCCAGGAGTTGGCTATGAGCGGGAAGCCCATGGTCCAGAGGGCGACGATCCAGTACAGGTTGGCGAAGCGCGGGCTCAGGGCCTTCTTGAAGAGGACCAGGTTCGGCACCTCGTCCGGTCCGGTGCGCAGACCCTGCGGCAGCAGGAACTTCTTGCGGGTCAGCCACAGGCCCACGGCGCCGATGGCGAGCGAGGCCATGCCGAAGCCGATCATCCAGCGGAAGCCCCAGTAGGCGACGGGGATGTTGGGCCGGTAGTCGCCCGGTCCGAACTTCTCCTGCTGGGCCTTGTTGACGTCGTTGATGCCCGGGACGAAGGAGGTGAAGTCGTCGTTGGCCAGGAAGGACAGCAGGCCGGGTATCTCGATCGCGACCTTGTTGTGGCCCTTGTCGACGTCTCCGTAGGCGAAGACGGAGAAGGGCGCGGGTGCCTCGCCGTCCCACAGGGCCTCGGCGGCGGCCATCTTCATCGGCTGCTGCTTGTACATCACCTTGCCGAGCAGGTCGCCGCTGATGGCGGTCCCCATGCCGGCGATGATCATGACGACGAGGCCGAGACGCAGCGAGCTCCTCATGACCGGCACGTGCTTCTTGCGCGCCAGGTGGTACGCGGCGATGCCGGCCATGAACGCGCCGCCGACCAGGAACGCCGCCGTGATCGTGTGGAAGAACTGGGTCAGCGCGGTGTTCTGGGTGAGGACCAGCCAGAAGTCGGTGAGCTCGGCGCGGCCGCGCTCCTCGTTGATCCGGTAGCCGACGGGGTGCTGCATCCAGGAGTTGGCCGCGAGGATGAAGTACGCGGACAGGATGGTGCCGATCGACACCATCCATATGCAGGCGAGGTGGATCTTCTTGGGCAGCTTGTCCCAGCCGAAGATCCACAGGCCGATGAAGGTGGACTCGAAGAAGAACGCGATCAGGGCCTCGAAGGCCAGCGGGGCCCCGAAGATGTCGCCGACGAAGCGCGAGTAGTCGGACCAGTTCATGCCGAACTGGAACTCCTGGACGATGCCGGTGACGACACCCATCGCGATATTGATCAAGAAGAGCTTGCCCCAGAACTTGGTGGCCCTGAGGTACTTCTCGTTCTCGCTCCGCACCCATGCGGTCTGCAGGCCGGCGGTGAGCGCGGCGAGCGAGATCGTCAGGGGTACGAACAGGAAGTGGTAGACGGTGGTAATGCCGAACTGCCATCGCGCCAGCGTCTCCGGCGCCAAAGCTAGGTCCACGTCCTCGTCTCCTTCGGGTCACCGTGGTCACAGCGGCAGTCTGCCGTTTGTGTCCCGCTCAATTCGGGAGGAAGCAGGACACGCTTGTGAACGCGTTCATATTCACAAGCATTATGGCGCACAGGTTCGGACGTCCGTGAAGCGGGGGTCCCCTAGCCAAGACATTCAACAGATTGTTGAATGCGGCGCATGCAGATAAGAATCTCCTGGCCCGCCGGCCAGCTCACCGCGACCCTCGACGAGACCCCGACCGGCAAGGCCCTGGTCGAAGCCCTCCCGATCTCGGCCTCCGCCAACACCTGGGGCGAGGAGGTCTACTTCGACACCGGCGTGTCCGTCGCCCTGGAACACGACGCCCAGCAGGTCGTCGCCCCGGGCACCGTCGCGTTCTGGACCGAGGGCGACGCGCTCGCGCTGCCCTACGGCCCCACGCCCATCTCGCGCGGAGGCGAGAGCCGCCTGGCGAGCCCGTGCAACGTCCTCGGCTCGTTCGACGGCGACCCCCGCCTGCTGTCCACCGTCCGCGACGGCGACCCCATCCGCGTCGAGCTCGCGTAAGCGCGCCCCGCAGGGGCCGCCGCCCGGCGCCACGGCCACGCGCTCCCGGGCTTCGGCCGTGGCTACAGCTCTTTGAAGGCCGTGGCTAGAGCTCCTTGAAGAACGCCGCGGCCGTGTGCAGGAAGAGGTCGTTCGCCTCGGTCTCACCGATCGTGACCCGCAGGCCCTCACCCGCGAAGGGCCGGACCACCACACCGGCCTTCTCGCAGGCCGCCGCGAACTCGGCGGTCCGCTCCCCCAGCCGCATCCAGACGAAGTTGGCCTGGGTGTCCGGCACGACCGTCCAACCCTGGGCGAGCAGCGTGCTGTGCACCCGCGCGCGCTCGCCCACCAGCGAGCCGACCCGGCCCATCAGCTCGTCCTCGGCGCGCAGCGAAGCGACCGCGGCGTCCTGGGCGAGCTGGCTGACACCGAAAGGGACCGCCGTCTTGCGCAGCGCGGCCGCGACCGGCTCGTGCGCCACCGCGAATCCGACCCGCAGGCCGGCCAGTCCGTACGCCTTGGAGAACGTGCGCAGCACGGCGACGTTCGGGCGGTCGCGGTAGAGCTCGATGCCGTCCGGGACGTCGGCGTCGCGCACGAACTCGCGGTAGGCCTCGTCCAGCACCACCAGGATGTCCGAGGGCACCCGGTCCAGGAAGCGCTCCAGCTCGGCGCGGCGCACCGCGGTGCCGGTGGGGTTGTTCGGGTTGCAGACGAAGATCAGGCGCGTCCGGTCCGTGATGGCCTCGGCCATGGCGTCCAGGTCGTGGACGTCCCCGTCGGTGAGGGGCACCTGGACCGACGTCGCACCCGAGATCTGCACGATGATCGGGTAGGCCTCGAAGGACCGCCAGGCGTAGATGACCTCGTCGCCGGGGCCCGCCGTGGACTGGATCAGCGACTGGGCCACTCCGACGGAGCCGGTGCCCGTCGCGATGTGCTCGACCGGCACCCCGAACCGGTCGGCCAGCTCGTTCACCAGGCCCGTGCAGGCCATGTCCGGGTAGCGGTTGAAGCGGCCCGCTGCGGCGACCGCGCTCTCCAGGACACCCGGCAGCGGCGGGTACGGGTTCTCGTTCGAGGACAGCTTGAACGCCACGGGCCCGCCGGTGGCAGCGGGCTTTCCGGGCTTGTAGGTGGGAATGCCGTCCAGCTCGGCGCGCAGCTTCGGGCTCTTCTCGCTCACCGCAGGTCCTCCTCGACCGTCCCGTCGACGGCACCGTCGACTCAATACTGCTCACCTTATGAGGATTCCGTCGATCCGAGAATGGCGGGCGCCCGGAACACTGGGGGAGCGCACGCATATATGCGCGCGCCGGTGGCCTGCGCCGTGGCGCGCGTCCCTCGTGCAGGTGAGTTGCGACCGGTCCGGGACGGCCCCGTTTTGGCATGCTCGTACCCGACGACAAGCGGCACCCTCACCCAGAGCGATCAATGACCTTCGTTTCCAAGGTCATTGGGGGTGGCGAAACATGCAGAATCGTGCCTGTCAACGCGTGCATATGCACCCGGACCACCCACCCCACCGAGCCCTACTATCGGCTCGCCATGACAGCAGCAGGGAAGCATCAGGTGAGCCGGGCCGAGACCACCCGGCGAGTCGGCGGCCGACAGGGCCGGGCCGGCATCAGAGACGTGGCCGCCGCAGCGGGCGTCTCCATCACAACCGTCTCCGACGCGCTCAATGGCAAGGGGCGGCTGCCGGACGCCACCCGCCGCCACGTCCGCGAGGTCGCCGACCGGCTGGGCTATCGCCCTTCCGCGGCCGCCCGCACCCTCCGTACCGGCAAGTCGGGCCTCATCGGCCTGACCGTGACGACGTACGGGGATGAACCTTTCACCTTCACCGAATTCGCGTACTTCGCGGAGATGGCACGGGCCGCCACCTCCGCCGCGCTCGCCCGTGGGTACGCCCTCGTCATCCTCCCCGCCACCTCACGACACGACGTCTGGTCCAACGTGGCCCTCGACGGCACCGTCGTGATCGACCCGTCCGACCACGACCCCGTGGTCAGCGAGCTGGTCCGTCAGGGACTCCCCGTGGTCTCCGACGGCCGACCGGCCGGCACCCTCCCCGTCACCGCCTGGGTCGACAACGACCACGAAGCGGCCGTCCTCGGCCTCCTCGACCACCTCGCAGCCGCCGGCGCCCGCCGCATCGGGCTGCTGACCGGCACCACCACCGACACCTACACCCGGCTCTCCACCACCGCCTACCTCAGCTGGTGCGAACGCGTGGGCCAGGACCCGGTATACGAGTCCTACCCCGCCCACGACCCGTGCGCCGGGGCCGTGGCCGCCGACCGACTGCTCGCCCGGCCCGACCGGCCCGATGCCGTGTACGGGCTCTTCGACCCCAACGGCACCGATCTCCTCGCCGCGGCCAGGCGCTACGGCCTGCGCGTTCCGGAGGACCTGCTCCTCGTGTGTTGCAGCGAATCCACCGTCTACGCCACCACCGAACCGCCCATCACCACGCTCTCCCTCAAACCGCGCCGCATCGGCACCGCCGTCGTGCAGTTGCTGATCGACGCGATCGAGGGGGTCGACACCGGACGACCCCTTGAGCAGGTCATTCCGACCGAACTCATCATCCGCACCTCCTCGCAGCGCAGGACCCCCCGAACCACCGTCAGCCCACCCCGTTCACCGGCCCAGGACTGACCTCCGGGCCACGGCACGGCGGGGTCGACGGCCCCGCCCAGGATTTCAGCAACACCGATATCGAGACAAAACAGTAGGAACAACAGGCTCCGGTCAGGATTCACCACCCCTGGTGCGTCACAGAGCGCGAGCTGCATTCCTATGATGGGCGCACGACATCACGGACCCTCCGACCCGGAGGTCAGGAGGGTCCGCAGGTGTACGGCAGCGCGACGGTGGTGGAGGGGTCGATGACTCAGGGGGCCGGTCAGGGACCCGCGATGCGGACGGACACGCTGCGGGACTTCCGGGTGCCGGTCAGCGAACCCGCGCAGCACAAGACGCCCCCCGGCCTGCCCGGGGACGTCCCCGGGTACGGCGGGCACCCCGCGTACTACGGCGGGGCCCCGACGGCCGCGCCCCCGGTGCCCGGCTGGGCGCCGGGACACCCCGAATACCTCGGCTCCGCCCCGACGGCCCGTCCCGCGCCGGACACCGTTCCGCAGCAGCGCACAGCCGTGGCCCAGGCGGACGTCCACGCACCCGACCCCGCCGACGACGAGCCCGACGACGGCTACACGCCCACCCAGCGGGACCTGCCCGTCATCGGCCGCGGCGCGCAGGGCGGCCCCGGCGACACCGTCCAGGTCCAGTACGTCCCCCAGGAGGCTCCCGCCTCCGGCCCGGGCCCGCTGTACGTGGTCGGCGACGTCCACGGGTACCTCGACGAACTGGTCACGGAACTCCAGGCCCAGGACCTCATCGACGCCGACCGCCGCTGGTCCGCCGGCAACGCGCGGCTCTGGTTCCTCGGCGACTTCACGGACCGGGGACCCGACGGCATCGGCGTGATCGACCTCGTCATGCGGCTCTCCGCCGAGGCCGCCGCGGCCGGCGGCTACTGCAAGGCCCTCATGGGCAACCACGAACTCCTGCTGATCGGCGCCAAGCGGTTCGGCGACACCCCCGTCCACTCGGGGGCGGGCACGGCCACCTTCCAGGCCGCCTGGCTGCTCAACGGTGGCCAACGCACCGACATGGAGCGCCTGGAGGACGTCCACCTGCAGTGGATGTCCCGCCTGGACGCGGCCACGTTGGAGGACGGGCACCTGCTGCTGCACTCCGACACCACCGCGTACCTCGACTACGGCGACTCCATCGAGGACGTCAACGACACCATCCACGAACTCCTCAACCGCAACGACGCCGACATCACCTGGGACCTGTTCCGCAAGTTCACCAAGCGCTTCGCCTTCCGCGACGAGGGCACGGGCCCCCAAGCGGTGCGGGAGCTGCTCGGCACCTACGGCGGCGGGCGCGTCGTCCACGGACACAGCCCCATCCCCTACCTGCTCGGCGAAGTGGGCACCGAGGACGGCGACGAGTCCCGCGGTCCGGAGGCCGTGGACGGACCGCACGTGTACGCGGAGGGCCTGGCCATCGCCATGGACGGCGGCGTCACCATGGCGGGCAAACTCCTCGTCGTTCAACTACCTCTGAGCGACTGAGCGTTCTCGGAGCGGGGTATTTCGGCAAAGCCCCTGTCACGGCGTGGCAGGGGCGCTCTACCATCGCTCTATCCGTAGCAGGCTCTCCTCCGTTTGTGCCGGTGCCCGGGGTCTACGCGGGCAAACCGGCTTGTACGGAGCATCGGGGGATGCACATGACCAGCGCTCCGCACCTGCTGACCGAAGACCGACCCGAGTTCGATCGGCTCCTCGACGAAACACTGCGCACGGCGGACGACCGGCCCGAACTCGTCGGCCTGGGCGAACGGCTGAACGCCGAGCAACTGCGCACGATGGCACTGAACGCCAGCGCGCTGCTGACCGCCGCGGCGGCAGCCGAGTACGACCACTACGTGAAGGTCCGTACGGAACTGCGCGGCGAAGCACGGTCGGCCTCCGCCGACAGCGGGGAGCACGCCTCGGGTGACCGGGACGACGGGGCCGGCGTGAGCGCCGTCGTCGCCGTCCTCGCCCCCGTCCTGGCCGGCACCGCCATGCTGATCTTCCTGCTGGTGGGCTACAGCCTGAAGATGATCGAACCCGAGCCCGCCTTCGCGAAGACGATGCTGACGGCGGGCTGGCTGTTCGGGGCCCTCACCGTGGCCGCGCTGCTGTTCGCCGTCATCGGCCTGCTGGTGACGGCCCTGCGCAACAGCTCGACGGAGGTCGCCGCGGCGGAGACCGTGGTGATGCCCGACGAGCTCTCGCGGGCCCGGGAGGCGTGGCGCAACGCGCTGCTGGAGCGGGGCATCATCCCGTTCCTGCGGGACGCACTGGCCGACCCGAGCGCCGACGGCTATCCGACCCCCCGCACACCAGGGGCCGGGCGCATCCCCCAACTGGGATACACCCGGCCCGACTTCACCAGTCCCGGATCCGCCTCACAGGGACCCCGGCCCGGCTACGCGTCCCCGGACTTCACCAGCCCGGACTTCGGTGGCCCGGAGCACGAACCGGAGTGAGGGCCGACCGGCCTCGGCTCAGTCCCGGTTGAACCGCTCCGCGTCGATCAACTGCCGGAACTTCCCGCGGAGGGTGGCCGTACTCACCGGGTTGACCTGCTCCCACGTCTTGGTGCAGGTCAGGATCGGCGCTCCCCCGGGCGCGGTGCCCGGGTCACAGGTGGTCTCGTACACCAGGTTCGTGGTGGTCAGGACCTCGATCGACACCAGGTTGGCCTGCTCGCTCACCGAGATGGCGCACGCCGTGGTCGGGTACGTGCCCGCCGGCGTGCCGCCGTTGGTCAGGTCGTACCAGGTGAACGCGCTGATGGTGGGGGTGTTCCTGCGGATGCCCACGTAGGCCTTGCCGTCGGTGAGCACGGCGTTGACCTGGCGGGACGCGCTCGGGTTGTAGGAGTCGATGTCGCTGCAGGGCCCACCGGGTCCGGTGAGGCCCTGCGGACCCGTCACGCCTTGCGGGCCCGTCAGGCCCTGCGGCCCCGTCAGACCCTGCGGGCCGGTGAGACCCTGCGGACCCGTCAGGCCCTGCGGCCCGGTGAGACCCTGGGGGCCGGTCGGGCCCTGGGGACCTGTGACGCCCGTCGCCGGTCCGGCCGGTCCCGTCGCGCCGGTGGCGCCCGTCGCTCCCGTCGCGCCCCTGGGGCCGGTCGCGCCCTTCGGTCCACGGGGGCCACGCGGTCCGGTCGGTCCGACCTGGCAACCCCCCTTGCCCGGGTCCGCCTTGGCCGCCGTCGCGTCGTCGCCACGGTCCGGCCTCTGGTTCGACGGCTTGCAGGGATCCCCGCCGCCGCTCCGCACGCTCGGCACGTTCGCGGCGGGTGACACCGCGAACGCCGTCGGAGCCACGATCCCCGCCAGGACCAGCGCGACGGAGGCCAACGTTCCTCCGGCCAGCCAGCCCGCTCGTCGGGGCAAGGGCCCCAGGGGGGATCGGGACCTGTCTTCAGAACTCATCTGCCGCTCCTCGCGCGCACGAGATCGAATGCTTCTCCGAAGTTCGGACGTCGGCCCGGACTCCGGGCGCCATCTTGAGGACCCTGCTGCCGTGCGGTGTGACGACGCGCCCGGTCGTCAGCGGAACGGCGCATCCGGAAGGGGCTGGTTGGTCGTCTGCTGGGGGCCACCCGGGTTCGCGCTCCGGCGTGCCTCGCCCCTCACCGCGGTCGCCGTCCCTAGGGTCAGCGCCCGTGAAGCCGACGATTTGCCTCTGCATGATCGTGAAGAACGAGTCCGCCGTCATCGAGCGCTGTCTCACGTCGGTACGGGGACTCATCGACACCTGGGTCATCTCCGACACGGGATCCACGGACGGAACCCGGCAACTGATCCGAACGGCCCTGGAAGGGATCCCCGGAGAGCTCCACGAGGAACCGTGGGTCGATTTCGGGCACAACCGCAGCCTCAACCTCCGGCACGGCCTCGGCAAGGCCGACTACCTGCTGCTCCTGGACGCCGACCACGTCCTTCGCCCCGAAGGACCCCTGCCGGCCCTCACGGCGGATTCGTACATGCTCCGCCACGAGGGCGCGACCGAGTACCGCATCAAGCGCCTCGTCCGCGCCGATCTCCCCTGGCGGTACGAAGGCGTCACCCACGAGTACCTGACGTGTGACCGCCGCGACGAGAACGACCAGCGCCCCGGCCTCCAAGAGAACCTCGACGCGCTCGTCATCGAGGACTACGCCGACGGCGGCTCCCGGCACGACAAATTCGAGCGGGATGCCCGGCTGCTCGGCGCCGAACTCCAACGCGACCCCTCCAACACCCGGACCGTCTTCTACCTCGCCCAGACCCTGCGGGACATGGGCGACACCGGGGCCTCGATCAAGCTCTACGAACGCCGCGCCGGCATGGGCGGCTGGGCCGAGGAGGTCTACTACGCACTGCTCCAGGTCGGTGTCCTGCACGGGGAGACCGGCGACTGGCCGGCTGCGATGGATGCGCTCTCACGCGCCTGGGACGCGCGTCCCGGCCGGCTGGAGGCCTGCTACGAGCTCGCCGCCCGACTCAGAATGCTCGGCCGGTACCACTCGGCGCATGCCATCACCGCAGCCGCCCTGGATCGGCCGACACCGGACGACCTGCTCTTCGTCCAGCCCTGGGTGTACCGGTGGGGCCTGCTCTTCGAGCACTCGATCAACGCCTACTGGGTCGGCGACATGAATGCTTCGCTCAACGCCTGCGACCGGCTGCTCGCCATGCCCGACCTGCCGGAGGCGTACCGGCGGCAGACGGAGGACAATCGCGCCTTCGCCGTAGCCGCCCTCAGCCACCCGTCCCTGCGTGTTTCACGTGAAACGACGGCTCCCGTTTCACGTGAGACAACCGCTCTCATGTGACTCCACCGTCCCGTTTCACGTGAAACAACGAGGCGCTGTCCACGTGAATCCGGTCTCTCCCGTGAGACAACCGGACCCGTTTCACGTGAAACATCGCGGCCCGCCCCGGTCTACGACGCGGCGGCCCGCTCGCCGATCGCCCGACGGCGCCGGCCGGCGTCCGAGAGCGCCGGCGGGCGCCAGACGCCGTCCGGACGGTAGAGGTTCACACCGGGCGCCACGATCTCGTCGATCCGGTCCAGGACCGCGTCGTCGAGGACCAGCCCGGCCCCCTTCACCAGCGACTCCATCTGCTCCATCGTCCGCGGCCCGATGATCACCGAGGTGACGGCGGGGTGGGCGACGGGGAAGGCCACGGCCAGCTCCGGCAGCGTGCAGCCGATCGATTCGGCCAGTTCGACCAGCTGCTCCACGGCCTCCAGCTTGGCGACGTTGCCCGGGATCGCCGGGTCGAACCGTGCCGGAGTGAGCGCCGCCCGCCCCGAGGTCAGGTCGATGGGGCCGCCGAGCCGGTACTTCCCGCTCAGGAATCCGGACGCGAGCGGGCTCCAGGTCAGCACTCCCATTCCGTATCGCTGCGCGACGGGCAGCACGTCCGCCTCGATGCCCCGAGCAAGGATCGAGTACGGCGGCTGCTCCGTACGGAACCGGGGCAACGCCCGCCGCTCCGCCACGTGGTGCGCCTCGACGAGTTCCTCCGCCGGGAACGTCGAGCAGCCGAAGGAGCGGATCTTGCCGGCCCTGACCAGGTCGCCGAGGACGGCCAGGGTCTCCTCGACATCGGTCGTGTGGTCCGGCCGGTGCACCTGGTAGAGGTCGATCCAGTCGGTGTCCAGCCGGCGCAGGCTGTCCTCCACCGCCCGCACGATCCACCGCCGCGAGTTGCCGCTGCAGTTGCGGCCCTCGCCCATCCGGAAGTGGACCTTCGTGGCGAGCACGACGTCGTCGCGCCGCCCCTTGAGCGCTTTGCCGACGATCACCTCGGACTCACCGGCGGAGTACATGTCCGCGGTGTCGACGAAGTTGATGCCCCGGTCGAGTGCGGCATGGATGATCCGCACGCACTCCTCGTGGTCCGGGTTCCCCACCGCGCCGAACATCATCGTGCCCAGGCAGTGGGCACTCACCTCGATGCCGGTACCACCAAGACTTCGGTATCCCATGGTCATGCGGCCGCACTCTAGGACCTGGAGCGCGCTCCAGGTCAAGAGCCGAACCCCCAGGCCGTCATCTTGAACTCCCGCCCCCCGGCACCCTTCAGGGCTCGGACATGGCGCTGCTCCCGAACGACGGAACTCCGCCGCTCGGGAGCAGCACTCCCCCCGAACAGTGCGTCAGTCCGCCAGCGGCAGGTAGACGCGGTTGCCCGCAGCGGCGAACTCGGCGGACTTCTCCGCCATGCCCGCCTCGATCTCGTCGGCCTTCAGGTCCCCGCCGTGCTGACGGCGGATGTCCTGCGAGATCTTCATCGAGCAGAACTTGGGACCGCACATCGAGCAGAAGTGCGCGGTCTTGGCCGGCTCGGCCGGCAGGGTCTCGTCGTGGAACTCGCGCGCCGTGTCCGGGTCGAGGGCCAGGTTGAACTGGTCCTCCCAGCGGAACTCGAACCGTGCGTCCGACAGGGCGTCGTCCCACTCCTGAGCGCCCGGGTGCCCCTTGGCCAGGTCCGCCGCGTGGGCGGCGATCTTGTAGGTGATGACGCCGGTCTTCACGTCGTCCCGGTTGGGCAGGCCCAGGTGCTCCTTGGGCGTGACGTAGCAGAGCATCGCCGTGCCCCACCAGGCGATCATCGCGGCGCCGATGCCCGAGGTGATGTGGTCGTAGGCGGGAGCGACGTCCGTGGTCAGCGGGCCGAGCGTGTAGAACGGCGCCTCTTCGCAGATCTCCTGCTGGAGGTCGATGTTCTCCTTGATCTTGTGCATCGGGACGTGGCCCGGGCCCTCGATCATCGTCTGGACGTTGTGGCGCTTGGCGATGGTGTTCAGCTCGCCCAGCGTCTTCAGCTCGGCGAACTGCGCGGCGTCGTTGGCGTCGGCGATGGAGCCGGGGCGCAGGCCGTCGCCCAGCGAGTACGTGACGTCGTAGGTCGCGAGGATGTCGCAGAGCTCTTCGAAGTTCGTGTAGAGGAAGTTCTCCTTGTGGTGCGCCAGGCACCACGCGGCCATGATCGAACCACCGCGGGAGACGATTCCGGTCTTGCGGCGGGCGGTCAGCGGCACGTACGGCAGGAGTACGCCGGCGTGGACCGTCATGTAGTCGACGCCCTGCTCGGCCTGCTCGATGACCGTGTCCTTGTAGATCTCCCAGGTCAGGTCCTCGGCGCGGCCGTCGACCTTCTCCAGCGCCTGGTAGAGCGGCACGGTACCGATCGGGACGGGGGAGTTGCGCAGCACCCACTCGCGGGTGGTGTGGATGTTGCGGCCGGTCGAGAGGTCCATGACCGTGTCGGCGCCCCACTTGGTGGCCCAGGTCATCTTGTCGACCTCCTCCTCGATCGAGGAGGTGACCGCGGAGTTGCCGATGTTGGCGTTGACCTTCACCAGGAACCGCTTACCGATGATCATCGGCTCGATCTCGGGGTGGTTCACATTGGCCGGAAGGACGGCTCGACCTGCGGCGATCTCCTCGCGAACGACCTCGGGGGAGACGTTCTCGCGGATCGCGACGTACTCCATCTCCGGAGTGATCTCGCCCCGGCGGGCGTACGCGAGCTGGGTGACGGCGGCGCCGCCACGGCCGCGGCGGGGCTGCCGGGGGCGGCCCGGGAAGACCGCGTCCAGGTTCTTGAGGCCGCCGCGGGGCGAGGTGTGCTTGATGCCGTCGTCCTCGGGGCGCGCGGGACGACCCGCGTACTCCTCGGTGTCGCCACGGCTGATGATCCAGTTCTCGCGCAGCGGTGCGAGGCCCCGACGGACGTCCGTCTCGATCTGGGGGTCGGTGTACGGACCGGACGTGTCGTAGAGCGTCACGTCCTTGCCGTTGGTGAGGTGGACCTGGCGAACCGGCACCCGGATGTCGGGGCGGGAGCCCGCCACGTAACCCTTGTGCCAGCCCGGCTGGCGCTCGTTCCCGCCGTCGGCGTCCTGGCTGACGGCAGGCGTGCGTGCGTCCTGAATGGTCATGAGACCGTATCTCCCTACGCCGGCATTACCCGGTAACAGGTTCGGCGGTCGACGCAGCCTCTTCCCGTACGCATTCTCATGTGCGTACGGTGATCAGCGCCCTCTCAGCCCGGTGCTCCGAGCTCCCGCGTTGTGCAAAGGTGCCCCCACGCTAGCGTCATCTGTGGCGTGCTGAACAGTGGGCCCCCTCATCTCTTGCGATGATCTGCCGGTGACGTCCTCGCCGCAGCCCCCCACCGAGCCCATCGAACCCACGGGTCACCACGGCCATGAGCACGCATCCCACGGGCATGCGGCCGGGCCCGCCCAGGGCCATTCCCACAGCCACGGTCACGGGCCGGCGGCTCCCGTCTCCAAGCACCTGCGCAAGGTCATCGCCGCGGTACTGATCCCCTTCGCCGCGGCCGTCTTCATCGGCATGGCGGTCCTGTGGCCGGGCGGTGCCCCCGCCCACGAGCGGACCGGCGTGGGCTTCGATCGGCAGACCCAGCAGGGTCAAGTGGTCGCGCTCGAAAGCGTCGACTGCAAATCGGTGAACGCCTCACAGGTGCCGTCGACGGGCGACCTGTCGACCCCCCAGGGCCGTGAGGCCGAGGCCGCGCAGAACGGCGACTGCAAGAAGGCCACCGTGGTGGTCGGCAGCGGCCCCGACAAGGGGCGCGCCTTCTTCGAGATCGTCCAGCCTGGCGCGCCACGGCAGTTGGAGCAGGGCCAGAAGGTGGTCGTCGCCCACGCGCCGGACGCCCCGCGGGACCTCCAGTACTCGGTGATCGACGTGAACCGGAAACTGCCGATGGCCGTGCTGGCCGGCATCTTCGCCGTCGCGGTCGTCGTGGTCGGGCGGCTGCGGGGGCTGTTCGCCCTCATCGCTCTCGTGATCAGCTTCGCGATCCTGACCCTGTTCATCCTCCCGGCGATCCTCCAGGGCTCGAACCCCTTGGTCGTCGCGATCGTCGGAGCCAGCGCGATCATGCTGATCGCCCTCTACATGTGCCACGGGCTGACGGCGAGGACCTCGGTAGCCGTCCTCGGCACGCTGATCTCGCTGATGCTGATCGGCCTGTTGGGCTCGGTGTTCATCGACTGGGCGTTCCTGAGCGGCAACACCGACGACAACACCGGCCTGATCCACGGCCTCTACCCCGACATCGACATGAGCGGTTTGCTGCTCGCAGGTGTGATCATCGGCTCACTCGGCGTACTCGACGACGTGACCGTCACCCAGACCTCCGCGGTGTGGGAACTCCACCAGGCCGACCCGAAGATGGGGCCGCGCGCCTTGTACCGGGCGGCGATCAGGATCGGCCGCGACCACATCGCCTCCGTGGTCAACACCCTCGTACTGGCCTACGCGGGCGCCGCGTTGCCCCTGCTACTGCTGTTCTCGATCGCCAACAGCAGCATAGGAGCGGTGGCGAACAGCGAGCTGGTGGCGGAGGAGATCGTACGGACCCTCGTGGGCTCGATCGGCCTGGTCGCGTCGGTGCCCGTGACGACGGCCCTGGCCGCGCTGGTGGTCTCCGCGGACCGGCCGAGCGCCCAGGCCCCCGCGGCGGCCTCGGGGCCGGTCCGCGGCGGCAAGGGCCGGCGGCGCAAGCGCTGAGCTACGGGTGAGAGCGCCTCAGCCCGCGTTCCGTTCGTTCTGCTGGGCTTCGGCGAGGATCTTGTCGAGCGCCTCGTCGAGGTCTCCCTCGAAGTCGCCGAGGTTGCGCTCCTGACCGAGCGGAACAAGCCGGTCCGTGCGGTCGAGGAAGGCGACGAGCGGCGCCGCCCCGGCGCGGAACAGGGCCCGGTCCCCGCCCACCTGGAGTCGGATGTGGACGTCTGACAGCTCGTCCGGGTGCGTGGGGGCGATGTGCACATCGCCGTCGCCGCAGGGCTTGTTGATGCCGTCGAGAAGCAGTTCCCGGCCGAACGCCCAGGTCACGGGCGCGTCTCCGGGAAGGTGGAAGGTGAGGCGTACTGCGTAGGGGTCACGAGCGTCGTACCGGAGTTCCACCGGGATCCGGAACGAGAGCTCCTCGGAAACGAGGAAGCTCATCATGACCTCTGCCTGTACCGACTCGCGCATTGCCTACCCCGCTGTAGTGGAAGTGGCCAGGAATGGTCCCCCAAGCCCTCTTGACAAGAGTGGTGGAAGCGCTGGGAGATCACAAGGAGTGAGTTTTCAGATACTGATAGAGAACGAGAGGGTACTCAACAGCGCGCCTACTTCACTCCGTAGCCGTTCCATCGCATAGGGCAACCGATTTTCTTGGTGCGCGGGGACCGAAATGGCCATGGTTGCGGCGGTATCGCCCGCCGTGATCGGGATGGCGGCGCAGACCGTGCCCAGCGCGTACTCCTGACGCTCCGTAACCGGCGCCATCCGCTCCCGGGAAGCGATTCTTTGTTCCAGTGCGTGGAGGTCCCGCACGGTGTAGGAGGTGATCCCCTCGACCGGGTGACGGTCGTAGTGGTCCCTGCGCGACTTCTCGTCGAGCTGGCCCAGCAGGCACTGGCCGATGGCGTGCGCGTGGCCGGTCGCCCGGAAGTCGGCCCACTCCTCGCAGGCCGGGTCGGCCGGGGTGTCCGAGACGCCCACGACCTCGATCTCACCCTCGCGGTAGACCGCGAAGTAGACGGGTGCCCCGACCGCGTCGCGGAAGTGCGCGAGGGAGTCGAGGATCATGCTGCGACGTTTCTGCTGAAGTCCGGCACCCGCCAGCCGCCCAGCGGCGGGCCCGAGGACGAAGACCCCGCCCACACGGCGCAGATACCCCTCGTGCGTCAGGGTGCGCAACAGGTGGTACGCGGTGGGGAGCGGGAGCCCGGCTTCACGCGCGAGTTGTTTCGCCGGAGCTCCCTCAGCATGGGAGCCCGCCGCTTCCAGCAGCCTCAGCGCTCGCTGCACCGAACCGATCAGAGTCGGCACACCGGCATTGTGAACCGAAGACAAAGCTCACCCCCAGGCGTGGCGGCGGACCTGGGGGCCCGCCCTGCGGGGGCCGCCCCCGCGTGTGCCGTCATTCCTGGGGGTGTTGCTCGGATGTTCCGGACCCGACCGCCCGTCCGGAACGGAGTACCGGGCTGACGTGCCCAGGGGAGCGACACGGATTGCGACCCTATCCGCCGATTCCAGCGGTGTGGGCGTTTTGCCGTGCCGCGTTCCCCCGCATGGGTCAATCGCTTACCGTCCGGGTCGCGGGTTCGTCACCACACCGCGGAGTTCATCACCACACCGCGGAGTTCGTCACCACTCGGTGGAGGAAGAAGAGGACTTCGAACCGCTGCCGCTGAACTTCTTGACCACGAAGATCAGACCGCCGACGAGGGCGACGAAGAGCAGCAGCTTGAAGACGAGTCCGATCAGCGTGCCGATGATGCTGGTGATCACCCCGCCGAACACGAAGATGGCCAGCACCGGAACGGCGATCCACTTGACCCACCAGGGCATGCCCGCGAATATCGCTCGGATCCCGTCCATGTCTTCTACCTCTTCCTCATCCGTGACTTCCTGCTCCCGATGCTAGGAGCCACCGGCCACGGCCGGGGGCCCGAGAGCCCCCGGAACCCCCTGATCCGCCCCCTAGGGGAACCGGGTGCCGACCCCCGGGACGGGCCCGGCCGGCCTCAGCCCTCCGGCGGGGAGAACACCACCAGGACCTTCAACGGCTCCGTGATGTGGTGGAACTTGTGCGGCACCCCGGCCGGTACGTAGACGACGCTGCCGTTGGCCACCACCGTCGTCTCCTCCCCGACCGTGATCGAGGCCCGACCGCTCACGACGAAGTACACCTCGTCCTGCAGGTGCGGTTGCTGCGGGTCGCTCTGCCCCGCTTCGAGGGCGTAGAGCCCTGCCGACATGTTCCGTTCCCGCAGGAATTGCAGGTAGGCGCCGTCATTGGCCGCCCTCTCCGCTTCGAGCTCATCCAGCCGGAAGGCCTTCATGGTTGCTGTGCCCCTCGTTCGCTACTGCCGTGGGATCCGCTGATCTGCTGATGTCCGACCAGGATCTTCTCTGCCACGATCAGACACATGACGAATTTCGTAGTCAAGACGCTCGCCAACGCGGCAGCCCTGGCCGTGGCCATCTGGCTGCTCTCGGGCATCACGCTCGACGACGGCAGCAGCACCGGCCGACGCGCCCTCACCCTGATCCTGGTCGCGCTGGTCTTCGGCTTGGTCAACATCATCGTCAAGCCCCTGGTGAAGCTGCTCTCCCTCCCCCTGTTCGTGCTCACCCTCGGTCTGTTCACCCTGGTCGTGAACGCCCTGATGCTGCTCCTGACCTCGTGGCTGGCGAAGCAGTTCGACCTCAGTTTCCACGTGGACGGCTTCTGGACCGCGGTCCTCGGCGGCCTGATCATCTCCATCGTCTCCTGGGCAGTGAACCTGGCCCTGCCCGACAAGAACTGACCGGCCGACGATGTACCGCGTCTGTTTCGTCTGCACCGGCAACATCTGCCGCTCGCCCATGGCCGAGTCGGTCTTCCGCGCCCACGTCATCGAGGCCGGACTGGAGGGCCGGGTCGAGGTGGACAGCGCCGGCACCGGCGGCCGGCACGAGGGTGACGGCGCCGATCCGCGCACCGTGGCCGTGCTGGAGGCCGCCGGGTACGAGCAGGACCACCGGGCCCGGCAGTTCCGGGCCTCCTGGTTCGACCGCCTCGACCTCGTCATCGCGCTCGACGCCGGCCATCTGAAGGACCTGCGGGCCCTCGCGCCGACCGCGGAGGCCGCGGCCAAGGTCCGGCTGCTGCGCTCGTACGACGCCGCGGCCGCGGCGGGCCACGCGCCGGCCGCGCTGGACGTACCCGACCCGTACTACGGCCCGCTCGACGGGTTCGAGGAATGCCTGGAGCTGGTCGAGGCCGCGAGCCCCGGCCTGCTGGACGCGGTACGCACCGCGGTGAAGGAGCACACCCCGTGAACGACCATCCCGCCGGCGAGAGCGCCGCGACGCACCGGTACGGCGACGGAACCCGGGCCGTGCGCGCCGGCTTCCCCGAAGCCGTGAAGAACGAACCGACCCTGCCGGGACCCGTGTTCGCCGCCCACTTCCACCTCCCCGGTGACGTGACGGGCCCGTACACCTACGGCCGCGACAGCAACCCGACGTGGACCCTGCTGGAACGCGCCATCGGCGAACTGGAGGCGCCCGGGCAGGAGGGTGTGGAGACCATCGTCTTCGCCTCCGGCATGGCGGCGATCTCCGCCGTCCTCCTCTCCCAGGCCCGCACCGGCGACACCGTCGTCCTGCCCGACGACGGCTACCAGGCGCTGCCGCTGCTCCGGGAGCAGTTGGAGGCGTACGGGATCGTGGTGCGCACCGCCCCGACCGGCGGCGACGCCCAGCTGACGGTCCTCGACGGGGCCCGGCTCCTGTGGATCGAAACCCCCTCCAACCCGGGGCTCGACGTGTGCGACGTGCGCCGCCTCGTGGAGACCGCGCACGCCGGCGGCACCCTGGTCGCCGTTGACAACACCCTCGCCACGCCGCTCGGACAGCGGCCGCTGGAACTCGGCGCGGACTTCTCCGTCGCCAGTGGCACCAAGGGCCTCACCGGTCACGGTGATCTCCTGCTCGGCTACGTCGTCTGCCGGGACCCCGCGCTCGCGGCGGCCGTCCGCCGCTGGCGCAAGATCGTCGGCGCCATCCCGGGGCCCATGGAAGCCTGGCTCGCCCATCGCTCGCTGGCCACCATCCAGCTGCGCGCCCAGCGCCAGTGGGGCAACGCCCTCGCGCTCGCCGAAGCGCTCGCCGACCGCACCGAGGTGAGCGGACTGCGCTACCCCGGCCTCCCCTCGGACCCGTCCCACAAGACAGCGGTCAGGCAGATGTCCGGATTCGGCTCGGTGGTCTCCTTCACGCTGCCCGACCGTGCACACGCGGAACGCTTCATGGCCGCCCTGCACCTGGTCGAGGACGCCACGAGCTTCGGCGGAGTCCGCTCCACCGCGGAGCGGCGCGGCCGCTGGGGCGGCGACGCCGTGCCGGAGGGTTTCATCCGGTTCTCCGCCGGCGCCGAGGATCCCGACGACCTGGTCGCCGACGTGTTGCGGGCCCTTGACCGCGCGGCCTCCGGAGCCTGAACGGCACGGGAAACGGTCCGAGCCTCCCCCCTGGTGGCTCGGACCGCCCCGGGCTCCGCGGGTGAAGAACCACACGAACAAGGCTAATTGACTTAGCGTCAGAGTCCAATCACGGTAACGACAGGGGCCTATCGGCATATTTATAGTTGAAGGCCCCCACCGGAAGGGGCTGCCATGGATTTGGCCCTGCTGCGCACGTTCGTCGCCGTCCATCGGGCCGGCTCGTTCACCCGGGCCGCCACCCTCCTCGGGCTGTCCCAGCCCGCGGTCACCTCGCAGATCCGGACCCTGGAACGCCAACTGGGCCGCCCGCTGTTCCACCGCCGCGCCCGCGGGGTCACGCCCACCGCGATCGGCGACGAACTGGCCCACAAGGCGGCCCCGCACCTGGACGCCCTGCTGCGGATCACCGAGACCGAGCGGGAGTCCGCGGGCACCTTACGCACCCTGCACCTCGCCGGACCCTCCGAATTCCTCTCCCTGCGGGTGCTCCCCGCCCTCGCGCCCCTCGTCGTCCAGGGCCAGACCCTTCGTACGGCCTTCACCTGCGGCGCGGAGGCGACCCTCGACGGGCTGACCTCCGGGCAGCACGACCTCGTCGTCACCACGGCCCGGCCTCGCGGCGGGCTGTTCACGGCGTCCGCCCTGTGCGACGAGGAGCTGGTACTGGTCGCGGCGCCCTACTGGGCCGCGCTCGTCGACCCCGCGCACCTGCGCGACAAGGGCCCCGGCGCCCTCGACGGGATCCCCGTCGTCGAGGTGCACGAGAGCCTGCCGCTCGTGACCCGCTACTGGGCCTCCCTCTTCGACTCGCCGGTCGAGGCCGCCGCCACCGTCGTCGCCCCCGACCTGCGCGCCGTACTGGAATGCGTCCGCGCCGGCGCCGGACTCGCCGTGCTGCCCCGGTACCTGTGCCGGGACGGCCTGGACGACGGTCGGATCGTGGCCCTGCTGGAGCCGCCCGTGCCGCCGCTGCGGACCTGGTTCCTCGCCGTACGGGCCGGCAGCCTGGGCCTGGCCCACCTCGACCGCGCCCACGACATGCTGTTGCGCGCCGCCGCGCACTGGTGAGCTCCCTGTTTTCGGCCCGTGGTGCGTTTCAGACGGGGCCCGCCGGGCCACTCTTCTCCCATGACCGAACGTCCCGTGGTCAAACGCACCGCCCGCGCGATCCTGCTCGACGGTGGCGACCTGATCCTCATCAAGCGCACCAAGCCCGGCGTCGACCCGTACTGGCTCACCCCGGGCGGCGGGGTGGAGCCCTCGGACGACACCGTCGTGGACGCCCTGCACCGCGAAGTCCACGAAGAACTCGGCGCCAAGATCACCGATGTGGTGCCCTGCTTCGTCGACACCGTCGAGCACATCGCCTCCGGGGGAGTGACCGGCGTGAAGGTGCAGCACTTCTTCGTCTGTCACCTCGAATCGATGGACCTCTCACAGCGCCACGGACCCGAGATCGACGAGCCCGAGGGCGAGTACGAGATCGTCCGCGTCCCCTTCAGCCGGGTCGGGATCGCCGCCGTCCACCTGGTGCCGCTGTCGTTGCGGCACTACCTCGACGGAAACATCGAGGGGGTGCGCGCCATGCACGCCCCCGACCTGGGCTGAGCGAACCGGGTGGCCGGCGGGCCCGTACCGGGCTCAGCCGGCGACGCCCGCCAACTCCTCGAACGCGTCGTAGCGGATCCGCTCCCCGGGGATGCCGATCCGCTTCAGGGCGTCGACACCGCTGCGGATCATCGCCGGGGGCCCCGAGACGAAGGCGTCGTACGACCTCCAGGGCCCGTGCTCACCGACCGCCTGCGGCAGTTGTCCGTCCAGGCCCCCACCCACCACCGGGCGCACCGACAGCCAAGGGTGGGAACGCTGCAGTCCCAGCAGGGTGTCCTTGTCGTAGAGGTCGTTGTCGCTGCGCGCCCCGAAGAAGACCTCCATGGGCCGCCGCTCGCCGTGCTCGGCGACGTCCTCGATCAACGCCTTGATGGGGGCGATGCCGGTACCGCCGCCCAGGCACAGCATGCCGTTGTCGGTTGTGTGGTCCACCACCATCGAGCCCGCCGGTGGACCGAGCCGCAGTACGTCGCCCGGCTGTGCGTGCCGGACGAGGGCGTTGGAGACCCAGCCCGCCGGTACGGCCTTGACGTGGAAGGAGAGGAGGCCATCGGCGCGGGGGGCCGAGGCGAAGGAGTAGTTCCGCCAGACCCGTGGCCACCACGGGGTCTCCAGGCTCGTGTACTGGCCCGCGAGGAAGGGGTAGGGCTGGTCGGGGCGGACCGTCAGCACCGCGATGTCCGAGGTGCGCAGGTCGTGCGAGACGACCTCCGCATGCCACCAGGCGGGCGCCTTCACCTCGTCCTCGGCAGCCGCATCGATCATGATCTGGGAGATGGCCGTGTAGGCGCGTACCCAGGCAGCCTGGGTCTCCGGCCCCCAGGTGAACTCGGCGTACCGGGCGAGCGCCCCGATCAGGGCCTCTCCCACCGCCGGATAGTGGCCGGCCATGGTTCCGTACTTGCGGTGCCCCGTGCCCAGACGGCGGAGGTACGGGACGAGCACGTCCGGGTCGTCGATGTGCTCGGCGGCGGTCAGCAGCGCCTTCAGCAGTCGGTCGCGCTGGATGTCCATGGCGGCGGGGAACATCCCGCGCACCTCGGGGTGCCCGGTGAAGACCAGGGCGTAGAAGTACGAGGTGACCTTGTCGGCGACGGGTGCGACCTCGGCAAGGGTCCGGTGGATGAGCACGGAGTCCGGGGAGGGCTCTTTCGCACCGCCCCCGGAGGGTATCCGGCCCGTCGGTCTGGCCGATCTGATTGGCGGAGCGTCCATGCGGTGCCTCGCTTCGAGCATCTCGGTCGGTGTGCACGCGCCACGGCCTCGAATCCGTGGTTCCGGGTTTCACAGCGTGCCGGCCGACCAAGAGCACTGCGGGGGAATGGGAAAATTCTGCGTTTCGAACCCTCTTTCCCCTTAAGATGCCTCGACTTCCGGGCGGGTCACACCCACGAGCTGGTATGCCTCGCGGAGGTCGCGGCCCTCATAGACGTATGTCGCCCGCTCGGCCAAGTAGGGACGGGCGTTCACCGCCACCGACCTCGGGACGGCCTCGAAGAGGACCGCGTCGGTCAGGGAGTCCCCGTAGGCGACGCAGTCGACCCGGCTCACTCCGAACCGTGCGCACAGCTGGTCGGCGATGCCCACCTTGCCCTCGGGCGTCAGGATGCCCGCGAGGTCGACGGGCCGCGTGAAGGGCACTTCGGGGAAGACCGAGCCGTGCGCGGCATGGGCGCCCCACTCCAGCAAGAGCTCGACGAAGAACGAAGGGGACAGCGAGATGACCGCGCAGTAGTCACCGCGCTCACGGATCTCCTGCCAGACGTCCCGGATGCCGGCCAACCACGGAGACCCGTCGAAGGCCGCCCGCACGTGTGCGGGCGTCAGCTCCGCCCACAGCTCCCGTACCGCCTCCGAAAACTGGTGGGGGGTGATCTTGCGGGCGGCGAAGGACCGCTCGAGTTCGGCAATTTCGACCCCGACGCCGAGCTGCCGGGAAATCTCGACCGGCGCGGCCGAGCCGAACATCAGTGTCCCGTCGAGATCGAAGAGGTGCAGCATTGTCATAGCCGTCGAGGCTAGCTGCTCCGTTTCACGTGAAACAGCGTGTTTCACGTGAAACGGACCCACTGTTCCACGTGAAACAGGCGGCTGTTTCACGTGAAACGTGGCCGCGCCCCCTCCTGAACATCGCTGCACCCCCTGATGAAGATCAACGGTTTCACGTGAAACGTCGGCGGCGGCCCTGTCGCCATATCCTCTGGACGCCCACCCGGCCCATGATCCAGTCTGGGCAGGTGACACCACCACCACTCACCGAGCTACCGATCCGCACGCTGACCACGGATGATCTCCGTCGTTGCGCCGATCTGTCCGAGGACCGCGGCTGGCCCCGCGAGGACCACAAGTGGGGGCTGCTCCTCGCGGCGGGCGACGCCTACGGGATCGACGCCCCCGACGGCGAAGGACTGGCCGCCGCCTGCGTCGTCACCCGCTACGGCCCCAGCCGGGTCGAGCCCGACCTCGCCGCCATCGGCATGGTCCTCGTCGCGGACCGCTACGCCCGCAGGGGACTGGGCCGTCGCCTGATGACCCACGTCTGCGACGAGGTCCTGGCGGGCATCCCCCTCACGCTGCACGCCACACCGTACGGCCGCCCCCTCTACGAGGAACTCGGCTTCGACACGACCGGCCGCGCCGAGATGCTCGTGGGCACCTTCCGTCCCACCGGCGGCGATCCGCTCCCGGTGGGCGAAGCCGTCCGCCCGGCCACCTCCGACGACATCCCGGGCATCATCCGCCTGGACACCGAGGTGTTCGGCACCGACCGCACCCACCTGATCATTCGTCTGCCCGCCTTCGCCGACCGGATCCTCGTCATCGAGGACGGTCGGGGCGAGCTCGTCGGATACGCCGCCATCTGGCCCAACATGGACACCCACGTCATCGGCCCGCTCATCGCCCGCGACACCGCCGGCGCCCGGGCACTCGTGACCGCGCTGGCCGCGGCCACCGACCGGCCCCTGCGCACCGACGTCGACGTGCGCCACGAAGAGCTCCTCGGCTGGCTCAAGGAACGGGGCCTCGCATCGGTGGCGTTCAACGCCGTCATGACTCGGAACATCCCCGGCCTGCCCGGCGACTGGACCCGCCGCTGGGCCCCGCTGACCGTCGCGGCCGGCTGAAGGAAGGAAAAGCACACCATGGCCGAACCCCACGAGCTGAGCATCCGCCCCGCCACCCAGGCCGATCTGCCGGCCATCGTCGAGATGCTCGCGGACGACCCGCTCGGCGCCACCCGGGAAACCCCGGACGATCTCGCGCCGTACGTGGCCGCCCTCAAGCGCCTGACAGACGACCCCAACCAGCACATCGTCGTCGCCGTCCGCGGCGAGCGCGTGGTGGGCACCCTCCAGCTCACCTTCGTACCGGGGCTCTCCCGCACGGGAGCCACCCGGGCAATCGTCGAAGGCGTCCGGGTCCACGCCGACGAACGGGGCAGCGGCCTCGGCACCCGCTTCATCGAATGGGCGATCGACCGGTCCCGGCAGGAGAACTGCCTGCTGGTCCAGCTCACCTCGGACGTGACGCGCACCGACGCCCACCGCTTCTACGAGCGGCTCGGTTTCACCGCCTCGCACGTCGGGTTCAAGTTCCCGCTCTGAGCGACACGGGATGGGCCGGGCCCCCGTCGGCGGCCCGGCCTACCATCGGGAGGATGAGCCCCGGCCTCCCGATCGTGACCACCGCCGAACGTCGCCACCGGCTCGGCCGCAGGCACCGGCTGGCCCCCTCGGCCCACGCCGCCACCGTGTCCGAGGCAGCCGACGCGGTGGTCGCCCTGCATGCCACCGACGCCGCGACGGTCTACCTCTCCGCCCGCGCCCGGCTGGTAGGAGGCGGTCCGGAGACGATCGAGCGGGCCCTCTACGAGGACGTCAGCCTCGTCCGCCTGCTCAGCATGCGCAACACCCTCTTCGCCGTATCCACCGAGCTCGCGCCCCACGTCGACGCGTCCACCGCGCGGGGCATCGCGGCCAAGGAGCGGCGAACCCTCCTCAAGCACCTCGCCGAGGACGGCCGGGGCCTGGACGCCGACTGGCTGGTCCGCACGGAGGCCTCCGCCCTGGAAGCCCTCGATGTCCACGGCCCGTTGACCGGCAGCCGGCTGACCGCCGAAGTTCCCGCCCTCCAGCAGAAGATCACCGTCGGTCGGGGCAAGACGTACGAGACCGAGACCGGGGTCACCACGCGTGTCATACGCCTTCTGGCCGCCGACGGCCGGATCCGCCGGGACCGCCCGCGCGGATCGTGGACGTCGAGCCAGTACCGCTGGGTCCACACCCGGCCCTGGCCGGAGGTATCCGCCACCGAGGCGCGCGCCGAAATCGCCCGCCGTTGGCTCCACGCCTACGGCCCGGCCACGGAGGCCGACCTGAAGTGGTGGACCGGCTGGACCCTGACCGACGTACGCAAGGCCTTGGGCGCCGTCGGTCCCGAGCAGGTCCTCCTGGAGGGCGGGGTCACGGCCCTGGTCCTCGCCGGGGACACCGCCTCCGAACCCGCCCCCGAGCCCTGGGCGGCGCTGCTGCCCGGCCTGGATCCCAGCGGCATGGGCTGGGCCGATCGCGGCTTCCACCTCGACCCGGCCCACCGCGGCGCCCTGTTCGACTACGCGGGCAACATCGGCCCGACCGTGT
Organism: Streptomyces sp. NPDC001568; assembly: GCF_042893755.1. Classification (NCBI taxonomy): domain Bacteria; kingdom Bacillati; phylum Actinomycetota; class Actinomycetes; order Kitasatosporales; family Streptomycetaceae; genus Streptomyces; species Streptomyces sp. NPDC001568. The sequence continues at coordinate 323,164 of NZ_JBIAVF010000003.1, read as the reverse complement.
GGTGGAACGGCGAGATCATCGGCGGCTGGGCCCAGCGGCCCGACGGCGCGATCGTCTGGAGGCTGCTGCGCGATCGCGGCCGCGCCGCCACCGAGGCGGTCACCGCCGAGGCCGCGCGGCTCGCCGCGTGGGTGGGCGACGCCCGGGTCACCCCGCGCTTCCGTACCCCGCTGGAGCGCGAACTCGTCGGCTGAGCCGCGCGTCCGGCAGCCCGCAGCCACCGGCCTCAGCCGATGCCCCGCCAGCCCTGGGGGTCCACCCCTCCGGGCACCGGGGCCTGGGCGTCGTAGGGCTCCCGGGTGAAGACGAACGACGCCAGGTCGAGGTGGCTCACCGAGCCGTCCTCACGGCGTACGGCCCGCAAGGTCTCGCCCGCGTAGTACCCGGTGAGCCCCGTCCAGGTCCCGTCGGGCTCCGAGCGGAAGCGAGCCGTCCGACCGGTGGCCCCCACCGGGCCGAGCTCCAGCGAGCCGTCGTACGTGAGCCGCAGCGCGTGCGGCGAAGTCCCCCAGTACCAAGGCCCGGTCAGCTCCAACGGCACCCGCTCGGCCTCCCCGAACGGACGCCACGGCGCGGGGAAACGGGGTTCCGCGTCGGCGACGATCCGCACCAGGTCCATGGCGACGGTCGTCGGCGGCAGCCCCGACGTGCAGTTCGCCAGGACCACGGCGGCCACGTCGTCCGCCTCGCTCAGCCACAGGCCGGCGACGAACCCCGGGAGGGAGCCGCCGTGCCCGAACAGGCGCCGCCCCCCGTTCGTCGCCACCTGGACACCGAGTCCGTACCCGGAATCCGCGGAGCCGGGGTCCGACGGCGCCGCCGGGGCACGCATCTCCCGTACCGTCGCGGCCCTCAGCACCCGTTCGTCACCGCGGAGCAGGAAGTCGGCGAAGCGCGCCAGGTCCTTCGTCGTGGACCACAGTTGCCCGGCCGCGGCCATCAGGCCGAGGTCCTCCAGGGGTTCGGGCATCATCACGTCGGCCCACGGGTGCACCGCCCAACCGCCCGCGTGCGGCGCCTGCGGCTGCCCGCTCGTCCGGTCCAGGCCGAGCGGCTCCAGCACCTCGGCGCGCAGGACGTCCTCCCACGGCTTCCCCCGCAGCGTCTCGACCAGCGAACCCAGCAGCGTGTAGCCGGGGTTGGAGTAGTGGAACCGGCTGCCGGGGGAACTCCTGAACGGCTCGTCGCCCAGTACGTCGGCGAGTTCGGGCCGCAGCGCCGCCGGGCTCCGCTCCCACCACGCGCCGGGGGTCTCGGCGGCCAACCCGCCCGTGTGGGACAGCAACTGGGCGATGGTCACCTCGCCCACGCCCGTTCCGGGCAGGTGCTTCTCCAGCGGGTCCGACAGGTCGAGGAGTCCTTCGTCACGCAGCCGCAGCACCAGAACCGCGGTGAAGGTCTTGGTGATCGAGCCGATCCGGTACTGCACGTTCCCGTCCGGTCCGTGCCCTTCCACGGAGGTACGGGACCCCTCCCAGACCACCTCGCCGCCGCGTACGACCGCCGCCACCACGGAGGGGGCCCGGCCCTCGCTCTGCGCGACGGCGATCCGGTGCCGCAGCGCGCGGCGGGTCTCGGGGAGCAGTTCCAGGTCTTCAGCGAGCGCGTCCATGATCCCTGAGTACCACACCCGTGCGACCGACAGCCTCTCGGTTTCCACGTCGTCCGAGGTCGGCGTGACCGCCCGGCCGTAGATCCCCCGCCGCCGGCGCTGCGATGTGGAAAGCCCCGAACCCGCCCTCGCAGCTTCGGATCTGCACGTGGTGATGTGCTGTGCGATGTGCACCTTTACCTGTACGCGGTGCTGAGCTGCGCTGTTGATGGGGAATCGAACCCCGCGTTGCTCTTCACGCGCCAAGAAGGAGCTGGAAAACCGCCAACCCTCGGTGTGTGCACGCCTCCGAAACTGCTACCTGCTCCACATCGTCCCCACCGGCAGGCCGGCTCAGTCCAGCAGATCGACCTCCCAGTTCGCCCGCTGGATCCGCATATCGACCTCGCGGATATCCCGCGCGAGAGCGTCCGCCTGACCGCGTAGTTCCGCGACCGGAAGCGCGGAGAGCATCTTCAACTCGGACCGAAGCTGCCGCCCGTAACCCCGCTCGCCCGTGCCCGCCGCCGCGTCCGCCGCCGCGATGACCACGGAGTGACGCAACCGCAGGACGTCCCGGCGTGCCAGGGCGTCGGTGAGCGTGCCGTCCGGACCCATCTGCGCGGTGGCATTGGTCCGGTTGATCCGCCGGATCAATGTTTCCAGGGCGTTGAGCACCTCACCGGTCTCGGCCAGAAGCTGAGCTGCGTCCTCGGCCGGCGCCTCCCCCTCCTGGTACCGCGCACTGCTGACGACGCGCGCTCGCAGCTGTTCCACACGGCGCGTCGCCTCCGCACGCTCTGCCAGTGCCTCAGCAAGCTTCACGGTCCCCACCTCCCCCTCCATGAGCTCGTACAAGTATACGAGCGCCGCGACCCGGGACCCGGGCCCCCGAGGCTGACGTGGTCTACGTGTTGGCCATGTCCACGAAGCGGGAGTAGTGGCCCTGGAACGCGACGGTGATGGTCGCCGTGGGACCGTTTCGGTGCTTGGCCACGATCAGGTCCGCCTCGCCCGCGCGGGGGGACTCCTTCTCGTACGCGTCCTCACGGTGGAGCAGGATCACCATGTCGGCGTCCTGCTCGATGGAGCCCGACTCACGGAGGTCGGAGACCATCGGCTTCTTGTCGGTGCGCTGCTCGGGACCACGGTTCAGCTGGGAGAGCGCGATCACCGGCACCTCCAGCTCCTTGGCCAGCAGCTTGAGGTTTCGGGACATGTCCGAGACCTCCTGCTGGCGGCTTTCGGGACGGCGGGAGCCGCCCGACTGCATCAGCTGGAGGTAGTCGATGACGACGAGGGAGAGGTCGCTGCGCTGCTTGAGCCGGCGGCACTTGGCCCGGATCTCCATCATCGACAGGTTCGGGGAGTCGTCGATGTACAGCGGTGCGGCCGAGACGTCGGGCATCCGGCGCGCGAGCCGGGTCCAGTCGTCGTCGGTCATCGTGCCGGAACGCATGTGGTGCAGCGCGACGCGGGCCTCCGCCGAGAGCAGGCGCATCGCGATCTCGTTGCGGCCCATTTCGAGGGAGAAGATGACACTGGGCAGATTGGCCTTGATGGAGCAGGCCCGTGCGAAGTCCAGCGCGAGCGTGGACTTTCCCATGGCGGGACGTGCGGCGATGACGATCATCTGGCCCGGGTGGAGGCCGTTGGTGAGGGAGTCGAGGTCGGTGAACCCGGTCGGTACGCCCGACATCTGGCCGCTGCGGGACCCGATGGCCTCGATCTCGTCGAGGGCGCCCTCCATGATGTCGCCGAGCGGGAGGTAGTCCTCCGAGGTCCGCTGCTCCGTGACGGCGTAGATCTCGGCCTGGGCGCTGTTGACGATCTCGTCGACGTCGCCGTCCGCCGCGTATCCCATCTGCGTGATCTTCGTACCGGCGGCGACGAGACGCCGCAGGACGGCTCTCTCGTGGACGATCTCCGCGTAGTACTCGGCGTTCGCCGCGGTGGGCACGGACTGGACCAGGGTGTGCAGGTACGAGGCCCCGCCGACCTTGCTGATCTCACCGCGCCGGGTCAGTTCCGCGCCGACGGTGATCGGGTCGGCCGGCTCGCCCTTGGCGTAGAGGTCGAGGATGGCCTGGTAGATCGTCTCGTGCGAGGGACGGTAGAAGTCGTGCCCCTTGAGGACCTCGACCACGTCGGCGATGGCGTCCTTGGAGAGCAGCATGCCGCCGAGCACGGACTGTTCGGCATCGAGGTCCTGCGGGGGAACGCGCTCGAAGCCGCCCCCGCCGCCGTCCCAGGAGCCGCCCTCACGGCCGGCGTCGTCCTGCTTGTCCCCGCGACCGCGCCCCTCGCCGCCACGGCGCTGACGGGCGGGCAGACGGTCACTGGGACCGCTGTCGGCCCAGGGGTCGTCCATGGGCTCGGGCATGTTCACCGGGCCGCCTCCTCCCGTCCGCTGCGCGGACCTCGCCGTGCCACTCTTTCTACGACACGGCTCTGACATTTGGGGCACCCGGATCGGCTGTCGGCGCGTCGGGCAACGCCCAACGGTAGGGCCGCGAGCGACGTCAGCCAATCTTGTTATCCACAGGCTGTGTGGATGAGATGTGGACGACGGCACCAATGCTGTGGGTAAGTCGCCGGAAGCTGTGTACGGACCGGGGGACGACGCTGTGGACAAAATCACCCGACCCACCCCAACACCCCATCTGACCTGCAATTTTCTCGCTCCGTGAGACAGCGGGAGAAAATTCTTGGCCACTGTCTCAAGATCGCCTCCAATGGGGTGGGAAGAACCCGCAAGTCAGCGCCTCGGTAAGGATCCAATGACCCTTGCATCCATTACCTGTGGAAGATTAGATTGAGCACATGACACAGGCCCCCACAGCTTCGAAGGCTGCCCCGAGACGGCATGACCGCGAGATCCTCGCCCTCGCCGTCCCCGCCTTCGGCGCCCTCGTAGCCGAACCGCTGTTCGTGATGGCAGACAGCGCCATCGTCGGACACCTCGGCACCCCCCAGCTGGCCGGCCTCGGCATCGCCGCCGCACTCCTCATGACCGGAGTGAGCGTCTTCGTCTTCCTCGCCTACGCGACCACCGCGGCAGTGGCCCGGCGCGTCGGAGCGGGCGACCTCCCCGCCGCCATCCGACAGGGCATGGACGGCATCTGGCTCGCGCTCCTGCTCGGAACGGCCGTGGCGGCCGTGATCCTGCCGACCGCGCCCGGGCTGGTGTCCCTCTTCGGGGCCTCCGACACCGTCGCCCCGTACGCGATCACCTACCTGCGGATCTCCGCCCTCGGGATCCCCGCCATGCTCATGGTCCTGGCCGCCACCGGCGTCATCCGCGGGCTCCAGGACACCCGTACACCGCTCTACGTGGCCATCGGCGGCTTCGCCCTCAACGGCGTCCTCAACGTGGCCCTGGTCTACGGAGCCGGCCTCGGCATCGCCGGATCCGCCTGGGGCACGGTCATCGCCCAGTTCGCGATGGCCGCCGCCTACCTCTTCGTGGTCGTCCGCGGAGCACGGCGACACGGGGCTTCACTACGCCCGGACAAGGCCGGCATCCGGGCCTGCGCCCGGGCGGGCGCTCCCCTGCTGGTCCGCACCCTGTCCCTGCGGGCCATCCTGATGATCGCGACCGCCGTCGCTGCCCGGCTCGGCGACGCCGACATCGCCGCCCACCAGATCCTGCTTTCCCTGTGGAGCCTGCTCGCCTTCGCCCTGGACGCGATCGCGATCGCCGGACAGGCCATCATCGGCCGTTACTTGGGCGCCGGGGACACCGAGGGCGCCAAGGCCGTCTGCCGCCGCATGGTCCAGTGGGGGATCGTGTCGGGGATCGTCCTCGGCCTGCTGGTCGTCGTCGCCCGGCCGGTCTTCATCCCGCTCTTCACCAGTGATCCCGTGGTCGAGGACGTCATGCTGCCGGCCCTGCTCGTCGTGGCCGTGTCCCAGCCCGTCTCAGGGATCGTCTTCGTCCTGGACGGGGTCCTCATGGGCGCGGGGGACGGGCCCTACCTCGCCCGAGCCATGTTGGTGACGCTCGCCGTATTCGCGCCGGCGGCGCTCCTCGTACCCGTCCTCGGTGGCGGTCTCACCACCCTCTGGTGGGCGATGACGCTGATGATGGTGGTCCGTATGATCACTCTCCAGCTGCGAGCCCGCTCCGGCCGGTGGCTGGTGGCCGGAGCCACCCGCTGATCGGCCTGCGGCCCCGTCCCGCCGGTGGTCGTTTCACGTGAAACGCCGCCCGCACCCTGTTTCACGTGAAACGGACGCAGCATGCCCGAACCGCGCCCGGGAATGACGAAGGGCCGCACCCCCTGCGGGGTGCGGCCCTTCATGCGCTGCCCTTAGGCGGCGACGACCTCGATGCCCACGTTCGCGGCGACCTCGGCGTGCAGACGCACGGAGACCTGGTACGAACCGAGGGTCTTGATCGGGGCGCCCAGCTCCACGCGACGCTTGTCGACCTTCGGGCCACCCGAAGCCTCGATCGCCGTGGCGATGTCGGCCGGCGTGACAGAACCGAAGAGACGACCGGCGTCACCCGCGCGGGTGGCCAGACGGACCTTCACACCCTCGAGCTTGGCCTTGAACTCGTTGGCCTGCTCGATGGTCGCGATCTCGTGGATCTTGCGGGCGCGGCGGATCTGCGCCACGTCCTTCTCGCCACCCTTGGTCCAGCGGATCGCGAAACCACGCGGGACCAGGTAGTTGCGAGCGTAACCGTCCTTGACGTCGACGACATCGCCGGCGGTGCCGAGGCCAGAGACCTCGTGGGTCAGGATGATCTTCATTATTCGGTCACCCTTTCCTTATCGCGCGGTGGACGTGTAGGGCAGCAGTGCCATCTCACGGCTGTTCTTGACTGCCGTGGCGACGTCACGCTGGTGCTGCGTGCAGTTGCCGGTGACGCGGCGGGCACGGATCTTGCCGCGGTCGGAAATGAACTTCCGCAGCATGTTCGTGTCCTTGTAGTCCACGTACGCGGTCTTGTCCTTGCAGAACGCGCAGACCTTCTTCTTAGGCTTGCGCACAGGCGGCTTCGCCATTGTGTCTCTCCTGTGTGATCAAGAAGTGGATGCGAGCTGCCCTAGAAGGGCGGCTCGTCCGAGTAGCCACCGCCGGAGCCGCCGGAGCCGCCGGAGCTTCCGCCCCAACCGCCCCCGCCGCCACCCTGCTGCTGGCCACCGGCAGCCGGCGCGCTGGACGCCCACGGGTCGTCGGAGGGACCTCCGCCGCCCTGAGGCGCGCCGCCGCCGCCACCGGGGGCTCCGCCCCAGTTGCCGCCGCCGCCACCCTGCTGCTGACCGCCGCCGTATCCACCCTGGGCTCCGCGACCCGAGGTCTTGGCGACCTTGGCCGTGGCGGTCTTCAGGCTGGGGCCGACTTCCTCGACGTCCAGCTCGTAGACCGTGCGCTTGACACCCTCACGGTCCTCGTACGACCGCTGCTTCAGGCGGCCCTGCACGATGACGCGCATGCCCCGCTGAAGGGACTCGGCGACGTTCTCAGCCGCCTGACGCCAGACCGAGCAGGTCAGGAACAGGCCTTCGCCGTCCTTCCACTCATTGGTCTGCTTGTCGAAGATGCGGGGAGTGGACGCGACACGGAACTTCGCGACCGCCGCACCCGAGGGGGTGAAGCGCAGCTCGGGGTCGTCGACGAGATTGCCGACGACCGTGATGACGGTCTCGCCTGCCATGGATGAACCTCTCGGCGGGGATGTGCTGCTGGGCTGCTGTGTACTACTCGGTCCCGATTACCGCTGAACCGAAGTTCAGTGGGTCTCGGGGCGAAGGACCTTGGTCCGGAGAACCGACTCGTTCAGGTTCATCTGGCGGTCAAGCTCCTTGACGACCGCAGGCTCGGCCTGCAGGTCGATGACCGAGTAGATGCCCTCGGGCTTCTTCTTGATCTCGTAAGCGAGACGACGACGGCCCCAGGTGTCGACCTTCTCGACCTTTCCGTTGCCCTCACGGACGACGGAAAGGAAGTTCTCGATCAACGGGGAGACAGCGCGCTCCTCGAGATCGGGGTCGAGGATGACCATCACTTCGTAGTGACGCATGTGGAACCCACCTCCTTTGGACTCAGCGGCCACGGTCGTTCCGTGGCAGGAGGGTCGTGATGCGTGCGCACGGCGTCTGAGAACAGACACCGCGCAGACCGTACAGACTACCCCGTCGACTCCTTCCGGTTGAAATCCGCCGGGAGGAGACCACAATCTGTATTCATCGGGTGTGCTCGGTGCTATGCCCCGGTCCTACCGGCGGCAGCCCCGTCGCACCGCTCTGCTCCAGCCAGGAGGTGCCTTCCGATGGCACAGGCAATGCGACCGCAGTCCCCCATCTCTCTCCTCGCGACGGACGGCAAGCCCCACCCGCTCCAGGACACCCTGATGGCGGCCACCCTCGTACTCGGCGCCGTGGCGTTCATCACGGCGTTCTGGCACCACCTGCACCTGGTCAGCTCGTGGGCCGGCCTGATCGGGATCCTGACCGGCGGCTACGGACAGTTCATCTCCATCACGACACGCGAACGCTTCGCGCTGATCATCGGCCTTGGCGCGTCCGCCTTCGGCTTCTTCCTCGGCATGGCGCACGGCGGCCTCTTCGGTGGCTGGCTGGGCTGACCGGGGGACCTCCGCGACGGGGCGCCGGCTTCCACCGGCCCGGGCCCGGCCCGTCCCCCAGATGGGTGGCGCCCACGTCGCAGTAGGCTTCGCGCCATAGCCAGCGAAGCCGCCGGAGGAGACGCCCCGCATGAGCCTGTCCCTGAGGACCATCAGTCGAGAGCAGCATCTGGGATATCTCCAGAGCCTGCCCTCGGCGAGCCACTGCCAGGTCCCGGCGTGGGCCGACGTGAAGAACGAGTGGCGTTCCGAGAACCTGGGTTGGTTCGACGCGTCCGGCGAACTCGTCGGTGCCGCGCTCGTGTTGTACCGCCAACTGCCCAAGGTGAAGCGCTACCTCGCCTACCTCCCCGAGGGCCCGGTCATCAACTGGTATGCCCCCAATCTGGACGAATGGCTCCAGCCGATGCTGGCGCACCTGAAGCACCAGGGCGCCTTCACCGTGAAGATGGGCCCGCCCGTCGTCATCCGTCGCTGGAACTCGGCCGCCATCAAGGCCGGCATCCAGGACCCCGAGGTCAAGCGCCTGCGTGACGTGGAGGCTTCGGTCATCGAGCCCCGCGCCTTCGAGGTGTCCGACAAGCTGCGCCGCATGGGCTGGCAGCAGGCCGAGGACGGCGGCGCCGGTTTCGGCGACGTGCAGCCCCGCTACGTGTTCCAGGTGCCGCTGGCGAACCGCTCGCTGGACGACGTCCTCAAGGGCTTCAACCAGCTGTGGCGCCGCAACATCAAGAAGGCCGAGAAGGCCGGCGTCGAGGTCGTCCAGGGCGGCTACGAGGACCTGCCCACCTGGCAGCACCTCTACGAGATCACCGCCGAGCGCGACAAGTTCCGCCCGCGCCCGCTCAGTTACTTCCAGCGCCAGTGGACGGCCCTCAACTCCGAGGACCCGAACCGGATGCGGCTGTACATCGCCACGCACGAGGGGGAGCCGCTGGCCGCCGCCACGATGCTCACCGTCGGCCAGCACGTCTGGTACTCGTACGGCGCCTCCGCCAACCACAAGCGCGAGGTCCGCCCGTCGAACGCGATGCAGTGGCGGATGCTGCGCGACTCGTACGCGCTCGGAGCGAGCGTCTACGACCTCCGCGGCATCAGCGACACGCTGGACGAGAACGACCACCTGTTCGGCCTCATCCAGTTCAAGGTCGGCACCGGCGGCGAGGCCGTCGAGTACGTCGGCGAGTGGGACTTCCCGCTGAACAAGCTGCTGCACAAGGCGCTCGACATGTATATGTCCCGCCGCTGATCCCCCCTCCCCACACATCGCACCGCTGCACCACGCAGCCACCAAGAGAGGTTCCGGACGGGCATGGCGCTCACGCTCTACGTCGACACCGCGCGCTGGCGTGCGCACCAGAAGCAGATCACGGACCAGTTCCCCGGACTGATCCCGGTCTGCAAGGGCAACGGCTACGGCTTCGGCCACGAGCGGCTGTGCGAGGAGGCGACCCGGATGGGCGCCGACATCCTGGCCGTCGGCACCACGTACGAAGCCGCCAGCATCAAGGACTGGTTCGGCGGCGATCTGCTCGTCCTCACCCCGTTCCGGCGGGGTGAGGAGCCGGTGCCGCTGCCGGACCGGGTGATCCGCTCGGTGTCCTCGGTGGACGGGGTCCGGGGCCTGGTCGGCGCCCGCGTCGTCATCGAGTGCATGAGCTCGATGCGTCGCCACGGCGTCTCCGAGCAGGACCTGGGCCTGCTCCAGACGGCGATCGAGGACGTCCGGCTGGAGGGCTTCGCGCTGCACCTGCCGCTCGACCGCCCCGACGGTTCGGACGCCGTCGAGGAGGTCATCGGCTGGATGGACCGGCTGCGCGCGGCCCGGCTGCCGCTGCACACCATGTTCGTCAGTCACCTGCGGGCCGAGGAGCTGACCCGGCTCCAGCAGCAGTTCCCGCAGACCCGCTTCCGGGCCCGGATCGGCACCCGGCTGTGGCTGGGCGACCACGAGGCGACCCAGTACCGCGGTGCGGTCCTGGACGTCACCCGGGTCTCCAAGGGCGACCGCTTCGGTTACCGCCAGCAGAAGGCCGCCTCCGACGGCTGGCTCGTCGTCGTCGCGGGCGGTACCTCGCACGGAGTGGGGCTGGAGGCCCCCAAGGCCCTGCACGGGGTGATGCCGCGTGCCAAGGGCGTCGCCCGGGCCGGCCTGGCCACGGTCAACCGGAACCTTTCGCCCTTCGTGTGGGCGGGCAAGCAGCGCTGGTTCGCCGAGCCCCCGCACATGCAGGTGTCGATCCTGTTCGTGCCCTCGGACGCGACCGAGCCCAAGGTCGGCGACGAGTTGGTGGCGCACCTGCGCCACACCACCACCCAGTTCGACCGGGTGCTCGACGCCTGACCCCGATCAGTCGCCGGGGTTCGTGCCCCAGTCGACCCGCTGTCCCTGCGAAGGCGCCGCGTACTGCGGCGCCTTCGTCGCGTTCGGGACCACGAACCTGTCCTCGGCCCCGTCCAGGACACCGCCGGACGGGTCGTCGGAGCCGTCGCGCCGCACGACGTCCCGCTCGGGCAGCAGGATGTCCCGCACCACGACCGCGCAGAGGTAGAGCGTGGCCACCAGGTGCGCGGCGATGGCCAGCTGATAGCCCTCCAGGGGCAGGCCCTGGTGCTTGTCCCCGCTGGTCGTGTAGGCGAGGTAGAACCAGATGCCCAGGAAGTACGCGACCTCGCCGACCTGCCAGATCAGGAAGTCGCGCCAACGGGGGCGGGCCAGCGCGGCGAGCGGGATGAGCCACAGCACGTACTGCGGCGAGTAGACCTTGTTGGCCAGGATGAAGGCGGCGACGACCAGGAAGGCCAGCTGCGCGAACCGGGGGCGCCTGGGCGCCGTCAGGGTCAGCAGGCCGATGCCCAGGCACATCAGCAACGTGAGGAGCGTCGCGTACGTGTTGGCGCCCTCCAGGGGGTTGCCGGTGCGTTGGGAGATCAGCAGCCATACGGAGCCGAAGTCGATCGGCCGTTCCTGGCTGAACACGTAGAACCGCTTCCAGCCGTCCCGGGCGAACAACATGATCGGCGCGTTCACCACGAGCCAGGCGACGACGGCACCGCCGGCCGCCGCGCCGAAGGCCCGCCACTTGCCCGCCCGCCAACAGAGCACGAACAGGACGCCCAGCAGCAGGGCCGGGTAGAGCTTGGCGGCGGTGGCCAGACCGATGAAGACGCCGGCGGCCAGCGGACGACTGCGCGACCACATCAGCATCGCGACGGCGGTGAGGGCGACGGCCGGCAGGTCCCAGTTGATCGTCGCGTTGAGCGCGAAGGCCGGGGCCAGCGCGAGGAGCAGCGCGTCCCAGGGCCTGCGGCGGTGGGTCCGGGCCACGCTGACGGCCAGCACGGCCGCGCAGGCCATCAGCATGCCCGCGTTGACCATCCAGTACATCTGTTCGCGGTGCTGGAGGGAGCCCGAGGTCGGCGTCAGCCAGGAGGCGACCTGCATGAAGGCCCCGGTGAGCACCGGGTACTCCAGGTACTGCATGTCGCCGTACTTCGGGTCCTGGTCCGGGAAGCGGTCGAAGTACGGCACGAGGCCGTCGGCGAAGCCGCGCGCGGAGTACAGGTGCGGGATGTCGGAGTAGCAGGCGTGCGTGTACTGCGAGGCGGCGCCGCGGAACCACGCCCAGTCGTAGCAGGGCAGTTTCTGCACCATGCCGAGGGCGAACAGCCCCAGGACCACCAGCACCACGACGCGCACCGGTCCCAGCCAGTGGCCGCCGAGGCGGGCGTGGCGACCGATGGGGCCGCCGATCAGTTCGCTGCCTGCCGCGGCGACCTCGTCCTGCTCCGTGGGCAGGACGGGCCGCTCCTCGTGCACCTTGGTCATGCGCTCATCCTGCCGTACCGGGTCGGACACACGGGAGGGCCGTCGCACGGATGCGACGGCCCTCGCCTGTGTGGAGGAGGTGGGGCGGGTCAGCCGGTGGCGCCCATGTTCATGCCCCAGTTCGTGGAGCCGCCGGGCCTGCCGGGTCGGCCCGAGCCGGACGGGGAGGGCATTCCGCTGGCGCCGCCGTCCGGGAAGCCGCCGGCTCCGCCGTCGTCACCGCCCGGGCCGCTGCCGCCGTTGGCGCCGTTCCCGCCGTTCCCGCCGTTGCCACCGATGCCGCCGTTCGCGGCGCCGTCGGTGGTGCCGCCGGCGGTCTCCGGGTCGCAGTACAGACCGGCCCACGGCTTGCAGGACGGCCTGCCGCCCCGCGAGGGGGAGGGCGAGACCGGGGGCGCCGAGCTCGACGGCGGGGCGGACGGGGTCGGGGAGGGCGAGTAGGAGGGCGCCGGGGGCGTCGGGGTGGGCGCTCCGGAGGCGTCGGCGGTCACGCCGATGTCCTCGGGCTCCGGGAACTGCTTGACCGGAGTGCCCTTGAGGGCCTCGCGCATGTACTCCGTCCAGATCACGGTCGGGATGTCACCACCGTGGATGGAGTCGACGCCGCCCACGTTGTTCATGGACATCAGCTCCTTGTCCTTGGAGTTCGGGTCGTTGCGGAACAACGTGACCGAGGTGGAGAGCTCCGGGGTGTAGCCCACGAACCAGGCCGACTTGTTGAAGTCGGTGGTACCGGTCTTGCCCGCGGCGGGTCGGCCCAGCTTCTTCGCCTTGATGCCGGTGCCGTTCTCGACGACGTTCCGCAGGACCTTGGTGATGTTGTCCGCGACGGCGTCGTCCATGGCCCTGGCCGACTTGGGGGGTCCGAAGCCGGGCAGGTCCTGGCCGTCCTCCGTGACCTTGGTCACGGAGAAGGGCTCGTGGTGGGTGCCGGAAGCGGCGAAGGTGGCGTACGAGTCGGCCATCCGGATGGCGCTGGGCGTCGAGGTGCCGAGGGCGAAGGACGCGTTGTCGTCGGGGTCCATCGACTCGTCGAGGATCCCGGTGGCCCGGGCGACCCCGCGGACCTTGTCGTGGCCGACGTCGAAGATCAGCTGGGCGAACGGGACGTTGATCGACTGTCGCATCGCCTCGTCGAGGGTCACGTAGCCGAAGGCCTGCGGGCTCTCGTTCTTCTGCTTGAACGGCTCCCCGCCCTTGCCCCGCAGCGGCTTCCCCTGTCGGTTGGTGATCACCGTGAGGTCGTCGGCGAGGTACTTGCTGTCGACCGAGATGCCCGAGCCCTTGGAGTTCTGGGTGCCGTACTCCATGGCCGCGGCCAGCACGTACGGCTTCCAGGTCGATCCCACGGGCACGCCGGAGGTGTTGGCGTTGTTGGCGAAGTGCTTGTGGTCCCAGCCCGGGCCGCCGTACAGCGCCACGATCGCCCCGGACTTCACGTCCACGGAGGCGGCGCCGAACTGTACGAAGGTGTCGTACTGGGGCCGCTTCTTCTCGTCGAGGAAGTCGTTGCGGGTGTCCTCCACCGCCTTGGACAGGGCTTCCACCTTGGACTTCTCGAAGGTCGTTCGGATCGTGTAGCCGCCCAGGGCCATCTTCTCGGCCGTGATGCCCGTGGTCTTCAGGACGTACTGCTTGGCGACCTCGACGAGGTATCCGGTCTGGCCGGACATGCCGCGGGCCTGCTCGGAGTCGACCCTGGCCGGGAACTCCCTGTACTTGTCCCGCTCGGACTGCTCCATGCGGCCCACCGCGACCTCCCGGTCGAGGACCCAGGCCCAGCGCAGCCGGGCCCGCTTCTCGTTGGCCTCGGGGGTGGCGGCGGTGCCGATGCCGCCGTCCGGGTTGTAGAGGTTGGGGCCCTTCAGGAGGGACGCCAGAAAAGCGCTCTGGGACGGGTCGAGGTCCTTGGCGTCCTTGCCGAAGTAGGCACGGGCCGCGGCCTGGATCCCGTAGGCGTCGCGACCGTAGTACGCGGTGTTGAGGTAGCCCGCGAGGACGGTGTCCTTCGACTCCGACACGCCGAGCCTGATCGAGATGAAGAGCTCGGTGACCTTCCGCTTGAGCGTCTGCTCGGAGTCCAGGTACATGTTCTTCACGTACTGCTGGGTGATCGTCGAGCCGCCCTGCGTGGACCCGCCGGTGGCCATGTTCACCACCGCGCGGACGATGCCCGTCGGGTCGACGCCCTTGTCGGTCTCGAAGGACTCGTTCTCCGCGGCGATCACGGCGTTGCGCATCGACAGGGGAATCTGGTCGATGGGCACGATCTGCCGGTTCGTGGAGCCTCCGGTGGCGACCATCTGGGTGCCGTCGGCCCATTGGAAGACGTTGTTCTGCGCCTCGGCGGCCTTGTTCGGGTCCGGCGTGCCGACACTGGCGATGCCGATGCCGGCGCCCGCCACGATGACGGCGAAGAAACCCAGGAACGTGCCTCCCACCAGCTTCCAGGAGGGTACGAAGCGCTTCCAGCCGGCCTTCCCGGCGCGCGGGTAGTCGACGAGCCGGTTCCCCCCGCCCTTCCCGCCGCGGCCACGGCCGGCGGTTGCGCGCTGGGCGGCCCGGCGGGCGTCCGCGCGTCCGGCGGGTGCGGTCTGTTCTGCGTACGGTCCGCTGGGTGACGCCGTGGGGACGTCACGCCCGGACCCGGCGCCCCTTCCGGGGCGCGGTTGCGCGGCCCGGCGGGACGCGGCGCGTCCGCCGCCCTGGGGCTGCGGCGGTTTGCGGCGGTGCTCGCTCATCGAACGACTACTCCTCGGGCAGGCGAGTGGCCTGGAAGCGGCTGGTGAATTCCGGTTCCCCCGTTGTGTTGCCGCACAGACTACGCACGGCCAAAACCCGACCAGTGCCGAAGTTCACCCCAAATCAGGCACCTTGCGTCGCACGAATTGATGATGTGACGCCGGTCACCACGTCACCCCTTGTCGCGAACGGCCACCCGTTCTATCGTCTGGATGTATCGAGTCGATACATCAGCTCGGCATAAACTCAGAGGCAGAGAGAGGCAGGCGGATGAGCAGGCGCTCAGGCATCCTCGAGTTCGCCGTCCTCGGCCTGCTTCGCGAATCCCCCATGCACGGTTACGAGCTCCGCAAGCGGCTCAACACCTCGCTGGGGGTGTTCAGGGCGTTCAGCTACGGGACTCTCTATCCCTGCCTCAAGACGCTGGTCGCCAACGGCTGGTTGATCGAAGAGCCGGGCAACGCCCCGGAAGACGCTCTCGCCGCTTCACTCGCAGGGCGCCGCGCCAAGATCGTCTATCGGTTGACGGCCGCAGGTAAGGAGCACTTCGAAGAGCTCCTCTCCCACACCGGCCCCGACACCTGGGAGGACGAGTCCTTCGCCGCCCGCTTCGCCTTCTTCGGTCAGACCGAACGCGAGGTACGCATGCGGGTACTGGAGGGCCGCCGCAGCCGGCTCGAGGAGCGCCTGGAGAAGATGCGCGCCTCGCTCGCCCGCACACGGGAGCGTCTCGACGACTACACGCTCGAGCTGCAGCGACACGGCATGGAATCCGTGGAGCGTGAAGTGCGCTGGCTGAACGAGCTCATCGAGAGCGAGCGGGCGGGACGGGATCGGAGACGACCCGGACCGTCCGACGAAACTGCAAAGTGAGGCCTGCATCTCGCAGGCCTCGTTCCGAGAACAAACAGGGAGCAACCGGAATGGGTTCGGTTCGCGTAGCCATCGTCGGCGTGGGCAACTGCGCCGCCTCGCTGGTGCAGGGCGTCGAGTACTACAAGGACGCCGACCCGGCGGCCAAGGTCCCCGGTCTGATGCACGTCCAGTTCGGCGACTACCACGTGAGTGACATCGAGTTCGTCGCCGCGTTCGACGTCGACGCGAAGAAGGTCGGCCTCGACCTCTCGGACGCTATCGGCGCCAGCGAGAACAACACCATCAAGATCTGTGACGTCCCGAACGCGGGCGTCACGGTCCAGCGCGGCCACACCCTGGACGGTCTGGGCAAGTACTACCGCCTGACCATCGAGGAGTCCGCCGAGACCCCGGTCGACATCGTCCAGGTCCTCAAGGACCGTCAGGTCGACGTCCTGATCTGCTACCTCCCCGTCGGCTCCGAGGCCGCTGCGAAGTTCTACGCGCAGTGCGCCATCGACGCCAAGGTCGCCTTCGTCAACGCCCTCCCGGTCTTCATCGCCGGCACCAAGGAGTGGGCTGACAAGTTCACCGAGGCCGGTGTCCCGATCGTCGGCGACGACATCAAGTCCCAGGTCGGCGCCACCATCACGCACCGCGTGATGGCGAAGCTGTTCGAAGACCGCGGCGTCCGACTCGAGCGCACCATGCAGCTCAACGTCGGCGGCAACATGGACTTCAAGAACATGCTGGAGCGCGACCGCCTGGAGTCGAAGAAGATCTCCAAGACCCAGGCCGTCACCTCGCAGATCCCCGACCGTGAGCTCGGCGAGAAGAACGTCCACATCGGCCCGTCCGACTACGTGGCGTGGCTCGACGACCGCAAGTGGGCCTACGTCCGCCTCGAAGGCCGCGCCTTCGGCGACGTCCCGCTGAACCTTGAGTACAAGCTCGAGGTGTGGGACTCCCCGAACTCCGCCGGTGTCATCATCGACGCCCTGCGCGCCGCGAAGATCGCCAAGGACCGCGGTGTCGGCGGCCCGATCCTGTCGGCGTCGAGCTACTTCATGAAGTCCCCGCCGGTGCAGTACTTCGACGACGAGGCCTACGCGAACGTCGAGAAGTTCATCAAGGGCGAGGTCGAGCGCTAGTCACACCCACGTGTCCTTCGGACACCTGGTCTTCGACTGCTCTTCCGCCGAGGGTCCCCGGACAATGTGTCCGGGGACCCTCGGCGTGTGTGACCCTTGCCCTCATGCCTGTCGTACGTGATCTGCGCGTACTCCTGCGCCTGAGGGACTTCCGCAACCTGCTCGCCGTACGGCTGCTCTCCCAGGCCGCCGACGGTGTCTACCAGGTCGCGCTCGCCACCTACGTGGTCTTCTCGCCGGAGAAGCAGACCTCGCCCGCGGCCATCGCCTCGGCCATGGCGGTGCTCCTGCTGCCGTATTCGGTGATCGGACCCTTCGCCGGGGTGCTGCTGGACCGGTGGCGCCGTCGACAGGTCTTCCTCTACGGCAACCTGCTGCGGGCCTTCCTCGCCTGTGTGACCGGCATGCTGATCGTCGCTCAGGTACCCGACTGGCTGTTCTACGCGTCGGCCCTGTCCGTCACCGCGGTGAACCGCTTCGTCCTCGCCGGCCTCGCCGCCTCACTGCCCCGCGTCGTGGGACCCGCCCAGTTGGTCACGGCCAACGCCCTGTCCCCGACCGCCGGAACCCTCGCGGCCGTGGGCGGGGGCGGCCTCGCCTTCCTCGTGCGGCTCCTGGCCTCCGACAGCAACGCACTCGTCGTGCTGCTCGGCGCCGGGCTCTACCTGTGCGCGGCCCTGGCCTCCTTGCGCCTGGCCGTGGACCTGCTCGGGCCCGACCACCCACCCGGCCGAAGCCATCCGTCGCTCGCCGAGGGAGCCACCCTCACCGTGCGGGGCATGGCCGAGGGACTCAGACACCTCGCCGAGCGGCGCGAGGCCGCCCTGGCCCTCACCGCGATGACGCTGATGCGCTTTTGCTACGGGGCCCTGACCGTCACGCTGCTGATGCTCTGCCGCTACGCCTGGTCGGACAACGAGTCCGACGGCCTGGCCCTGCTGGGCATCGCCGTCGGAGTCTCGGGGGCCGGGTTCTTCGTCGCCGCCGTCATCACGCCCTGGCTGGTGGCCCGGCTGGGGACCCTGGGGTGCATCACCGTCTGCGCCGCCGGCGCGGCCGTCCTCGTCCCCGCGCTCGGGCTCTTCTTCGCGCCCGGCCCCATGCTCGTCGCCGCGTTCGTCCTCGGCCTCGCCACGCAGGGCGCCAAGATCTCCACCGACACGGTCGTGCAGTCCCGGGTGGACGACGCGTTCCGCGGGAGGGTCTTCTCCGTCTACGACGTCCTGTTCAACGTGGCGTTCGTCGGAGCGGCCGCCGTGGCCTCGCTCATGCTCCCGGCCGACGGCCGCTCGATCACCCTGATCGTCACCGTGGCCCTGCTCTACGCCGCCACGGCCGTGCTCCTGCAACGCCGAGGGCGGTGTTTCACGTGAAACACCGCCCTCGTACCGACGCCCCGGCCCGCTGTTTCACGTGAAACAGCGGGGCCGTTCCACGTGAAACGGCCGGCCCGTTCCACGTGAAACAGCGACGAGAGCCCCTCAGCCCTGCGCGTCCTGAGCGGCCCACCACTCCTTGAGGGCCGCCACCGCCGCGTCGCGATCCATCGGGCCGTTCTCCAGCCTGAGCTCCAGCAGGAAGGCGTAGGCCTTGCCCACCACCGGTCCGGGACCGATCTCCAGCACCTGCTGGATCTCGTTGCCGTCCAGGTCGGGCCGGATCGCGTCCAGCTGCTCCTGCTCCTGGAGCTGCGCGATGCGCTCCTCCAGCCCGTCGTAGGTGCGCGACAGGGCGTTCGCCTTGCGCTTGTTGCGCGTGGTGCAGTCCGAGCGGGTCAGCTTGTGCAGCCGGCCGAGCAGCGGACCCGCGTCACGGACGTAGCGCCGCACCGCCGAGTCGGTCCACTCGCCGTCCCCGTAGCCGTGGAAGCGCAGGTGCAGCTCCACCAGCCGGGACACGTCCTTGATCATGTCGTTGGAGTACTTCAGCGCGGTCATGCGCTTCTTGGTCATCTTCGCGCCCACCACCTCGTGGTGGTGGAAGGAGACCCGACCGTCGTTCTCGAACCGGCGGGTGCGGGGCTTGCCGATGTCGTGCAGCAGGGCGGCCAGGCGCAGCACCAGGTCCGGGCCGTCCTCCTCCAGCGCGATCGCCTGTTCCAGCACGATCAGGGAGTGGTCGTAGACGTCCTTGTGCCGGTGGTGCTCGTCGCTCTCCAGCCGCAGCGCGGGCAGCTCGGGCAACACGCGGTCCGCGAGACCGGTGTCCACGAGCAGTCCCAGGCCCTTGCGGGGGTGCGCCGACAGCAGCAGCTTGTTCAGCTCGCCCTGCACCCGCTCCGCCGAGACGATCTCGATCCGGTCGGACATCGCCTTCATCGCCGCCACCACCTCGGGTGCGACCTCGAAGTCCAGCTGCGCGGCGAACCGGGCGGCGCGCAGCATCCGCAGCGGGTCGTCGGAGAAGGAGTCCTCCGGAGTGCCAGGAGTGCGCAGCACGCCCTCGGCCAGGTCCTCCAGGCCGCCGTGCGGGTCGACGAACTCCTGCTCCGGCAGGGCCAGGGCCATGGCGTTGACGGTGAAGTCGCGGCGAACCAGGTCCTCCTCGATCGAGTCACCGTAGGAGACCTCGGGCTTGCGGGAGGTGCGGTCGTACGCCTCGGAGCGGTACGTCGTCACCTCGATCTGGAAGCCCTGTTTCTGTGCTCCCACCGTGCCGAAGGCGATGCCGACGTCCCAGAGGGAGTCGGCCCAGGGGCGGATGATCTTCAGGACGTCCTCGGGACGCGCGTCCGTGGTGAAGTCGAGGTCATTGCCGAGACGCCCGAGCAGCGCATCGCGGACGGACCCGCCGACCAGGGCGAGGCGGAAGCCCGCCTGCTGGAACCGGCGGCCGAGCTCGTCGGCGACAGGAGCGACCCGCAGCAGTTCACTGACCGCGCGGCGCTGCACCTGATTCAGGGCACTGGGGGTGTCTTCATTGGCATTCGGCACAACAGAAAAGGGTACGTGGCCCACCCGGCACGGGCTCCCTCGTTTTACGGCACCCCGGCGCCGGGGTGCCCGGGGGCCGCCCCCGATCATGTGGAGCAAGGCGCGGCACTCGCGCACAGCGCACCTCGTTACCATGCGTGGACGCAGAAACGACGACCACTGACACTTCGAGGACGGGCGAGCGCGTGGCCGAGGCGGCAGAAATCCAGGGGGGTACTCCCACCCCTGCCCGGCGCCGCTGGCTGCGGCGGGCGGTGGTCCTGCTCGCCGGGACGCCGGTGCTGGCCGCCCTGATCTACGCTCCCGCCCCGCCGGCGCAGGCCGCCGACGGCTCGGTCGACGTCCAACTGGACGAGGTGAGCCCCAGCGCTCCCGTCAAGAGCGACACGCTGACCATCTCCGGGACCGTGGTCAACAACAGCGCGGAGACGATCAAGGGCGCCCACGTCGGTCTGCGGGTCGGACCGATGGTGAGTGACCGGTCGACCATCGACGAGGTCGCGGAACGCAAGGGCTTCCGCCCGGGTGTGGATCCCGGCGAGATCGACAGCGCCTTCGCCGTGAAACTCGACTCGCTCCCCTCCAAGGTCGGCAAGCCGTTCTCCATCAAGGTGCCGGTCAACAAGCTGGACCTGGGCGCGGACGGGGTCTACCAGCTCGGGGTCTCCGTTTCCGGGACCACCGACAGCCGTCCCTCGGACCGGGTCCTCGGCATCCAGCGGACGTTCCTGCCCTGGCAGCCGGACCCCGCCGCGAAGCGCTCCTCGCTCACCTACGTGTGGCCGCTGATCTCCACGACCCGCGTCACCGCGGAGACCGGCTCGGACGAGCTCCAGACCCCGGTGTTCCTCGACGACTCACTCGCCCAGGAGCTGGCGCCGGGCGGCCGGCTGGAGCGGATGGTCGCGCTCGGCAAGGACCTGCCCGTCACCTGGGTCATCGACCCCGACCTGCTGGCCACCGTCGACGCGATGACCAAGGGCTACCGGGTCCGCAGCCCCGAACCCGGCGGCAAGCCCGTCCAGGGCAAGAACAAGGCCGTCGCCGAGCGCTGGCTGAGCGACCTGGAGAACGCCGTCCAGGGCAAGAAGGTCGTCGCGCTGCCCTTCGCCGACCCGGACATCGCCTCGCTGGCCCACCACGGCAAGGACGTCTCGGGCACCCTCGGTCAGCTGCGACCCGCCACGGACAAGGCGAAGCAGGCCGTCGAGACGGTCCTGCACGTCACCCCGTCCACCGACTTCTCCTGGCCCGTGGAAGGCGCGATCGACCCCGCGATCGTGAACGTCGCCACCTCGGCCGGAGCCCACAACGTCCTCACGCGCAGCGACAGCCTCCAGGAGAGCGGCGCCCTCGGGTACACGCCCTCGGCCGCCCGGCCCATCGGCGCCGGCACCACAGCCGTGGTCGCCGACGCCGAGTTGTCCACCGCCTTCGACGGCGACATGTCGCACGTCGGGAACTCCACGCTCGCCGTGCAGCGGTTCCTCGCCCACAGCCTCGCGCTCAACCTGCACAACGGCGACGAGCCCCGCAGCTACGTGGTCGCTCCCCAGCGCATGCCCACGGTCAGCCAGGCCGATTCGATGGCCCTCGCGCTGCGCGGTCTGCAGGGCGCACGCTGGAGCCAGCCCTCCGATCTGGAGGCCGCGGCCGCCGCCAAGCCCGACCCCGGCGCCTCGACCCAGGTTCCGGGCGCCGGGCAGTACCCCGAGTCCCTGAGCAAGCAGGAACTCCCGGTGTC
Organism: Streptomyces sp. NPDC001568; assembly: GCF_042893755.1. Classification (NCBI taxonomy): domain Bacteria; kingdom Bacillati; phylum Actinomycetota; class Actinomycetes; order Kitasatosporales; family Streptomycetaceae; genus Streptomyces; species Streptomyces sp. NPDC001568. The sequence goes on along the minus strand of NZ_JBIAVF010000003.1, from coordinate 301,721 downwards.
GGCCTTCGAGACGATCCGCACCACCCAGAACACCCTCGACCACTTCAAGGTCATCCTCACGATGGCGGACCGGGTCGAGATCCCCTTCGGGAACACGACCAACCGGGAGATGTCCACTTCCTGGCGCGGTCGCCCCGAGGAGGGCCGCCTCTACCGGGAGCAGGTCCAGCAGTACCTGATCGGGCTCACCGAGAAGGTCAAGGTCATCCCCAAGTCCGACGCGACCCTGTCCGGGCACAGCGCGACGATCCCCGTCAGCGTCCAGAACAGCCTCGTCCAGGACGTGCACAACCTCGTGCTCCGCGTGAAGTCCGCCAACCCCACCCGCCTGATGTTCGACGACAGCGGGGAGGCGCAGCAGGAGGTCAACGTCCAGGGCGGGCACAGCCAGACGGTGAAGTTCACCGCCAACGCCACCGCGAGCGGACCCGTCGAAGTCACCGCGCAGCTCTTCACCAAGGACGGCGTGCCGTACGGCAAGGAACGCACCTTCACCGTCGATGCGACGGAGATCACGCCCACGGTCATGCTGGTCATGGCGGGCGGCGTGCTGTTGCTGGTCCTCGCAGGCATCAAGATGTACGCGAGCCGCAAGCGTGTCGCGGCCCGCACGGCCGCGGAGGAGAGCACGCAGCCGAGTGACGAGTCCCCGGACACCGGACCGCAAAGCACCGAGGGGTCCGGCCCGAGTGAGACAGTGGACCGTTGAGCGATGCCGTGGCCGGTCGGCCTGGGGACGATGAGGTGGGGTTGCGATGAACGCGCCGTACGACGGTGACCGCGCGCAGGGCGCTGGTGGGCAGACGCCCTCCCAGGGCACTGCCCCGGGCACTCCCGTGCCCGGGCAGGTTCCGGCGCCCGGGCCCGCGCCGGACCACGACCCTTATGTCCAGGACGCCTACGCCTACGACCCGTACCGGGCGCAGGACCTGTCGGCTCAGGATCCGGTCGCCGAGGTCCTGTACGACCGGGCGTCCCACCCGCCGCCGCCCCCCGGCACCTACCAGGAGGGGGCCCCGCTCTACGCGGCTCCGCAGACTCCCTCCCACGGCCCCGACCCGCGCGTCTGGGCCCAGACGCCGCCGCCCGAGCCGGACGGCCCCTCCCGTCACCTCCCGTACGGGGACCACGCCACCACCACGCAGTTCGTCGGCGTGGACTCGCTGGTGACGCGGGCGGCCGAGGACGAGCCGGAGCCGGACGCCTTCGCCCACCTGTACCGGGACCAGCAGGCGGCCCCCCGCACCCCGGTCGAGGAGGCCCCCGTGGCCGCCCCGGCCCCCGCCAAGCCCGCCGGACGCGCCTCCAGCCTGCTCAAGTCGAGCGCGTTGATGGCCGCCGGCACGATCGTCTCCCGCCTCACCGGCTTCGCCCGCACCCTGGTGATCGCCGGCGCCATCGGCGTCGCCGTCCTCAACGACTCCTACCAGGTCGCCAACACCCTGCCGACGATGATCTACGTGCTCGTCGGCGGCGGCGCCCTCAACGCGGTCTTCATCCCCCAGCTCGTCCGGGCCATGAAGAACGACGACGACGGCGGCGAGGCCTACGCCAACCGACTGCTGACCCTCGTCGTGGTCCTCCTGGGCGCGGTCACCACCGTCTGCGTCCTGGCCGCACCGCTGTTGATCGGGATGATGTCGCAGGACATCGCGGACAACCCCGAGCGGCTCGACGTGGCCGTGGCCTTCGCCCGCTACTGCCTGCCCACCATGTTCTTCATGGGCGTGCACGTGGTCCTCGGTCAGATCCTCAACGCGCGCGGCCGGTTCGGCGCCATGATGTGGACCCCGGTCCTCAACAACATCGTCGTCATCGCCACCTTCGGCGCCTTCATCTGGGCCTTCGGCGGCTTCACCTCCACGGGCATGACGGAGGGGAGCATCACGCCCGAGGGCGTCCGACTGCTCGGCATCGGCACCCTGCTGGGGCTGGTCGTCCAGTCCCTCGCGATGCTGCCCTACCTGCGCGACGCCGGGTTCAAGCCGCGCCTGCGCTTCGACTGGAAGGGCCACGGCCTCGGGAAGGCCGCCGGCCTCGCCAAGTGGACCTTCTTCTTCGTCCTCGTCAACCAGCTCGGCCTGATCGTCGTCACCCAGCTCGCCACCACCGCCGGATCGCTCGCCGGTACGCAGGGCCACGGCGGTACCGGCATCACCGCCTACAACTACGCCCTGCTGCTGTGGCAGATGCCGCAGGCGATCATCACCGTCTCCGTCATGACGGCGGTCCTGCCCCGCATCTCCCGCTCCGCGCACGACGGGGACGCCGCCGCGGTCCGTGACGACATCTCCTACGGCCTGCGCACCTCGGCCGTCGCGATCGTGCCCTGCGCCTTCGCGTTCCTCTCGCTCGGCGTCCCGATGGCCACCCTGCTGTACGCCGGTTCCGGTGCTGACGACGCCCGCAACATCGGCTTCGTCCTCATGGCCTTCGGTCTGGGCCTGATCCCGTACTCCGTCCAGTACGTCGTCCTGCGCGGCTTCTACGCCTACGAGGACACCCGGACCCCGTTCTTCAACACGGTCATCGTCGCCGCCGTCAACGCCGGTGCCTCGACCATCGCCTTCTTCGTCCTCCCGGCCCGCTGGGCCGTCGTCGGCATGGCCGCCGCGTACGGACTCGGCTACGCGGTGGGCGTCGGTGTGGCCTGGCGCCGCCTCAAGAACCGTCTCGGCGGCGACCTCGACGGCGCCCACGTCATGCGCACCTACACGCGGTTGATCGGCGCCTGCGTGCCGGCCGCCGCCGTCGCGGGAGGCGTGGCCTACGGGGTCACCCAGTGGCTGGGCAGCGGAGTCGTCGGTTCCCTCGCCGCTCTCGTCGCCGGCGCCATCGCACTGGGCGCGGTGTTCCTCATCGCCGCCAAGCGGATGCGGATCGAAGAGCTCAACTCCATGGTCGGGATGGTCCGCGGACGTCTGGGGCGCTGATGCGAACGCCCACCGCAGGACCTGACCTCCCTGGCGTGTCGTGCAGAGCGCCGGACTGTGGGCACAATTGGCATGGCTTCGCAGACTGGCCGACAGCGCGTAACGGATGGGGAGGCAGGGACGACGGTGGCGGAACGTAGCACGGCTGCCGTCGACGTGGCCGACAACAGCGGCGATGAGCCGCTGGCCGCAGGAGCGGTCAAGGCCACGGCCGACGGGGTGGACACCCAGAACGGACGAGCCGCGGACGGACCCATGCCCGACAAGGACGGCGAACGCACGCACGCGGCCCCCCTGGCCGCGCCGGAACTCCACAGCGGCCACAAGCTCGCCAGACGCTACCGCCTCGAAGAGTGCGTCACCCGTCTGGACGGATTCAGCAGCTGGCGCGCGATGGACGAGAAGCTCCGTCGTGCGGTCGGCGTCCACCTGCTGCCCGCCGATCACCCGAGGGCCCGTACGGTTCTGGCCGCCGCCCGCTCCTCCGCCCTGCTCGGCGACCCCCGGTTCGTCCAGGTCCTCGACGCCGTGGAGGAGAACGACCTCGTCTACGTCGTCCACGAGTGGCTGCCCGACGCCACCGAACTCACCGCCATCCTCGCGGCCGGACCGCTGGAGCCCCACGAGGCCTACCAGCTCGTCAGCCAGGTCTCCCAGGCCATGACCGCCGCCCATCGCGAGGGCCTGGCCCACCTGCGGCTGACGCCCAGCGCGATACTGCGCACCTCCTCGGGCCAGTACCGCATCCGCGGCCTCGCGGTGAACGCCGCGCTGCGCGGCATCACCAGCGAGACCCCGCAGCGTGCGGACACGGAGGCCATCGGCGCCCTGCTGTACGCCGCGCTGACCCAGCGCTGGCCGTACGAGGCGGACGCCTACGGCCTCGCCGGTCTGCCCAAGGGCGTCGGCCTGATCGCACCCGACCAGGTCCGTGCCGGAGTCCACCGCGGCCTCGGCGAGCTCGCCATGCGCGCCCTCGCCAACGACGGGGCCACCGCGTCCCGTCAGGACCCCGCCTGCACCACGCCGGAGGAGCTGGCCAAGGCCGTCGCCGCGATGCCCCGCATCCGGCCGCCGGAGCCCGCCTTCACCGCGCCGCCGGAGTACCAGCACACCACGTACCAGCAGGGCAGTTACGGCCGTCCCCTGCCGCCCGGTGGCCCCACCGTGCAGGTCGCTACGATTCCGCCACCGCCGCCGTTGCAGAGCCGTACCGGCCGGGCGCTGAAGTGGGCCGTCGCCGCGCTGCTGATCGCCGCCCTCGGCCTGGGCAGCTGGCAGCTCGCCGACACCCTCCTGGACCACCTCAACCGGGGCAACGGCAACAACGGCACCGAGCAACAGCAGCAGCCCAAGAGCGACGACGCACCGGTCAAGAAGGATCCCGTACCGCTCTCCATCAAGAAGGCCGCCGAGCACGTCGCGGAGGGCGCCGCCCAGAACGCCACCGACGTCTCCAAGACGTACGACGGTGACGCCTCCACGTACTGGCGGACCAAGAGCTATTTCGAAGGCCCGAAGCTGACGATCAAGAGCGGCGTCGGCATCGTCTACGACCTCGGGGACGAGCACGAGATCCGCGAGGCTTCGATAGCGCTGCGGTTCGCCGGTGACCACACCACCTTGGCGCTCTACGCGACCAACTCCCTGAACCCGAACGAGTCCGTCTCGTCCATGAAGAAGATCGCGGGCACCACGACGAACGATCGGGACGTGCGCCTGACCCTCGAGAAGCCGGTCAAGTCCCGCTACGTACTGCTGTGGATCACCGCCGTGCCGAAGGCCGAGCTCGACGAATTCAGCAGCGCCGGCTACAAGCAGGGCATCACGGATGTGAAGTTCGCGGGCTGACGGACGGCAGGGGAGGGCTCACCGTTGGACCACGCCACGACCGGCGACCACAGCGACCAGGAACTCCTGGCGCTGCACGTCGCCGGCGACCCCGACGCCTTCGGTGAGATCGTGCGCCGCCATCGCGACCGGCTGTGGGCCGTGGCCCTGCGCACCCTCGGCGACCGCGAGGAGGCCGCCGACGCCGTGCAGGACGCCCTCGTCTCCGCCTACCGGGCCGCCCACACCTTCCGCGGGGAGTCGGCCGTCACCACCTGGCTGCACCGCATCACCGTGAACGCCTGTCTCGACAGGGCCCGTAAGGCCGCCTCCCGCCGAACCTCCCCCCTCAACGACACGGACCGCCTGGAGCGGCTCCTGGAGCCGCACGAGTCCGCCGAGGCTCCTGCGGAGCGCGAGGACCTCCATCGGCAGCTGCTGGCCGCTCTCAGCACCCTCCCGGCCGATCAGCGGGCCGCCCTCGTCCTCGTCGACATGCAGGGATACGCCGTCGCCGAAGCCGCACGGATCCTGGACGTCCCCACCGGCACCGTGAAGAGCCGATGCGCGCGCGGCCGGGCGAAACTCGTCCCGATGCTCACTCATCTGCGCACGAATGCCGTGGATAACAGCACCTCGGAGCGGGGAAGGAACCGGACGCCGGGGACGCCCGTCCCACCAGCGGCAGAACCCCGGGACCCAGACCCAGACGCTGTGAAGGGCGGAGGTGGACGACCGTGAACCCCACAACCGGAACGATCCGGCACCCGGAGGTCTCGGAGATCTCCGACCTGACCGAAGGACTGCTCTCCCCGTCGCGCGGCGCCGAGGTGCGCCGCCATCTCGGCGAGTGCTCCCTGTGCGCGGACGTCCTGGCCTCGCTCCAGGAGATCCGCGGGCTCCTCGGCACCCTTCCCGGGCCGCCGAGGATGCCCTCCGCCATCGCCGGCCGGATCGACGCGGCCCTGGCCGCCGAGGCCCTGCTCGACTCGACCGGATCCCGCACGGCCGGCCCTGCCTCCGCCCCGCCGTCCGGCCGATCCCGCAGCAATGCCGATGTTCCACGTGAAACCCCGAGCGATGAGACACGGATCACTGAGGAACGGATCGCTGAGGCGCGAACCGCTGGGACGACGCCGACCGGTGTTTCACGTGAAACACCGCCCGAGGGCTCCGATCACACCCCGGGCCGACGCCCTTCCGGCCACCCCTCCGGCTCCACCGGACCCGGCCGCCGCCGGGCCCGCCGCCGGATCGCGATCTTCGCGGGGCTGACCGGGGCAGCCGCCTGCGCCTTGGCCGTCTTCCTCGTGAACGGGCTCACCGGGAACCCCTCCGACAACCCCGCCACCGCAGCTCGCGGCGACTCCTCGGCCGCCGCGGAGCGCTCGCCGGGCACGGGGTACACCGCCCAGGGACTCCAGGACAGCGTCCGCCGGCTCCTGGCCGCCGGAGACACGGGGAACACCGGGAACACCGCGAAGACGGGCGACGCCGTACAGTCCCCGCCGGCCGCGACCAACAAGACGATGGGGTTGGAGAACACCCCGGGGCTGGCCCCGTCCGACCGCCAGGGCGCCGCGGAAGCGAATCCCGTACCGCCCTGCGTCCAGCAGGCCACCGGCCGCGCCGATGCCCCGCTCGCCGGCGACCGCGGGACCTACGAGGGCACGGACGTCTACCTCGTCGTTCTGCCGCATCCCGGCGACCCCGCCCTCGTGGACGCGTACGTGGTGCCGGCCGCCTGCGCGGACACCCCGCCGAAGGCTCCGGGAACGCCGCTCCTGACGCGCACCTATCCGCGCGGCTGACCCGTTCCGGTTCCTTGCTGGACAAGCGGGGAATGCGCGCGCCGTAGGATCCGTTGGGTGGGGTGAGAGTCCGCACCGGCCCCCGGTAGGCAACACGCAGTCCGCAGAGACGAGGAAAGAACCCGTGAGCGACGTACGAAACGTGATCATCATCGGCTCCGGGCCGGCCGGTTACACGGCCGCCCTGTACACCGCACGCGCTTCGCTCAACCCCCTGGTCTTCGAAGGTGCCGTCACCGCCGGTGGCGCGCTGATGAACACCACCGAGGTCGAGAACTTCCCCGGCTTCCGGGACGGGATCATGGGCCCGGACCTCATGGACAACATGCGTGACCAGGCCGAGCGTTTCGGCGCCGAGCTCATCCCGGACGACATCGTCTCCGTGGACCTCACCGGTGAGATCAAGACGGTCACCGACACCGCCGGTACGGTGCACCGCGCCAAGGCCGTCATCGTCACCACCGGTTCGCAGCACCGCAAGCTGGGCCTGCCCAACGAGGACGCCCTCTCCGGTCGCGGTGTCTCCTGGTGCGCCACCTGTGACGGCTTCTTCTTCAAGGACCAGGACATCGCCGTGGTCGGCGGTGGCGACACCGCGATGGAGGAGGCGACCTTCCTCTCCCGCTTCGCCAAGTCGGTCACCATCGTCCACCGTCGCGACAGCCTGCGTGCCTCCAAGACCATGCAGGACCGGGCCTTCGCCGACCCGAAGATCAAGTTCGCCTGGGACAGCGAGGTCGCTGAGATCCACGGCGAGCAGAAGCTGTCCGGTCTCACGCTGCGCAACACCAAGACCGGTGAGACCTCCGAGCTGCCCGTGACCGGCCTCTTCATCGCCGTCGGCCACGACCCGCGGACCGAGCTCTTCACCGGCCAGCTGGACCTGGACGACGAGGGCTACCTCAAGGTGGCCGCGCCCTCCACCCGTACGAACGTCACCGGTGTCTTCGGTGCGGGCGACGTGGTGGACCACACCTACCGTCAGGCGATCACCGCGGCCGGCACCGGCTGCTCCGCCGCCCTCGACGCGGAGCGCTTCCTGGCCGCCCTCTCGGACTCCGAGCACGCGCACGCGGCCGTCTGACCCGCTGTTCCAACCCCACACCCCACACCCCGCAGGAAGAAGGAGCCCGCTGTGGCCGGCAACCTGAAGAACGTGACCGACGCCGACTTCGACACCGTCGTCCTCGCCAGCGACAAGCCCGTGCTGGTGGACTTCTGGGCCGAGTGGTGCGGTCCGTGCCGCCAGATCGCGCCCTCGCTCGAGGCCATTGCCGCCGAGTACGGCGATCAGATCGAGATCGTCAAGCTCAACATCGACCAGAACCCGGACACGGCCGCCAAGTACGGGGTCATGTCCATCCCGACCCTGAACGTCTACCAGGGCGGCGAGGTCGCCAAGACCATCGTCGGCGCCAAGCCGAAGGCCGCCATCCTGCGTGACCTCTCGGACTTCGTCGAGGTCAAGGCCGCCGGCTGACCCAGCGGTGTTTCACGTGAAACGGGGCCGTCCCCTTCAAGGGGCGGCCCCGTTTCGCATGCTCAGGTCCCGTCCGACGAGCTCAGGTCCCGCCCGCTCGCTCAGGTAGCCCTCACAGCGGACGCAGCGCCGGTTCCTTGCGCGCCCCACCGAGCAGACGATCCAGGGCCATCTCCACGTCTTCCTTCCAGGACAAGGTGGTGCGCAGCTCCAGGCGCAACCTCGGGTGCGCGGGATGCGGACGGACCGTCTTGAAGCCCACGGCGAGCAGGTGGTCGGCCGGCAGCAGGCACGCGGGCCGCTGCCACCGCGCGTCGCCGAACGCCTCGATCGCCTTGAAGCCCCGACGCAGCAGGTCCTTCGCGACCGTCTGCACCATCACGCGGCCCAAGCCCTGTCCCTGATACCCCGGCATGATCCATGCCGTGATCAGCTGCACGGCGTCCGGGGACACCGGGCTCGTCGGGAACGAGGCCGCCCTGGGCACGTAAGCCGGCGGGGCGTAGAGGACGAAGCCCACCGGGACCTCGTCCACGTAGACCACCCGGCCGCAGGAGCCCCAGTCCAGCAGGACGGCGGAGATCCAGGCCTCCTTCCGGACCTCCGACGTACCCGCCTTGACCGCGGCCTCACCGCTGACGGGATCCAGCTCCCAGAACACGCAGTTCCGGCAACGCTCGGGCAGGTCCTGGAGGTTGTCCAGCGTGAGCGGTACCAGCCGACGACCCATGACGGCATCGTATCCACAGCCCCCTCGCCCTTCGAGTGCGGACGGCTGCCGGTGGCCAGGCAAAAGCACCGCTGCGCAAAAGGGGCTGAAAACGGGGGCTGAAAAGCAGGCGGGCCGCACCGGCTTGCGCCGGCACGGCCCGCTCCTGGGCCATCCGGGCTACTCCCCGGACTGCCCCTGCTCCAGTACCCGTCCCTCACCCGGCGCCAGGGTGCCCAGAATCCGCTCCAGGTCCTCCATGGACGCGAACTCGACGGTGATCTTGCCCTTCTTCTGACCCAGGTCCACCTTCACCCGGGTCTCGAACCGATCCGAGAGGCGCGTCGCCAGTTCGCTGAGCGCCGGAGCCACCCGGGCACCGGCCCGCGGGCCCTTCGGCTTGACCGGGCCGGCGGGCTCCGAGCCCATCAGGAACACGATCTCCTCGACCGTGCGCACCGAGAGGCCCTCTTCCACGATCCTGGTCGCCAGCAGCTCCTGCTGCTCGGCGTCCTCCACCGGCAACAGCGCTCGTGCGTGTCCCGCCGACAGCACGCCCGCCGCCACCTTGAGCCTCACCTTGGGCGGCAGCTTCAGCAGTCGTAGCGTGTTCGAGACCTGCGGACGGGAGCGCCCGATCCGGTCCGCCAGCTGGTCGTGGGTGCACTTGAAGTCGTGCAGCAGCTGGTCGTACGCCTCCGCCTCCTCCAAGGGATTCAACTGCGCCCGGTGCAGGTTCTCCAGGAGGGCGTCGAGCAGGAGCTTGTCGTCCTCCGTCGCCCGGACGATCGCGGGGATCCGCTCCAGTCCAGCCTCCTTGCAGGCCCGCAGGCGCCGCTCGCCCATGATCAGCTCATAGGCGTCGGGGCCGGATTGCCGGACGACCACCGGCTGGAGGAGACCCACCTCCTGGATGGAGGCCACCAGTTCCGCCAAGGCGTCCACATCGAACACCTCGCGCGGCTGGCGCGGGTTGGGCTTGATCCTGTCCAGAGGCAGCTCGGCGAACATCGCCACCGGCGCCCCGCCGGCCTCCGGATCCGTGGACTCGACAGCGCTCTTCGCCACCTGGTCCACTGCCGGCTCGGGCTCCGGTGTTTCACGTGAAACCGTCGCCTGCGACAGCGAAGCCAGCTTCGCCGCGGCAATGCCGCGCTCCGACGTCAGCACCGGCATCGCCGACGGTGACGTCGAGCCCGTGCCCGCCGGCGTCTTCTCCTGCGGAGCAGCCGGGATCAGCGCTGCGAGCCCCCGCCCCAGCCCCCTACGTCGCTCACTCATTGGATCCCCTCCGCCACACTCTGCGTGCTGTTCGTGCCCGCGCCCGCATGGGCGTTCCGGGCGTCGTAGTGGATTCCGGCACCGCGCATCGCGATCTCCCGCGCCGCCTCGAGATAGGAGAGCGCGCCGCTGGAACCCGGGTCGTACGTGAGCACGGTCTGACCGTAGCTCGGAGCCTCAGAGATGCGCACCGAGCGCGGGATGCTCGTGCGCAGCACCTCCTTGCCGAAGTGCGTGCGCACTTCCTCCGCCACCTGCGAGGCCAGCCGCGTCCTACCGTCGTACATCGTCAGCAGGATGGTCGACACGTGCAGCGTCGGGTTCAAGTGGGAGCGCACCAGGTCGACGTTGCGCAGCAGCTGACCGAGACCTTCGAGCGCGTAGTACTCGCACTGGATCGGGATCAGCACCTCCGCGCCGGCGACCATGGCGTTCACGGTCAGCAGGCCCAGGGAGGGCGGGCAGTCGATCAGGATGTAGTCGAGCGGCTGCTCGTACGCCTGGATCGCCCGCTGGAGCCGGCTCTCGCGGGCCACCAGCGAGACCAGCTCGATCTCGGCGCCGGCCAGGTCGATCGTGGCGGGGGCACAGAAGAGGCCCTCGACGTCGACCACGGGCTGAACGACTTCCATCAGCGGACGGCTGTCCACCAGGACGTCGTAGATCGACGGGACCTCGGCGTGGTGGTCGATGCCCAGAGCGGTGGACGCGTTGCCCTGCGGGTCGAGGTCGATGACGAGGACCCGGGCACCGTGCAGGGCCAGCGAGGCGGCCAGGTTCACGGTCGTCGTGGTCTTGCCCACGCCGCCCTTCTGGTTGGCCACCACCATGACGCGGGTGTCCGCGGGCCTCGGCAGCGCGGCGCCGGACCGCCCCAGGGCCTCGATGCCCGCCTGCGCGGCACGACCGATGGGGCTCTCACTGATGTCGTCGTTGTCGACGAGGGGCGGTGGCGATGTTTCACGTGAAACATCGCCTGGCGATTCAGAGCGGGGACCTGGGACCGGATCGGTCATCGGCCCCGCGAGGTTGGCGTCGGACCGCACGGTGTCACTCTCCTCGGCAGCGGGCTCGCGATGAACAGAGCCTGCCATGTCACCGGGGTCGCGAACCAGCGGGGCCCGTACTCCTGTGGATGAATCCACCGTTGTGGACAACTCCGTACCCCCCGCTTCCTTGCGGGAACGGGGGGCGGCAGCCGCACGGCCGCGGCTGATGATTCCGTGCAGCAGAGAGCGACGTTTCACGTGAAACACGATGCCCGGGCGGGCTCTTCAGGCCGTCACGACACTCCGCAACCCAGACCTATAGGGCCCAACACGCCCGAAATCCCCGACCTCGCCCGCGCACCGAGCGGCGCTCAGCAGGACTCAGCGGCGCCGACGCGTCCTGCTCGTCCGCGCGGCCTTAGCCCGCTTGGCCGCAAACCGCACCCCGCCGGGGCTTTCCCCGACCTCGACGCGTACGACCGTGGACAGGGGATCCACGATGCCCTCGCCGACCTGGAGCACCGAGGTCTTCACGACGCCGAGCTTGGCCAGCGCGACCTTGGCCGCCACCAGCTCCTCCTCCGCGGTGTCGCCCTTGAGTGCCAGCATTTCGCCGTACGGCCGCAGCAGCGGAACGCCCCAGCCCGCCAGGCGGTCCAGGGGCGCCACCGCGCGGGCCGTCACCACGTGCACCGGCTGGACCTTGCCGAGCATCTCCTCGGCCCGTCCGCGCACCACCGTCACGTGGTCCAGCCCCAGCAGCTCCACCGCTTCCTGAAGGAAGTTCGTGCGGCGGAGCAGGGGCTCCAGCAGGGTGATCTTGAGATCCCGGCGGACCAGGGCGAGCGGGATGCCCGGCAGACCCGCACCCGAGCCCACGTCGCAGACGGTGACGCCCTCGGGCACCACCTCCGAGAGGACCGCGCAGTTCAGCAGGTGCCGCTCCCACAACCGGGGCACCTCGCGCGGTCCGATCAGACCGCGCTGGACTCCTGCGTCCGCCAGCAGCTCCGCATACCGCACAGCTTCCGGGAAAAATTCACCGAACACCGCGCGCGCCTCTTCAGGCGCCGGGGGAAGCTCAGCTGCCTCCGTCACGGGGACCGTCCTTCCGTACAGAACCGCTCACGCCAAAACCGTGCCGTTCAACTGTCAGGCTTACAAACATCGGCCCCGCCTGCGACACAGACGGGGCCGACCACATGATCTTCCGGTCAGGCCGGGAGCACAACGACGAAGCGCTGCGGCTCCTCACCCTCGGACTCGCTCTTGAGACCGGCGGCCGCCACGGCGTCGTGGACGACCTTGCGCTCGAACGGGGTCATCGGAGCCAGCTTCAGCGGCTCGCCCGAACCCTTCACGTCCGCCGCGGCCTGGGCACCCAGGGCCGTGAGCTCCTCGCGCTTCTTCGCCCGGAAGCCGGCGATGTCCAGCATCAGCCGGCTGCGGTCCCCGGTCTCCCGGTGCACGGCCAGCCGCGTCAGCTCCTGCAGGGCCTCCAGGACCTCGCCGTCACGGCCCACGAGCTTCTGCAGCTCGCGGCCCGAGGAGTCACTGACGATGGAGACGGCGGCACGGTCGGCTTCGACGTCCATGTCGATGTCGCCGTCCAGGTCGGCGATGTCCAGCAGACCCTCGAGGTAATCGGCCGCGATCTCACCCTCCTGCTCGAGGCGGGTCAGGGTGTCGCCACTCTCAGCGGCGGCGGTGGTGGTGCCTTCCGTCACGGGAGGGACTCCTTCTTACTTCTTGGAGGGCTTGCTGGGGGGCGTCTGACGCTTCGCCTTCGTCTGCCGCTTCGGCTGCTGCCGCTTCGTCGCGACACCACCGCTCGCCGCATCCGCATCCGCGGTGGCCTCAGTACTCTTGATCACAGAGCCGTCCGGCTGCGCGGCCATGCCCTGCTTGGTGAGCGCGGTGATGAACTTCCGCTCGTTGTCGTTGCGCTCCGGGCCCTTGGCCACGATCGCAGCGACGATCTTCTTCTTGCTGCGGCCCTTGACGGTGCCGTGCACGCCGACCCGCTTCAGCAGGCGGGTCAGGTACTCGTCCTGCGCCTTGCTGCCCGGCGTCGGGTTCTGGTTGATCACGTACATCTGCTGGCCCATGGTCCACACGTTCGTGGTCAGCCAGTAGACGAGGACACCGACGGGGAAGTTGATGCCCATGACCGCGAAGATCACGGGGAAGATGTACATCAGCATCTTCTGCTGCTGCATGAAGGGGGTCTTGACCGAGAGGTCGACGTTCTTCTGCATCAGCTGGCGCTGGGTGTAGAACTGCGACAGCGACATCAGGACGATCATGATGGCGGTGACGATCCGCACATTGGTGATCGAGGCGTCCAGCTCGGCGACCTTCGAGGCGCTGTCCGTGAACTTCGCCGCCAGCGGGGCGCCGAAGATGTGCGCCTGACGGGCGCTCTCCAGCAGCGACTGGTTGATGACGCCGATGGTCTCGCCGTTGGCGATGCTCGCGAGCACGTGGTACAGCGCGAAGAAGAACGGCGACTGCGCCAGGATGGGAAGGCACGAGGAGAGCGGGTTGGTACCCGTCTCCTTGTACAGCTTCATCATCTCTTCGGACTGACGCTGCTTGTCGTTCTTGTAGCGCTCCTGGATCGCCTTCATCTTCGGCTGGAGCGCCTGCATGCCCCGCGTCGCCTTGATCTGCTTCACGAAGAGCGGGATCAGACAGATACGGATCAGGACCACCAGGGACACGATGGACAGGCCCCAGGCCCATCCACTGTCCGCACCGAAGATCGCCCCGTACAGGGAGTGGAACTGGACGATGATCCACGAAACGGGTGTGGTGATAAAGCTGAACAGACTGGCAATCGTGTCCACTAATCAGGCTCCTTGAGCATTGCGAGATCTACGCAACGCACTGCGCAGCTGCTCGTGCCAACGCGGGCGTTTCCGGGGTGGGACATGATCCACACCACCCGGGGACCACGGATTGCACCGCAGGATCCGCCAGGCGGTTAGAACCGTCCCCTTCACCGCACCATGCCGGTCGATGGCCGCGAACCCGTAGTGCGAGCACGAGGGGTAATAGCGGCACACCGGCCCGAGCAGCGGACTGATCGTCCACTGGTACAGCTTGATCAAAGCGAGCAGCGGGTACTTCATCGAGCCACGCCTCCCAGCAGCCGCGCCAAGGCGGCGTCCAGGTCACGGGCCAGCTCGTCGTGGCCGGCATCGCCCGATCCGGGCAAGGCCCGCACTACCACCAGGCTACCGGCGGGCAGCTGGGCCAGCCGATCGCGGACAAGATGACGCAGACGACGCTTCACCCGGTTACGGACGACAGCGACGCCCACGGCCTTGCTGACGACGAAACCCGCACGCGGCGAGGGATCGATCTCCCCCGGCGCGTGCGGGTCCGTTGCACCGCTTGCTCTTAGGTGGACGACGAGGAGCGGGCGTCCTGCCCGCCGGCCTCGGCGCACCGCGCTCGCGAAGTCCTCACGCCGCCTCAGCCGATTTTCGGGAGACAGCACGACGTCACGACCTGCGCGTTGTTACGCGGAAAGGGCGGCGCGGCCCTTGCCACGACGGTTCGCGAGGATCGCGCGACCGGCACGGGTACGCATCCGCAGGCGGAAGCCGTGGGTCTTGGCACGACGGCGGTTGTTCGGCTGGAAGGTGCGCTTGCTCACTCGGGGGCTCCAGAGAATGAATCGTTATGGCGGTACATCGCCTGGCTGTCACCGTGCGCCCACGAGGAACTCGCGTGTTCGCCCGAGTGGACACCGCTAAATGATCACTGACGTGACCTTCGCCCATCGGTAGGCAGGCGGCAGCAGCCATCGACAATTCGACCTCGTCACGGTACGCGCGGCTACGCCATCCGGTCAAACCGAGCTCGTCTGCCGCACACTGTGCACAGGCTGTGGACAACGACTTGAACCGTGGCCACCGGCCTGACTACCGTTGCCTGATCCCTGTTTTTTGTCCCGACCGTCCCAAAGAACCACACCTTCGTGGGACGGGACCCCTGTGAGAGAGCGTGCTCTGTGGCTGACGTACCTGCCGATCTTGCCGCAGTGTGGCCACGCGTGCTCGAGAAGCTGCTCGGCGAGGGCCAGCAAGGCATCGAGCCCAAGGACAAGCAGTGGGTCGAACGATGCCAGCCGCTGGCCCTGGTCGCCGACACCGCGTTGCTCGCCGTCCCCAACGAGTGGGGCAAGCGCGTCCTCGAAGGCCGCCTCGCCCCGCTGATCAGCGACGCGCTGAGCCGTGAGTGCGGCCGGCCCATCCGCATCGCCATCACCGTCGACGACTCCGCGGGCGAGCCCGCGCCGTCCTCCCCGCCCCCCTCCGCGCAGCGCGAGGGCTACGAACCGTACGGCGGCCAGCGCCCCGGAGGTCATACCGGTCACACCGGCCCGGGCGACGACCTCCCCACGGCCCGCCCCGCCTATCCGGACTACCAGCAGCAGCGGCCGGAGCCCGGCGCCTGGCCCCGCGGCGGCCAGCAGGACGACTACGGCTGGCAGCAGCAGCGGCTCGGCGGCTTCCCCGAGCGCGACCCGTACGCCTCCCCCCAGCCGGGCTACCTCCAGCAGCCCGACCCCGGCGGCTACGACCAGGGCTCCTACGAGCAGTCCAAGTACGGGGACCAGTCCTCCTACGAGCAACAGAAGTACGAGCAGCAGAAGTACGAGAACCAGCAGTACGAGCAGCCCTCGCCGCGCCCGGCACCCGGACGCCCCGCGCCGCCGCCGGCCCCGTCCGGTGGTTCCACGTCGGGACCGCTGGAGCCGACCGCCCGACTGAACCCGAAGTACCTCTTCGACACCTTCGTCATCGGCGCCTCCAACCGCTTCGCGCACGCCGCCGCGGTGGCCGTCGCCGAGGCGCCGGCGAAGGCGTACAACCCCCTGTTCATCTACGGGGAGTCGGGCCTCGGCAAGACGCACCTGCTGCACGCCATCGGGCACTACGCGCGGAGCCTCTACCCCGGCACCCGGGTGCGGTACGTGAGCTCCGAGGAGTTCACCAACGAGTTCATCAACTCCATCCGCGACGGCAAGGGCGACGCCTTCCGCAAGCGCTACCGCGAGATGGACATCCTGCTGGTCGACGACATCCAGTTCCTCGCGAGCAAGGAGTCGACGCAGGAGGAGTTCTTCCACACCTTCAACACGCTGCACAACGCCAACAAGCAGATCGTGCTGTCCTCGGACCGGCCGCCCAAGCAGCTCGTCACCCTTGAGGACCGGCTCCGCAACCGCTTCGAGTGGGGCCTGATCACCGACGTCCAGCCGCCCGAGCTGGAGACCCGCATCGCGATCCTGCGCAAGAAGGCCGTCCAGGAGCAGCTCAACGCCCCGCCGGAGGTACTGGAGTTCATCGCCTCCCGCATCTCGCGCAACATCCGCGAGCTGGAGGGGGCGCTGATCCGGGTGACGGCGTTCGCAAGCCTCAACCGGCAGCCGGTCGACCTCGGGCTGACCGAGGACGTGCTGAAGAACCTGATCCCGGGCGGCGAGGACAGCGCGCCGGAGATCACCGCCTCCGACATCATGGCCGCCACCGCCGACTACTTCGGGCTGACCGTGGACGACCTGTGCGGCTCCTCGCGGAGCCGGGTGCTGGTCACCGCGCGGCAGATCGCCATGTACCTGTGCCGGGAGCTGACGGACCTGTCGCTGCCCAAGATCGGGGCCCAGTTCGGCGGCCGCGACCACACCACCGTCATGCACGCGGACCGCAAGATCCGGGCCCTGATGGCGGAACGACGGTCCATCTACAACCAGGTCACGGAGCTCACCAACCGCATCAAGAACGCCTGACGCGGGCTCCGGGCAGCCGTGCCAGGACCCTTCAAACGCCAGGACAGGGGCGCTTCCGGGCTTAACCGGGGGCGCCCTTTTCCGACCGTGCGCCCCTGCTCTGTTCGAATACGCCCCCTGGGGAGCAACTCATCCACAGATTGGCCGACTTTCTTCCGTCCACAGCCTGAGGACAGTTCTCGCCGCCCACAATCTGTCCACAGGGCCGCAGGTTGAGGGCCCATCAGGGCAGGTCAGTCGCCTGTGGAATTGTGCGCAAGCCCGATCCACAGCCTGTGGACAAAAAATTCATCCACAGGCTCATCCACGGCTCCGTCCACCGGCGGCCCACAGGTTCCCGCACCCTGTGCACAGGATCCGCGGGGTTCTCCACACCGTTGTCCACTGTTCGGCAACCCGGCACCTCCCGTCACCGCCCCGAGTGAAAGCCGTCACACGGATGTCGACGTTTGGTCTGTGGAGCACTGGGGAAAAGCTGGGGACACACCTGTGGAGTAGTGGGGGTCGTCTGGGGACGGCCTGTGCAGAAGTTTTCGTTCTCCACAGAGACACCGTGTTGTCCACCGGTGCCACCCACAGGGTGTGGGGATAAAAAACAGGGGCTGACCTGCGAGAACGGGCTTATCCACCGTTTCCACAGGCCCTACTACTACCCCCATGGAGAGTTAGGCCGGTTTCGGTTTTCAAGCAGGTCCTGTGCACAACTCGTCGATCGAGCTCGCCGCCGCCTCGTCCCCGACTTGACCGCCGGCCGCAACGACTGTCGGCGCCGTACGTCAGACTGGTCCCCGGCAACCGGTCGAGGCACCGACGAGCCGACGACGAAGGCCGGCAGACGAGCGAGCAACAGCAGGAGGCGGTTCCGGTGAAGATCCGGGTGGAGCGCGACGTACTCGCAGAGGCGGTGGCCTGGGCTGCCCGCAGCCTCCCGGCCCGGCCGCCGGTGCCGGTACTCGCGGGCCTGCTGCTGAAGGCCGAGGAGGGCACGCTGTCCCTCTCCGGCTTCGACTACGAGGTCTCGGCCCGGGTCTCCGTCGAGGCGGACGTCGAGGAGGACGGCACCGTCCTGGTGTCCGGCCGCCTGCTCGCCGACATCTGCCGCGCCCTGCCGAACCGTCCGGTGGAGATTTCCACAGACGGTGTACGGGCGACCGTGGTCTGCGGCTCCTCACGATTCACACTCCACACCCTGCCTGTGGAGGAGTACCCGGCGCTGCCGCAGATGCCGACCGCGACCGGCACCGTGCCCGGTGAGGTCTTCGCGTCCGCCGCCGCCCAGGTCGCCATCGCCGCCGGCCGCGACGACACGCTGCCCGTGCTGACCGGTGTCCGCATCGAGATCGAGGGCGACCGCGTCACCCTGGCCTCCACCGACCGCTACCGCTTCGCGGTCCGCGAGTTCCTGTGGAAGCCGGAGAACCCGGACGCCTCCGCCGTGGCCCTGGTGCCGGCGAAGACGCTCCTGGACACCGCCAAGTCCCTCACCAGCGGCGACACCGTCACGCTGGCGCTCTCGGGCTCCGGCGCGGGCGAGGGCCTCATCGGCTTCGAGGGCGCCGGCCGCCGCACCACCACCCGGCTGCTCGAAGGCGACCTGCCGAAGTACCGCACGCTCTTCCCGACGGAGTTCAACTCCATCGCGGTGATCGAGACCGCCCCGTTCGTCGAGGCCGTCAAGCGCGTGGCCCTGGTCGCCGAGCGCAACACGCCGGTCCGGCTGAGCTTCGAGCAGGGCGTCCTGATCCTGGAGGCCGGTTCCAGCGACGACGCACAGGCTGTGGAGCGCGTCGACGCGAAGCTCGATGGCGACGACATCTCGATCGCCTTCAACCCGACCTTCCTGCTGGACGGCCTCAGCGCGATCGACTCGCCGGCCGCGCAGCTGAGCTTCACCACCTCGACGAAGCCGGCGCTGCTCAGTGGCCGCCCCGCGGTCGACGCGGAGGCCGACGAGGCCTACAAGTACCTGATCATGCCGGTGCGCCTGTCCGGCTGAGTCTCCCCGTCGGGCCCGTTCTCGCATGCCGCGGGACCGGGCCCGACGGCGTCCACAGGACATGCTCCGGGGAGTCCAGAACGCCTGGGGACTTCCTGGACGGACGCCACGGCCCGTGGGGCCGCCCCGCACGCCCCGGCGTAGGCTCGGATCCGGTGGGTGACCCGGTAGGCCGGGGAGCCCGCGGCAACGACGGCCACAACGCGTAAGGAACCAGTTGATGGAGCTTGGTCTCGTCGGTCTCGGCAAGATGGGCGGCAACATGCGCGAGCGCATCCGCCGCGCAGGCCACACCGTCATCGGATACGACCGCAACCCGGACCTCGCGGATGTCCACAGCCTGCGGGAACTTGTGGACAGCCTGCCGGCCCCCCGTGTGGTGTGGGTGATGGTCCCCGCCGGCGCGGCGACCCAGTCCACCGTCGACGAGCTGGGCGAGCTGCTCTCGCCCGGCGACATCGTCGTGGACGGCGGCAACTCGCGCTGGACGGACGACGAGAAGCACGCCGAGGAGCTGAAGGCCAAGGGCATCGGCTTCGTCGACTGCGGCGTCTCCGGCGGCGTCTGGGGTCTGGAGAACGGCTACGCGCTCATGTACGGCGGCGACGAGAAGCACGTCGCGGCCGTCCAGCCGGTGTTCGACGCCCTCAAGCCCGAGGGTGACTTCGGCGCCGTGCACGCGGGCAAGGTCGGCGCGGGCCACTTCGCGAAGATGGTCCACAACGGCATCGAGTACGCCATGATGCAGGCCTACGCCGAGGGCTGGGAGCTCCTGGAGAAGGTCGACTCCGTCACCGACGTCCGCGAGGTCTTCCGGTCCTGGCAGGAGGGCACGGTCATCCGTTCCTGGCTCCTGGACCTGGCCGTCAACGCGCTGGACGAGGACGAGCACCTGGAGCAGCTGCGCGGTTTCGCGCAGGACTCGGGCGAGGGCCGCTGGACGGTCGAGGCGGCCATCGACAACGCGGTGCCGCTCCCGGCGATCACCGCGTCGCTGTTCGCGCGGTTCGCGTCCCGCCAGGACGACTCCCCGCAGATGAAGATGATCGCCGCGCTGCGCAACCAGTTCGGCGGCCACGCGGTCGAGAAGAAGTAGCGACCGCACCGGCACCACGAGCAGGACCAGCACCACCAGTACCACCAGTACCAAGAGCACGACAGCAGGAAGCCGGGGGAGGTCGGCGCCGAATGCACGTATCGCATCTCTCCCTGGCCGACTTCCGCTCGTACGCCCGGGCCGAGGTACCCCTCGGTCCGGGCGTCACGGCTTTCGTGGGGCCCAACGGGCAGGGCAAGACGAACCTCGTCGAGGCCATCGGCTACCTCGCCACGCTCGGCAGCCACCGGGTCTCCTCGGACGCCCCCCTCGTCCGGATGGGCGCGGAACGCGCCGTCATCCGGGCCGCCGTCACCCAGGGCGAGCGCCAACAGCTGGTGGAGCTGGAGCTGAACCCGGGCCGCGCGAACCGGGCCCGCATCAACCGGTCCTCGCAGGTCAGGCCCCGGGACGTGCTGGGGATCGTACGGACCGTGCTGTTCGCCCCCGAGGACCTCGCCCTGGTCAAGGGCGACCCCGGCGAGCGCCGCCGCTTCCTGGACGACCTGGTCACCGCCCGGTCGCCGCGGATGGCTGCCGTCCGCTCCGACTACGAGCGGGTGCTCAAACAGCGCAACACCCTCCTGAAATCCGCGGCGATGGCCCGCCGGCACGGCGGACGCTCCATGGACCTCTCCACCCTCGACGTGTGGGACCAGCACCTGGCCCGCGTCGGCGCGGAGCTGCTGGCCCAGCGGCTCGACCTGATCGGGACGCTGCTGCCGCTCGCCGACAAGGCCTACGAACAGCTCGCGCCCGGCGGCGGCCCCCTCGGCCTCAGCTACAAGTCCTCGGCCGGCGAACCGGTCGACAGCGGCGACGCACGCACCCGCGAGGCGCTCCACGAGGTCCTGCTGGCCGCGCTGACCGGAGTCCGCAAACAGGAGATCGAGCGCGGCGTCACCCTCGTGGGCCCGCACCGCGACGACGTACTGCTGCGCCTCGGCGAGCTGCCCGCCAAGGGCTACGCCAGCCACGGCGAGTCCTGGTCGTACGCGCTCGCGCTGCGGCTGGCCTCTTACGAGCTGCTGCGCTCGGAGGGCGCCGAGCCGGTGCTGGTCCTCGACGACGTGTTCGCGGAGCTCGACGTCCGGCGCCGCGAGCGGCTCGCGGAGCTGGTCTCTCCGGGCGAGCAGGTCCTGGTGACGGCGGCGGTGGACGACGACGTGCCGTCCGTACTGACGGGGACGCGCTTCGCGGTCTCCGGCGGCGAGGTGACCCGACTGTGAACGCCGGCGGGCAGGAGGAGCGCAGGACCCCGGAACCCTCCGGGGTGGACCTGGCGCGCCAGGCCCTCGCCGCCGCCCGGGAGCAGGCCCGGGCCCGGGGCAACGCGGTCAGCGGGAAGAAGCGCCCCTACCAGCCGGGGCTCCGCTCGGGCGCCCGGGCGGACGGCCGGGACCCGATGCCGCTGATGGCGGCGCTGGACCGGCTGCGCACCGAACGCGGCTGGGAGATGCCGATGGCGGTGGCCGGGGTGATGGAGCGCTGGCCCGAGATCGTCGGCCCGGAGATCGCGGCGCACTGCGTACCGGAGCGGTACGAGGACCGCGAGCTGGTCGTGCGCTGCGATTCCTCGGCGTGGGCGGCGCAGCTGAAGCTGTTGGCCCCGCAGCTGGTGGCGCGGCTCAACGCCGACCTGGGGCAGGGCACCGTCCGGCTGATCAAGGTGCAGGGGCCGGGTGGCCGGCCGAAGCGGTACGGACCCTGGCGCAGCCCGGGCAGCACGGGCCCGGGCGACACCTACGGGTGACCCGGGCGTCCGCCGCCCGCGCACTTCCCGAAGCCGTCGTTCCCCCGGGAGCGGCGGCTTCCGGCCTGTTGCGGCCCGTCCCCGACGGGGCCGGCGGGACCCGGTCGCGGGTGGTGTCCCTCACGGTAGTCGCGGGTTGACAGGCCGAAGCTCTGGATGCCCGTGTGAGCCACTTTGAGCCCCTCCCCGGATATGGGGAGTCGGAGAGAGGAGGTTCAGGGCGGCACATGCGTACTCAGGTACCGGCAAACCCCCATTCATGTCAGTGGTACCGGTAGACTGGAGACAATCCCGCCCAGTTGCGGGATCACCAGTCGAGTACCGGTGACAAACGCTGACAACGCAGATCGACGCAGCCGCTCCTGCTTGCATGCCTGCTGGCCCGGAGTACGGCCTGTGCTGTGCCAGAAAGGGCGCTTCGTGGCCGATTCCGGCAACTCCAACGACAAGAACGAGTCCACCGCCGGCGGCGAGGCCGCCGAGGCCGGTGGATCTTCGTATACCGGAAGCAACATCCAGGTCCTGGAGGGCCTGGACGCGGTCCGCAAGCGGCCCGGCATGTACATCGGATCGACGGGTGAGCGCGGTCTGCACCACCTCGTCTACGAGGTGGTCGACAACTCGGTCGACGAGGCGCTGGCCGGGCACGCGGACACCATCGACGTGACGATCCTCGCCGACGGCGGGGTCCGGGTCATCGACAACGGCCGAGGCATCCCGGTCGACATCGTCCCCTCCGAGGGCAAGCCGGCCCTCGAGGTCGTGCTGACCGTCCTGCACGCCGGCGGCAAGTTCGGCGGCGGCGGCTACGCCGTCTCCGGTGGTCTGCACGGTGTCGGCGTCTCCGTCGTGAACGCCCTGTCGACGAAGGTCGCGGTCGAGGTCAGGCGCGACGGCTTCCGCTGGACCCAGGACTACAAGCTCGGCGCCCCGACGGCCGCCCTCGCCAAGAACGAGGAGACCGACGAGCACGGGACCTCGGTCACCTTCTGGGCCGACCCCGACATCTTCGAGACGACCGAGTACTCCTTCGAGACGCTCTCGCGGCGCTTCCAGGAGATGGCCTTCCTCAACAAGGGCCTGACCCTGTCGCTGACCGACGAGCGCGAGTCGGCGAAGGCCACGGTCGGCGCGGACGACCCCGACGCGGACGTCACCGAGCCCGCGGCGCGCACGGTGAAGTACTACTACGAGGGCGGCATCGTCGACTTCGTGAAGTACCTCAACTCGCGCAAGGGCGAGCTGATCCACCCGACCGTCATCGACGTCGAGGCCGAGGACAAGGAGCGCATGCTCTCGGTCGAGATCGCGATGCAGTGGAACTCGCAGTACACCGAGGGCGTCTACTCCTTCGCGAACACGATCCACACGCACGAGGGCGGCACCCACGAAGAGGGCTTCCGCGCGGCGCTGACCGGCCTGGTCAACCGCTACGCGCGCGAGAAGAAGTTCCTGCGCGAGAAGGACGACAACCTCGCCGGCGAGGACATCCGCGAGGGTCTGACGGCGATCATCTCGGTGAAGCTGGGCGAGCCCCAGTTCGAGGGCCAGACGAAGACCAAGCTGGGCAACACGGAGGCCAAGACCTTCGTGCAGAAGGTCGTCCACCAGCACCTGAACGACTGGTTCGACCGCAACCCGGTCGAGGCCGCGGACATCATCCGCAAGTCGATCCAGGCGGCCACCGCCCGCGTCGCGGCCCGCAAGGCCCGCGACCTGACGCGCCGCAAGGGCCTGCTGGAGAGCGCCTCGCTGCCGGGCAAGCTGTCCGACTGCCAGTCGAACGACCCGACCAAGTGCGAGATCTTCATCGTCGAGGGTGACTCCGCCGGCGGTAGCGCGAAGTCCGGCCGCAACCCGATGTACCAGGCCATCCTGCCGATCCGCGGCAAGATCCTGAACGTCGAGAAGGCCCGGATCGACAAGATCCTCCAGAACACCGAGGTCCAGGCGCTGATCAGCGCCTTCGGTACCGGTGTGCACGAGGACTTCGACATCGAGAAGCTCCGCTATCACAAGATCATCCTGATGGCGGACGCCGACGTCGACGGCCAGCACATCAACACCCTGCTGCTGACCTTCCTGTTCCGCTTCATGCGGCCGCTGGTCGAGGCCGGGCACGTGTACCTCTCGCGCCCGCCGCTCTACAAGATCAAGTGGGGCCGCGACGACTTCGAGTACGCGTACTCGGACCGCGAGCGCGACGCCCTGGTCGAGCTCGGCAAGCAGAACGGCAAGCGGATCAAGGAAGACTCGATCCAGCGCTTCAAGGGTCTGGGCGAGATGAACGCCGAGGAGCTGCGCGTCACCACCATGGACGTCGACCACCGCGTGCTCGGCCAGGTCACCCTGGACGACGCGGCGCAGGCCGACGACCTGTTCTCGGTGCTGATGGGAGAGGACGTCGAGGCCCGACGCTCCTTCATCCAGCGCAACGCCAAGGACGTTCGGTTCCTCGACATCTGAGTCGGCTCCCATGACCGCCTGAAAGGACTTCTGACCAGCAATGGCCGACGAAACCACCCCCACTGCCGAGAATCCCGCGGAGGAGCAGCCCGTGCTGCGGATCGAGCCCGTCGGGCTCGAGACGGAGATGCAGCGCTCCTACCTCGACTACGCGATGTCCGTCATCGTGTCCCGCGCGCTGCCCGACGTACGGGACGGCCTCAAGCCGGTCCACCGTCGCGTGCTGTACGCGATGTACGACGGCGGCTACCGGCCCGAGAAGGGCTTCTACAAGTGCGCCCGCGTCGTCGGTGACGTCATGGGTACGTACCACCCGCACGGCGACTCCTCGATCTACGACGCCCTGGTCCGCCTGGCCCAGCCGTGGTCGCTTCGCATGCCGCTCGTGGACAGCAACGGCAACTTCGGCTCCCCGGGCAACGACCCGGCGGCCGCGATGCGCTACACCGAGTGCAAGCTGATGCCGCTGGCCATGGAGATGCTCCGGGACATCGACGAGGAGACCGTCGACTTCACGGACAACTACGACGGCCGCAACCAGGAGCCGACGGTCCTGCCGGCGCGCTTCCCGAACCTGCTGGTCAACGGCTCCGCGGGCATCGCGGTCGGCATGGCGACCAACATCCCGCCGCACAACCTGCGCGAGGTCGCGGCCGGCGCCCAGTGGGCGCTGGAGCACCCGGAGTCCACGCACGAGGAGCTCCAGGACGCGCTCATCGAGCGCATCAAGGGTCCGGACTTCCCGTCCGGCGCCCTGGTCGTGGGCCGCAAGGGCATCGAGGAGGCGTACCGCACCGGTCGCGGCTCCATCACGATGCGCGCGGTGGTGGAGGTCGAGGAGATCCAGAACCGCCAGTGCCTGGTGGTCACGGAGCTCCCGTACCAGACCAACCCCGACAACCTCGCGCAGAAGATCGCCGACCTGGTGAAGGACGGCCGCGTCGGCGGCATCGCCGACGTCCGCGACGAGACCTCGTCCCGGACCGGCCAGCGCCTGGTGATCGTCCTGAAGCGCGACGCGGTCGCCAAGGTCGTGCTGAACAACCTGTACAAGCACACCGACCTGCAGTCGAACTTCAGCGCCAACATGCTGGCCCTGGTGGACGGCGTGCCGCGCACCCTGTCGATCGACGCCTTCATCCGCCACTGGGTGCAGCACCAGATCGAGGTCATCGTCCGGCGCACGCGCTTCCGCCTGCGCAAGGCGGAGGAGCGCGCCCACATCCTGCGCGGTCTGCTCAAGGCCCTGGACGCCATCGACGAGGTCATCGCCCTCATCCGGCGCAGCAACACCGTCGAGATCGCGCGCGAGGGCCTGATGGGCCTCCTGGAGATCGACGAGATCCAGGCCAACGCGATCCTCGAGATGCAGCTGCGGCGCCTGGCGGCCCTGGAGCGGCAGAAGATCGTCGCCGAGCACGACGAGCTCCAGTCGAAGATCAACGAGTACAACGCGATCCTGGCCTCCGAGGAGCGCCAGCGGCAGATCGTCAGCGAGGAACTCGCGGTCATCGTCGAGAAGTTCGGCGACGACCGGCGTTCCAAGCTGGTGCCCTTCGACGGCGACATGTCCATGGAGGACCTGATCGCCGAAGAGGACATCGTCGTCACGATCACGCACGGCGGGTACGTCAAGCGCACCAAGACCGAGGACTACCGCTCGCAGAAGCGCGGCGGCAAGGGCGTGCGCGGCACGAAGCTGAAGCAGGACGACCTGGTCGACCACTTCTTCGTCTCCACCACGCACCACTGGCTGCTGTTCTTCACGAACAAGGGCCGCGTCTACCGGTCCAAGGCGTACGAGCTGCCGGACGCCGGCCGCGACGCCCGCGGTCAGCACGTGGCGAACCTGCTGGCCTTCCAGCCGGACGAGAAGATCGCCCAGATCCTCGCGATCCGCGACTACGAGGCGGCGCCCTACCTGATCCTGGCCACCAAGGGCGGCCTGGTGAAGAAGACGGCGCTCAAGGACTACGACTCGCCCCGATCGGGTGGCGTCATCGCGATCAACCTCCGCGAGACGGAGAGCGGCGCCGACGACGAGCTGATCGGCGCGGAGCTGGTGTCCGCCGAGGACGACCTGCTGCTCATCAGCAAGAAGGCGCAGTCGATCCGGTTCACCGCGACCGACGACGCGCTGCGTCCGATGGGCCGCGCGACCTCGGGCGTGAAGGGCATGAGCTTCCGCGAGGGCGACGAGCTGCTGTCGATGAGCGTGGTCCGGCCGGGTACTTTCGTCTTCACCGCGACCGACGGCGGCTACGCCAAGCGGACGCCGGTCGACGAGTACCGCGTCCAAGGACGTGGTGGTTTGGGCATCAAGGCAGCGAAGATCGTCGAGGACCGCGGGTCGCTCGTCGGCGCGCTGGTGGTCGACGAAACGGACGAGATTCTCGCCATCACGCTCAGCGGTGGTGTGATTCGCACGCGAGTCAACGAAGTCAGGGAGACCGGCCGTGACACCATGGGCGTCCAGCTGATCAACCTGGGCAAGCGCGATGCCGTGGTGGGCATCGCTCGTAACGCCGAGGCGGGTCAGGAAGCTGACGAGGCCGATGAGATCGAGTCGGACATCGACTCGGACATCGAGGCCGGGGCAGTCGACGGACAGGCCGCCGAGGCCGCCGAGGGCACGGAGCCCTCGGCAGGGGAGCACGAGGAGTAAGCGTGAGTGGAGCCACGGGCGCCGGACCGGCCAAAACTGGAGCGAACGGTGCCCGTGGCCCCGCCGCGGACTCCCAGGGGGGAACCGTGACGGACACCCGAGAACCTAAGTCGAAGGCGCAGTCCAAGGCCCAGCCGAAGGCACCGACGGACAAGGGCCAGGACCGGGACGGACAGCCGTACCAGCCCCCGCAGGCCTACGCGGCGCCGGCGGGCCCGGGTGCGCAGCGCGGGGCCCGACCGGGGGTCCGTACGGCGCCGAGGACGCGCAAGGCGCGGCTGCGGGTCGCCAAGGCGGATCCGTGGTCGGTGATGAAGGTCAGCTTCCTGCTGTCCATCGCGCTGGGCGTGTGCACGATCGTCGCGGCGGCCGTGCTGTGGATGGTCATGGATGCCATGGGCATCTTCTCGACCGTCGGCGGCACGATCAGCGAGGCGACCGGATCGAACGAGAGCAACGGGTTCGACCTCCAGTCGTTCCTGTCGCTGCCGCGGGTGCTGATCTTCACCTCGGTGATCTCGGTGATCGACGTGGTGCTGATGACGGCGCTGGCGACGCTGGGTTCGTTCATCTACAACCTGTCGGCGGGCTTCGTGGGCGGCGTGGAACTCACGCTGGCCGAGGACGAATGACCCGCTGAGAGACCCACTGACTGACCTGCGGGGAAGCCCGCGGAGAGGCCCGTGGGAACGGATTTTGGCTCGACCCGCTCTGTGCGCTAATCTTCAGGAGTCAGCGCGCGGCGCGGATGGGGCTATAGCTCAGTTGGTTAGAGCGCATCCCTGATAAGGATGAGGCCACAGGTTCAAATCCTGTTAGCCCCACAGTGAAGAAGGACCCCCAGGCCAAGGCCTGGGGGTCCTTCTTCGTTGGGCCGGTCGAGGGGTTCGGTGCCGGCCGACGGGCACCGGTCGGATATCGGTCGGTGTGTATTGTTGGCGGCCAGAAGTCCCCAACGTCAACGAAGGACGAGGTCGCGCGGTGAAGAAGCTGCTCCTGGTCGCACTGGCCGCCATCGGCGGGCTCCTCGTGTACCGCCAGATCCAGGCGGATCGCGCCGAGCAGGACCTGTGGACGGAGGCAACTGACTCCGTGCCCTCTGGTTCCGGTGTGTGAGACCCACGGTTGATCTCATGAAGCCCCGGCTGCCGCTGCTGCCGGGGCTTCGTGCTGTTCTGTGAGCAATTGTTCGGGTATGCAAAGATTTGGCTTGCGTTAGCAAACTCGGGGTGGGTCTGATGGTGCGCGTGCGCAAGACGGTGCTGGCCGGGGCGACAGCCCTCGGGTTGCTGGCCTGGCTGCCGGGAGCCGCGTACGCGGCCGGCCCCGGATCCCCGCCGCTGCCGGAGTACCGGGTGGCGGACGGCGCCGTCCCGGTCGCGGGCAAGCCCTCCACGGCGGACGCCCCGCTGCTGGAGGTCGGCGCGGTCTACGAGGACACCCTCGCCCCCGGCGAACGCGTCTACCGGCTCGGTCTCGACAGCACCTCCACCGTGTACGTCTCCGCGGTGCTGCGCCCGCCCGCGGGCGCCAAGGTGGGCTACGGCGACGGTCTGGAGGTCGAGATCATGACCGCCGGCGGCAAGGCCTGCCCCGCCAACCCGGGCAGGGTCTCGTTCGGTTACGACGCGGTGCCCGTCGCGGCGGTCGGCTCCCGGCGGCTGGAGGAGGACGCCGACTGCCAGGCCGGGGGGACCTACTACGCCAAGCTCACCCGGTCCGCGGCGAAGGACTCCGACCGGGCCGCGTGGCCGGTCGAGATCCGGATCCAGCGCGAACCGGCCCCCGTCGCCGGGACCGCGCCGAGCGCCGCCGCCAGTGTCTGGCCCTCGGCGTCGCCGACGCTGCCCGGCACGGACCCGGTCGCCCGTACCGGCGGCACCGGTTTCAACGATGCCCGGGCGCTGGACTCCGGGGTGTGGCGCGACGACCTGCGCCCCGGACAGACGCGCTTCTACCGGGTGCCGCTGGACTGGGGGCAACAGCTGGGGGTCGGCGCGGAGATCGCGGCGGCCAGGATGACGAAGCAGTACGGCTCCGCCTCCAACGGCCTCACCGTCTCGCTCTACACGCCCTACCGAGCCCTCGTGGACTCCAAGGACACCTCCTACGACGGCAAGCAGGCGGCCGTCACGCTGGCGAAGACCGCGCCGGTGGCGTACGAGAACCGTTTCGCCGACGACACCGAGCAGCGGCCCGTGCGGCTGGCCGGGTGGTACTACCTCGCCGTCACCATGGGCGGGAAGGTGGGGGAGTTCACCGAGGACGCCACCCCGGTGCCGCTGACGCTGCGGCTGGAGGTGACGGGTACCCCGCGTTCGGGACCGGCGTACAAGGAGAGCCTCACCGCGGCCGGGTTCGGGGTCGGCGGCGCCGACCGGACGGCGGCGAAGGAGGGGCTCACCGCTCCGGAGGCGGCCGCGGCGGAGGGCGACCGCTCCGTGATGCGGATCGTGGCGGGCGCGGGCTTCGGGACCGGGACGGTCCTGCTCCTCGGGCTCGGCGCGTGGATGCTGCTGGCGCGGCGGGGCGGGGGAGGCAGGGCGGTCTAGGGCCCCGGGATGCGGTGCGGGTGCGGTGCGGGTGCGGTGCGGTGCGGTGCGGGGTTCCGGGGCCTGGGGTCCGGGGCCCCGGGGTCCGGGGCTTGAGGTCCGGGGTCCGGGGTCAGACCTGGGTCAGGGCCCAGATGCCCAGGGCGAAGCAGAGGAGTGCCGCCGTGAGGATGCCGGCGGTGACCTTGGTCGGCGGCGGGGCGACCCGGCCCCGGCGGGCCGGTGCGGGGACGGAGTGCGGGACCGGTTGCGGGTGCGGGGCGGTGGCCGGCCCGGTCGGCGTGCCCGGGTGGACCGGGGGCGGCAGGTGGAAGCTGCCCGTCTCCGAGGGCCCGTGGCCGGGCGGCGGTCCGAAGCCGGCGGTGGCGCCGGCCGGGGGCGTACCGCGCGGGTCGTCGGCCCGGGTGGGCCCGCCGGCGGCGCCCGCGGTGGGGGCCGTGGCGGGGCCCGGAGCGGCCGTGGGGCCCGTTGCGGACCCGGAGGGGGCGGCGGTCGCCGCGTACGGCTCCGGCGCGGCCTGGGGGCCCGTGGGGGCTCCGGGGGCCGTGATGCCGGAGGGGGCCCGGGGGCCCTCGGGGTCGAAACCGGCTGGGAGCGGGCCGAGTTGGTCGAACACCTCGACCGGGTCCGGCTCGGGGGAGGGCGCCGGCAGCAGCTCGACGGCTTCGGCGAGGGCCTTGCGGGCCCCCGTGGCGGTCCGGAACCGCGCCTGGGGGTCGGGGTGCAGGAGGTTCGCGACGACGTCCCACAGCGGCGCGGGGACGCCCTCGGGGGCGTCCGGGGTGCCGTGGGCCAGGAAGTGGTCCACCAGGGCCTGGGAGTCGGGCTTACGGCCCTGCAGCAGGTACAGGGCGACCAGTCCGACCGCGTAGAGGTCGGCGGGGAAGTCGGGCTCGGCGCCCATGAGTTGTTCCGGGGCGAAGTAACCGGGCGTGCCGACCACGTAGTTGGTCTCGGTCAGCCGGGGCTCGCCCTTGCGCATCGAGATGCCGAAGTCGGACAGCCGCAGGTGCGGCCGCCCGGTTCCGGTGGCCTCCATCAGGATGTTGGCCGGTTTGATGTCGCGGTGGACGACGCCCTCCGCGTGCACCGCCGCCAGCCCCGACAGGAGCTGGTCGAGCAGTGCGCACACGAACCGGGGCGGCAACGGGCCGTAGTCCCCGATCACATGGGCGAGGGAGCCGCCGCCGACGAGGTCCATGGTGAACAGGACCTTGTCGTCGTCCGCCGCCCAGCTGGCGGGGGCCAGCACGTGCGGGTGGTCGATGCGCAGCGCCTGCTCGCGCACGAACCGCAGCAGGGTGTGGGCGTCGCTCTGCAGCAGCACCTTCGCGGCGACGTAGCGGCGCCGCCGGTGGTCCCACGCCCGCCAGACGGCGCCCGCGCCACCGCGTCCGATCGGGTCGACCAGTTCGTACCGGCCGGCGAAGACCTCACCCATTGCTGTGCCCGTCCCCCGTCATCCTCGTGCGTCAGTTCTGGTGGGCCTCGTAGTGGGCCACCGCCTCCGCGGTGCGGCCCGCGCCGTACACCCTGAGGAACTCTGCCAGTTCCGGGTGGCTGGGGGCGAGGGTGTCCGCCGCGTCGATGATGTCGCCGGCCGCGGAGACCGAGCGCAGCAGCGACTGGATCTCGCGGACGACGCGCTTGACGGTGGGAGCGCCGGAACTCGTCGTGGTCTGACCGCTGTTGCTGAGGACGGAGCCTCCCTGGGTGTTCTTGATCTCGTCCATCCGGTCCGTGGCCTCCGCCGCGCTGACGCTTCCGTCCGCCACCTGGCCGGCGAGGTCCTGGAGGGCCTGGACCCGCTGGACGACGGCCGGATTGCCGATCTTGGCGCGCTGGCCGCTCATCAGCTGGGACAGCATCGGCGCCGACAGGCCGAGGACGGCAGCGAGGCGGGCCTGGTTGAGACCGAGGTCATCTATGAGCCGTCGGAACAGCGCGCCCAGCGGCTCCCCGTACCAACTGCGCTGAAGCTCTCTGGCTCTGGCCGTGGCCTCTTGCTGTACTGCGTCCACTCTTACTACTCCCCTTCGCTGGTGCGAACCTCGCGAGCATCTTACGGAGCGTGGTCGCGGGGCGGGAGTCCCTATCATTTTGCGGGATGAGGGGGTACACCGGGTACTCTGTCCTGCGGAACGACCTCTCCCTTTCGGGGGAGCGGCGCGTTGCGTCGTTCGGGGCCTTAGCTCAGTTGGTAGAGCGCTGCCTTTGCAAGGCAGATGTCAGGAGTTCGAATCTCCTAGGCTCCACATGTGAAAGGTCCCCTGACCTGCGGAAACGCTGGTCAGGGGACCTTTTTTCGTACGGCCGCTCCGGGCGGGTCCGGGCTCGTACGGGCCGAACGGGCCCGGGGGGCGGCCCTGTTCGGGGGTCGCGCCGCGCGGGGCTCAGGAGCGTCGGCCCGTGCGCAGGAGGCCGGCCGCGAGGGCGGTGGCGACGATCAGCAGGCCCGCGCCGACGGCGAAACCGAGGTGGTAGCCACCGGTCAGGGCTTCGGCGGGGCCGTGTCCGGAGGCCGTCAGGGCCTCGGTGCGGGAGGCGGCCAGGGTGGAGAGGACCGCGACGCCGAGGGCCATGCCGATCTGCTGGGTGGTGTTGAACAGACCCGACGCGAGGCCGGCGTCCTCCTCGCCGGCGCCGGACATCCCCAGGGTGGTGAGCGCGGGCAGCGCCAGGCCGAAGCCGGAGGCCAACAGCATCACGGGCAGCAGGTCGGTGACGTAGTCGGCGTCGACCGGCAGCCGGGTGAGCAGGGCGAGTCCGACGACGAGCAGGGCGAGCCCCGCGAGCAGGACGGTCCGCTCGCCGAAGCGGGCGTTCAGCCGCGCCGAGACGCCGAGGGACACGGCGCCGATCGCCAGGGCGGCGGGCAGCATCGCGAGGCCGGTCTCGGCCGCGCCGTAGCCCTGGACCCGCTGGAGGTGGAGGGCGACCAGGATCTGGAAGGAGAACAGCGCGGCCACCATCAGCATCTGCACCAGGTTCGCGCCGGTCACGGTGCGGGAGCGGAAGATCCGCAGCGGCATCAGCGGGTTGCGGGTCCTGGCCTGCCGGACGACGAAGCCGGCCAGCAGGGCGGCCGCGAGGGTCCCGAGTCCGAGGGTGTGCGCGGAGGTCCAGCCGTGCTCCTCGACCTTGACGACGGCGTAGATCCCCGTCATCAGCCCCGAGGTGACCAGTACGGCGCCCAGTACGTCGGCTCCGGCGCGCAGCCCCAGGCCCCGTACGGCGGGCAGCGCGGGCAGGGCCAGGGCGAGCGCGGCGGCCCCGATGGGCAGGTTGATGAAGAAGATCCAGTGCCAGTCGAGGGCGTCGGTGAGCACCCCGCCGAGGACCTGGCCCAGCGAGGCCCCGGCGGCTCCGGTGAAGGAGAAGACGGCGATGGCCCGGGCGCGTTCGCGGGGTTCGGTGAAGAGGGTGACCAGGATGCCGAGGCTCACGGCGGAGGCCATGGCGCTGCCCACGCCCTGGAGGAACCGGGCGGCGATCAGCATCCCGGGGGAGGTCGCGAAGCCGGCGAGCAGCGACGCGGCGGTGAAGACGGCGGTGCCGGCGAGGAACATCCGCTTGCGGCCGATCAGGTCGCCGAGTCGGCCGGCCAGCAGCAGGAGGCTGCCGAAGGCGATCAGGTAGGCGTTCACGACCCAGCTGAGGCCGGCGGGAGTGAAGCCCAGGTCGCTCTGGATGGCGGGCATCGCCACGGTGACGATGCTGCCGTCGAGGATCGTCATCAGCATGCCGGTGGAGAGCACGGCGAGGGCGGTCCAGCGGGAGCGGAGGCCGCCGGCGGGTGGGGCGGCGGGGGAGGTGCGGGCGGCGGCGGTGGCGGTGGCGGCGGGCATCGGTCTCTCCGGTCGTGAGGTGGCGCGGGGTGCGGGGCGGTGCGGGGTGCCGAGTGGTGCGGGATGCCGAGTGGTGCGGCGCTCGGCGACTGGTGCGACCGTAGCAGATAGTTTTGTTGCAGACTATATTTTTCGGATCGAGTTGTACCCTGGACCCATGACTGCGATGGCGCCCACCCGGACCGAGCCCGACCTCTCCTTCCTCCTGGACCACACCAGCCACGTCCTGCGCACCCGCATGGCCGCTGCCCTGGACGAGATCGGCCTCACCGCCCGGATGCACTGCGTCCTGGTGCACGCGTTGGAGGAGGAGCGCACCCAGATCCAGCTCGCGGAGATCGGGGACATGGACAAGACGACGATGGTCGTCACCGTCGATGCGCTGGAGAAGGCCGGACTGGCCGAGCGCAGGCCCTCCGCGACCGACCGCCGGGCCCGCGTCATCGCGGTCACCGAGCGCGGCGCCGCCGTGGCCGCCGAGAGCACCCGGATCGTCGACCGGGTGCATTCCGAGGCCCTCGGGTCCCTCGCCGAGACCGACCGCGAAGCCCTCCTGCGCGGGCTGAAGCTGCTCGTCGGGGGCTCCCTGGGCACCCCGTCGGAGAGCCCGCGCCCGGCCCGCCGGGCCCGTCAGTAGGGGCCCGCGGGTGTCCCCCGTACGGCCCAGTCACAGGGCCGCCGGGCCCGGCGTGTCCGAGAGTGGGGGGCAGGCACCGAGCCAGGGGGCCACACACGCCGGAGGCGCACGCACATGGGACTCTTCGATTTCCTGAAGTCCGACAAGCAGAAGGAACACGAGGCGCAGAAGACGCGGGAACAGGTGGAACAACGGTCCGCGGCGGCTTCCCCGCCCGCGGCGCCGAACGCGCCGGTGGACATCGGCTCCAAGTACACCGACGCGGCGGCGGCCACCAAGGCTGCCGCCGACCGGATGGCCGCCGCCGCGCCGCCGAAGCCGGCCGCGGCCCCCGCCGCGCCCAGCCCGACGTCCGCCGCTCACAAGGCGGTGCCCGTGGCGCCCAGGCCCGCGGGCACGCCCCGGCCCGCCACGGCGCCGCCCAGGAGCACCGCGCCCGGGGCTCCCGCGGCGCCCAGCCCGACTTCGGCCGCGCACAAGGCCGTTCCGGTGTCGCCCAAGCCCGCGGCCTCGCCCAAGCCGGTGGCGAAGCGCACCTACACGGTCCGGGCCGGGGACTCGCTGTCCGCCATCGCCCGCCGCGAGCTCGGCAACGAGGGCCGCTGGCGCGAGCTCTACGCCATGAACCGGGGCGTCGTCGGCCCCAACCCGGACCTCATCCACCCGGGCATGGTGCTCACCCTCCCGGGCTGATGCCGGTACGCGGGAAAGGTGATGCCGGTACACGGGAAGGGGCCCGGATCCATCAGGATCCGGGCCCCTTCCCGTGTACCGCCGTTCCTCGGAGCCGCTCCCGTTCGGGGGCCGACGCCTTCGGAGCCGTCTGTCAGAGCTGCTTGTCGGGGGAGCCCTCCGGGCCGGCCCCCGCCTCGCGCTCCTTCTGCGCCAGTTCCTCGTCGAAAGCGGCCGGGCCGGCTTCGCGGTCCGACACCTCGGTGGCCGCCGGGGGCTCCACGAGCCAGTCCGGGTTGGACTGGCGGTCCCACCACTTCCACGCCGCGAAGGCGCCCAGGGCCACGACGCCGACCAGGGCGACGCCGCGCGCCGCTCGGCCGCACTTCGCGCGCCGCTCGTGGCGGCGCACCAGCTTCTGGACCTCCTTCGCCGACACCTGGCCGCGCAGCGCCGCGAAGGCGGCGGTCGACCTGGAAGCGGCCTCTTCCGCCACGGGCGTGGCGGCCGCGATGGCGCTCTCGATCCTCGGCTGGGTGTAGTCGGCGGCCTGCCGCGCCGCGTGGCGCGTGGAGACCACGGCCTGCGTCGCGGCCCGGTCAACGCCCGGCGGTACGTGGGTGCGCGCCTGCTTCAGGCGTGGATGCACATGGCTGTCGTACGTCGTACGGGCTTGCCGGGCGGCCTCGTTGGCCGCGCTCGACATCATCGGCGCCAGTCGCTCATTCGCCTCGTGTGCGTAGTGCACAGCCGCGTCCTTGGCGGTTTCTGCGTACGGCGCCACCACTTCCGCTGCGTGCCGGACGGTATCCCTGGCGCTTTCGGCGGCCAGGCGCACGCTGTCCTTGCGGGTCACGGGATTCTCCTCCTCGGTGGCGGACACAGTTCACCTTTCCACCCTTTGTCGGATCATGCCTGCCCTGACGCTGCCGGGCATGCGTGACAGGGCATACGGGTGGAGGATTTCTGTGCGGCGCTGCCCTCCGTGGGAGGATCGGGACTGACAGTGATGACTATGGAAGGCAGGCTCGTGGCCGAGAAGCTCTACGCCACCCTGAAGACCAACCACGGCGACATCGAGATCGAGCTGCTGCCGAACTTCGCCCCGAAGACCGTCCGCAACTTCGTGGAGCTCGCGACGGGCGCCCGCGAGTGGACCCGGCCCACGGACGGCCAGAAGACCACGGCTCCGCTCTACGACGGCACCGTCTTCCACCGCGTCATCAGCGGCTTCATGATCCAGGGCGGTGACCCGCTCGGAAACGGCACCGGCGGCCCCGGCTACCAGTTCGCCGACGAGTTCCACCCGGACCTGGCCTTCACGAAGCCCTACCTGCTCGCCATGGCCAACGCCGGGCCGGGGACCAACGGCTCCCAATTCTTCATCACGGTCGCCCCGACCGCCTGGCTGACCCGCAAGCACACCATCTTCGGCGAGGTCAGCAGCGCGGCCGGCCGCAAGGTCGTGGACGCCATCGCCGCCGGCGCGACGAACCCGCGCACCGAACGGCCGCTCGACGACGTGATCATCCAGTCCGTCGTCATCGAGAAGCGCGGCGCGAGCCTCGACAAGGGCTGACCGCCTCCCCGACCCGGTCTCCCGGGAACCTTTCCGCCCCGCCCGTCCGTCCTGGTTGTGTACCGGACCGGCGGGGCGCCGCTGTCCCGCCGCCGACCGAGGGGACCGATGGACACCGACCGTCTGCCGGGCTGCTACCGCCACCCGGACCGTGACACGGGCATCACGTGCACCCGCTGTGAGCGCCCGATCTGCCCGGAGTGCATGATCAGCGCCTCGGTGGGCTTCCAGTGCCCCGAGTGCGTGCGCGGCGGCTCGGGAACGGGGCACGCGGCCGCGGCCAACGCCCCGCGCACCGTCGCGGGCGGGATCGTCGCCGGCGATCCCGTGCTCGTCACCAAGGTCCTGATCGGGATCAACGCGGCCGTCTTCCTCGCGGCGTTCCTGGTTCCGGGGCTGGCCATCCAGCTGGAGCTGCTGGGCCGCTACGTCGAGTACTACGGAGCCCCCGTCGAAGGGGTCGCCACCGGCCAGTACCACCGGCTGCTGACCTCGACGTTCCTGCACGTCGAGTGGTGGCACATCATCGGCAACATGCTGGCCCTGTGGGTGATCGGCGGCCCGCTGGAAGCGGCCCTGGGCCGCGTCCGCTACCTGGCGCTCTACCTGCTGTCCGGGCTCGGCGGCAGCGCGCTCGTCTACCTGCTGACCGCGCCGAACACCCCGACGCTCGGCGCCTCCGGCGCCATCTGCGGGCTCCTCGGCGCCACCGTCGTCCTCGCCCGCAGGCTGCGCTACGAGATGCGGCCGGTGATGGTGACGTTGGTACTGATGCTCGTGGTGACCTTCGTACCGTTCGGCGGCAGCTGGTCGGTGTCCTGGCAGGCCCACATCGGCGGGCTGGTGACCGGTGCGCTGGTCGCGCTGGGCCTGCTCGGCCCGGCCACGGGACGCAAGCGCACACTCATCCAGTGGGGTACGTGCGCGGCGGTGTTCCTCCTGGCAGCGGCGCTGGTCCTGGTCCGGACGGCCGCACTCACCTGATCACACCGGCGTCAACTCTCCACAGAGTTATCCACAGATCTTCTGTCTTTTCCTCAGGTGTGGATGACGCTGTGGATAACTCATGGGGAGAGCTTGCGTTCCGGCGCCGGATGCGCCTCGGGCCGGCGCCGGACGCGTCCTACTTCCACTGCGTGGAGACGCCGAACCCCGCTGCGATGAAGCCGAAACCGACCACGATGTTCCAGTTGCCCAGGGCCTCGATCGGCAGCTGGGTATCGGTCACGTAGAAGACGACGATCCACGCGAGACCGATGAGGAAGAACGCCAGCATGACCGGCGCGACCCAGCTGCGGTTCGTCAGCCTGATCGACTGCGCCTGCTTCCCCGCCGGCGGCGGTGTGTAGTCGTCCTTCTTGCGGATACGTGACTTCGGCACGAGGGGCTCTCCTGTCGATGCGCTGGGGACCTTGCCTGCCCCGGGCGTCCGTTAGCGTAGTGGACCTGTGGCGTTGAAGGAGAAGGGTACGTTGAGCAATTCCGACGACTCCTCCGCGGGTCCCCGTCTGCGGGCCAGACCGGTCCGGCTGCTGACGGCCGCCGTTTTCGCCCTGGCCGGCCTCATTTTCGTCACCAGCTTCAACACGTCCAAGGGTACGAACATCCGCACGGACACGTCACTGCTGAAGCTGTCCGACCTCATCCACGAGCGCAGCGCCGACAACGCCGAGCTGGAGAAGAGCGCCGCGACCCTGCGCCGCCAGGTCGACGCCCTCGCCGACCGCGACGACGGCAGCACCAAGGCCGAGGACGCCAAGCTGGCCGCCCTGCGCACAGCCTCGGGCACCGAGGAGCTCACCGGCAAGGGCCTGACGGTCACTCTCAACGACGCGCCGCCGAACGCCACGGCCCGCGTCCCGGGCGTGCCGGAACCGCAGCCGAACGACCTCGTGATCCACCAGCAGGACCTCCAGGCCGTGGTGAACGCCCTCTGGCTCGGTGGCGCCCAGGGCATCGAGGTCATGGGCCAGCGGCTGATCTCCACCAGCGCGGTGCGCTGCGTGGGCAACACCCTCATCCTCCAGGGCCGCGTGTACTCGCCCCCCTACAAGGTGTCGGCGGTCGGCGACCCGGGCGCGTTGCGCAAGGCGCTGGCGGACTCCCCCGCGCTGCAGAACTACCAGCTGTACGTCAACGCCTACGGGTTGGGCTGGAAAGTGGACGAGGAGAAGAAGCTGACACTGCCCGGCTACTCCGGCACAGTGGACCTCCACTATGCGAAGCCGCTGGAGTCCGCCGCGCCCTGACGTCGTACTGCGCCTGGTGGTACGGACGTTCAGCGAGGTGTGCCTGACGGTCGGCACGCTCATCGTGCTCTTCGTCGCCTACGTGCTGCTGTGGACCGGGGTGAAGGCAGACCGGGCCATGGACGGCGAACGGGACCGGCTGCGCGCCGGCTGGGTCGCCGCCGCCCCGGGGGCCCCCTCGGCCCCGTCCCCGCCCTCCCAGCGGCCCGGGGCGCCCACCGCGGCCCCCGCGACGGACCCGGCCGCCCCCACCCCCTACCCGACGGGCCGGGCCTTCGCCGAGATGACCGTCCCGCGCTTCGGCGCCGGCTGGACCAAGCCCGTCCTGGAGGGCACGGATCCCGAACTGCTGAAGAAGGGCCTCGGCCACTACGCGGGCTCGGCCCGGCCCGGCACCACCGGGAACTTCGCCGTCGCCGGGCACCGGCGGACGTACGGAGACCCCTTCAAGGACGTCCCGAAGCTGCGTCCGGGGGACACCGTGGAGGTCCGGGACGCCACGCACCGGTACACGTACACCGTCCGCGCGCCGGCCCTGCGGGTCCTGCCCACCGAGACGGGGGTCGTGGACGCGATACCGGAGAAGTCCCCCTTCACCGCCCCCGGCAAGTACCTGACCCTGACCACCTGCGAGCCGGAATGGGGCCACAGCCACCGCCTCGTCGTCTGGGCGGAACTCACGGACACCCGCTCCGCGGAGCCCGCCCGAGCAGGGGGATCGCCCGGGTGACCCACCCCGCGGGGCCGCTGCCTTTAGGCTGTTGCGGTACCGCCCCCGCGGTGCGTGGAGCGAAAGGGACGCGGACGGAATGTACGGCTGGATCTGGCGGCACCTGCCGGGCAATGCGTGGCTGCGCGCGCTGATCTCACTCGTACTGGTCCTGGCGGTGGTGTACGTGCTGTTCCAGTACGTCTTCCCGTGGGCCGAGCCGCTCCTTCCGTTCAACGATGTGACGGTGGACGAGGGATCGGGAGCCACTCCGTGAGCGCGCGCATTCTGGTTGTCGACAACTACGACAGCTTTGTCTTCAATCTGGTCCAGTACCTCTACCAGCTCGGCGCCGAATGCGAGGTGCTGCGCAACGACGAGGTCGAACTCGCCCACGCCCAGGACGGCTTCGACGGCGTGCTCCTCTCCCCCGGACCGGGCACCCCGGAGGAGGCGGGCGTCTGCGTCGACATGGTCCGCCACTGCGCCGACACCGGCGTCCCGGTGTTCGGGGTCTGTCTCGGCATGCAGTCGATGGCGGTCGCCTACGGCGGCGTCGTCGGCCGGGCCCCCGAGCTGCTGCACGGCAAGACCTCGCCCGTGGTGCACGACGGCCTGGGCGTATTCGCAGGGCTGCCCTCCCCCTTCACCGCCACCCGCTACCACTCGCTCGCGGCCGAGCCCCTCACCCTCCCCGACGCGCTGGAGGTCACCGCGCGCACCGAGGACGGGATCATCATGGGACTGCGGCACCGGGAGCACGACGTCGAGGGCGTGCAGTTCCACCCCGAGTCGGTACTGACCGAGTGGGGGCACCGGATGCTCGCGAACTGGCTGGTCCGCTGCGGGGACGCGGGAGCCGTCGAGCGCTCGGTGGGGCTGGCCCCGGTGGTGGGCAAGGCCGTCGCGTGACGACGGTCGCGCCGTCCGCGCCCACCGAGGGCCGGGCCGCGCGGCGCAAGGCCGCTCAGGAGGCCGCGAAGCGCTCCCAGGCACGGACACGCCGCCGGGGTGGGCGGGGCCGCAGACGCGCCCGCCCGCGCTCCGGCGGCCCGGTCGTGGTGCTGAGCCGCGCGGTCGGTGAGCTGTTCATCACCGTCGGCCTGGTGATGCTGCTGTTCGTCACCTACCAGCTCTGGTACACGAACCTGCTGGCGCAGCGCACCGCGAACGGGGCCGCCGGCTCCCTGCGGCAGACCTGGGAACGCGCCCCGGACCCGGCGACGGCCGGCCAGGGCGCGCCCCCCGTGGCCGCCTTCGAACCGGGGCAGGGGTTCGCGATCCTCCACATCCCGAAGCTCGACCTGAAGGTGCCGGTCGCCGAGGGCATCAGCAAGCCGAAGGTGCTGGACCGGGGCATGGTGGGGCACTACGGCGAAGGCGCGTTGAAGACGGCGATGCCGTCCGACCCGCAGGGGAACTTCGCGGTGGCCGGGCACCGGAACACGCACGGCGAGCCCTTCCGCTTCATCAACAGGTTGGCGCCGGGCGATCCGATCGTCGTGGAGACGCGGGACGCGTTCTACACGTACGAGATGACCTCGATCCTGCCGCAGACTCCCCCGACGAACGTCTCCGTGATCAAGCCGGTGCCCGAGGGCTCCGGATTCACCGGCCCGGGCCGGTACATCACCCTCACGACCTGCACTCCCGAGTTCACGAGCACCTACCGGATGATCGTATGGGGCAGGATGACCGAAGAACGCCCCCGCAGTCAGGGCGCACCGCCCGCGCTGAACAGCCCGTAAGGACGAATCCGCAGTGTCTCGTGCCCGCCGCCGCTCCGCACCGCCGCCCCGAAACCGCAGCGTGATCGCCGGGTTCCTGAGCCTGCTGGGGGAGCTCCTGATCACGACGGGCCTGGTCCTCGCCCTGTTCGTGGCGTACTCGCTGTGGTGGACGAACGTCCTCGCGGACCGTGAGGCTTCGGCGCGCGGCGACGAGGTCCGACAGCTGTGGCAGGAGAGCCCGGCTCCCGCGGCGGGCGCGCCCGCCGAGCCCGGCGCCCTCGACACCGGGGACGGCATCGGCTTCCTGCACGTACCGGCGATGAAGAACGGCGAGGTACTGGTCAAGCCGGGTACCGCGCCGGACATCCTGGACGACGGGGTGGCCGGGTACTACACGGAGCCGGTGAAGTCCGCCCTGCCCTGGGACGCCAAGGGCAACTTCTCGCTGGCCGCGCACCGCGACGGGCACGGGGCGAAGTTCCACAACATCGACAGGATGAAGAGCGGCGACGCGATCGTCTTCGAGACCCGGGACACCTGGTACGTGTACAAGGTGTTCGCCGAG
This sequence comes from Streptomyces sp. NPDC001568, assembly GCF_042893755.1. NCBI lineage: Bacteria > Bacillati > Actinomycetota > Actinomycetes > Kitasatosporales > Streptomycetaceae > Streptomyces > Streptomyces sp. NPDC001568. Next base: position 260,368 of record NZ_JBIAVF010000003.1, on the reverse strand, counting down.
CTGCGGCAGACCTCGAAGTACAACGTGGACGTCATCAGCCCGGTCCCCAAGGAATCGGGCAGGACGGCCCCCGGGCGCTTCATCACGTTGACCACCTGCACGCCCGTGTACACCTCGAAGTACCGGTACATCGTGTGGGGCGAGCTCGTGCGGACGGAAAAGGTGGACGACAAGCGGACGCTGCCGGCGGAGCTGCGCTGAGCCGTGTCGGTCCGCGTTTCACGTGAAACACGGCCGGTCAGCGGTCGTTTCACGTGAAACAGGTCCCCGGTTGTTCCACGCGAGGCAACCGCCCGAGTTTCACGTGAAACAGCCGCTCGCGTTTCACGTGAAACAGGCCCGGCCCCTCTCCGTGGAGAGGGGCCGGGCTTTCGTTCGTACGGGGTGGGGTCGGGCGGTCAGCGGCCGCCGAGGCCGCCGATGAAGCCGCCGCCGCCACCGTTGTTCCCGCCGCCCTGGCCACTGCCGGGCGAGGTGTGGACGTTGATGACGGTGCCCGCCGGCTGCGGGGTACCGGCCGTGGGGTCGGACTGCAGGATCGTGGCGTTGTCGTCGGCCGGGCCGGACAGGACCGACCCGAAGACCAGGCCGGCCCGCTTGAGGTCGTCCTTGGCCTGGGCCACGGTCCGGCCGAAGAGCAGCGGCACCGGGGTCGGGGCCGCGGCCGCCTTGGCGATGCTGACGTTGACCGGAGTGTCCTTGGCGAGCTGCTCACCCGGCTGGTACTGCTGATCGACGATCGTCTTGGGTGCCGCGCCGGGCCGGTCGACCTCGGTGGTGCTGCCGAGCTTGAGCTTGGCGCCCGTGAGCAACTTGATCGCTTCTTCCTTGGTCTTCCCGGTGAGGTCCGGGACGGTGCCCTTGGAGATCTCCTTGGAGACGATCAGCTTGATGACCGAGCCCTTCTCGGCCTCGGTTCCGCTCTTGGGGCTCTGCTCCAGGACGATGCCCGGGCTGGCGTCGGACGACTCCCTGAGTTCCTTTTCGACCTGGAAGTTCTTGGCCTTCAGCGTGGACTCGGCGAGCTCGTACTTCATGCGCACCACGTCGACCACCGGGACCTTGGGGGCGCCCGCGGAGACCTTCACCTTGACCTCGGTGCCCTTGTCCACCTTCAGGTCGGCGGCCGGGACCTGGGAGCAGATGTTGCCCTTCGGCTGGTTGTCGCAGGGCTCGTCGGCTTCCTTGACCACCTTGAGGCCCACGCTCTGGGCACGGCCCTGGGCCGATTGGAGGGTGTCGCCGATGAACTTCGGCACGGTGGGCCGGTTGTCGGCGGTATTGCTGGACAGGGCCTGGCCGATCAGGATCGCGCCGACCAGGACCAGCACGCCGGCGAGGACGAGCAGGACCGTGGAGGCCCGGCTCTTCTTCTGGCGGCGGCCGTGGCCGTTCTGGTCGTAGCCGCCGCCGTGGCCCTGGTCCCCGTAGCCGTTGTCGCCCGGGGGCATCGGCGGCAGCATCGAGGTCTGGCCGGAGTCGGCGGAGCGCAGAGCGGTGGTGGGCTGGTCGTAGCCCTGGTGTCCGTAGCCGCCCTGGTCGGGGTAGCCGTACCCGGCCGCGCCCATGGAGGCGGTGGCGGCGACGGGCTGGCCTTCGAGGCAGGCCTCGATGTCGGCCCGCATCTCGTCGGCGGACTGGTAGCGGTAGTCGGGGTCCTTGACCAGTGCCTTGAGGACGATGGCGTCCATCGTGGGCGTGATCTCGGGGTCGAAGTTCGACGGGGGCTGCGGTTCCTCGCGGACGTGCTGGTAGGCCACGGCCACCGGGGAGTCCCCGACGAACGGCGGCCGGACGCACAGCAGCTCGTACAGCAGGCAGCCCGCGGAGTAGAGGTCCGAGCGCGCGTCGACCTGCTCGCCCTTGGCCTGCTCCGGGGAGAGGTACTGGGCGGTGCCGATCACGGCGGCCGTCTGCGTCATCGTCATGCCGGAGTCGCCCATGGCGCGGGCGATGCCGAAGTCCATGACCTTGACCTGTCCGGTCCGGGTCAGCATCACGTTGGCGGGCTTGATGTCGCGGTGCACGATGCCGGCGCGGTGCGAGTACTCCAGGGCCTGGAGGATGCCGATGCACATCTCCAGGGTCCGCTCGGGCAGCAGCTTGCGGCCGGAGTGCAGCAGCTCGCGCAGGGTCGAGCCGTCGACGTACTCCATCACGATGTACGGGATGGAGATGTTGTCGACGTAGTCCTCGCCGGTGTCGTACACGGCGACGATCGCCGGGTGGTTGAGCGATGCGGCCGACTGGGCCTCGCGGCGGAACCGGGCCTGGAAGGACGGGTCGCGGGCGAGGTCGGCGCGCAGGGTCTTGACGGCGACGGTACGGCCGAGCCGGGTGTCGTGACCGAGGTAGACCTCGGCCATGCCACCACGGCCGAGCACGTGGCTCAGCTCGTACCGGCCGCCGAGGCGACGCGGCTCTTCCATAACGTTTGCAGCCCTCTCCGTCAGTCCCGACCGCACCGGTGTGTGGTCCGGCGGTGTGCTGTTCGCGGCAAGGCTACCGGCCGATCGTCGGTGATCCGTTCGTGACCACAGGCTGATATCGGACCGGTACCGGGTGCTCGGACCCCGCCCCCGCTCGTCATCCCTTGTTCTTCAGTACGGCTTCCATGACGGCCTTGGCGACGGGAGCCGCCTGACCGCCGCCGCTGATGTCCTCGCGGTCGGCGCTGCTGTCCTCGATGACCACGGCGACCGCGACCGGCGAGGTGCCGTCGGGGTTCTCGGCGTAGGAGATGAACCAGGCGTAGGGGCGCTTGGCGTTCTTCTCGCCGTGCTGGGCGGTACCGGTCTTGCCGCCGACGACGGTGCCCTTGATGCCGGCGTTGCTGCCGGTGCCCTTGTCGACGACGTTGACCATCATCTGCTGGAGCTTCTGCGCGTTCGCCGCGGAGAGGGGCCGGCTCATCTCCTGCGGCTCGTGCTTCTCGATCACGTCGAGGTTGGGCGAGGTCAGCTGGTCGACCATGTACGGCTTCATCAGCTTGCCGTCGTTGGCGATGGCAGCGGAGACCATGGCCATCTGGAGGGGGGTGGCGGCGGTGTTGAACTGGCCGATGGAGCTCTGGGCGTTGCCGTCCCGGCCCATGGTCTTGTCGTAGACGCTGGCGAAGGCACGCACCGGGGTGTCGACGGTGTCGTTGAAGCCGAACTTCTCGGCGGTCTGCACCATCTTGTCGCGGGTGACCTTGTCGCCCAGGTTCGCGAAGACCGAGTTGCAGGACACCCGGAGCGCTTCGTTGAGGCTGGCCTTTTCGCATCCGCTCGCGTGGTTGACCATCGGGGTGCGGGTGCCGGGCAGGATGTACGGCTCGGGGGTGTCGGTCGGCGCGTTGACGTCGGTGACGACGTTGTTCTCCAGCGCGGCGGCGGCGGTGACGACCTTGAAGGTGGAACCCGGCGGGTAGGTCTCGCGCAGGGCGCGGTTGACCAGGTTCTTGTCCGGGCTGGCGTTCAGGTCGTTCCAGGCCTTGCCGTCGGCCTTGGAGAACCCGGCGAAGCTGGACGGGTCGTACGACGGGGTGCTCGCCAGGGCCAGGATGGCGCCGGTGCGCGGGTCGATGGCGGCGACGGCGCCCTTGCGGTTGCCGAGACCGCTGAAGGCCGCCTTCTGGGCGGCCGCGTTCAGGGTGGTGACGACGTTGCCGCCCTGCTTCTTCTCGCCGGTGAACATGCCGATGGTGCGGTCGAAGAACAGCCGGTCGTCGTTGCCGGTGAGGATGCCGTCGTCGATGTTCTCCAGCTGGGTGGAGCCGAAGACCTGCGAGGCGTAACCGGTGACGGGCGCCCACAGGGGGCCGTCGACGTAGGTCCGCTTGAACTTGAAGTCGCTGCCGGGGGTCTCCGCGGAACCCGTGATGGGCTGCCCGCCCTGGATGATGATGTTGCCGCGTTCGGTGGCGTACTGGGCGATCAGGACCCGGCGGTTCTCCTTGCGGGTGCTGAGGTCCTCGGCCTGGACGTACTGCAGCCAGTTGGTCCGGATGAGCAGCGCGAGGACGAGCAGCCCGCAGAACAGCGAGATGCGGCGCAGGGGCTTGTTCATGACGGGCGGACCACCTGGGTCATCTCGGAGTCGGGGGACGGCGCGGGGGCCGGGGCGGGTCGGCGTGCGGTGTCGCTGATCCGGATGAGGATCGCGATGAGCACCCAGTTCGCGAGGACCGAGGAACCGCCCGACGCGAGGAACGGCATGGTCATGCCGGTGAGCGGAATGAGGCCCATGACGCCGCCGGCGACGACGAAGATCTGCAGGGCGAAGGCGCCGGAGAGCCCGATGGCGAAGAGCTTGCCGAAGGGGTCGCGGGCGGCGAGGGCTGTGCGGACGCCCCGCTCGATGATCAGGCCGTAGAGCAGGAGGAAGGCCATGACGCCGGTGAGGCCGAGTTCCTCGCCGACGGTCGAGAAGATGAAGTCGGAGTTCGCGGCGAAGCCGATGAGGTCGGAATTGCCCTGTCCCCAGCCGGTGCCGAGGACCCCGCCGGAACCGAAGCTCATGATCGACTGGCCGACCTGCTCACAGGCCCCTGAGGTCGCGTAGCAGCCGAAGGGGTCGAGCCAGGCGTCGACACGGGCCTGGACGTGGCTCGCGAAGGACGCGACGACCACGGCCCCGCCGATGGACATGAGTAGACCGATGACGATCCAGCTGGTCCGCTCGGTGGCCACGTACAGCATGATCACGAACATGCCGAAGAACAGCAGCGAGGTGCCGAGGTCGTTCTCGAAGACGAGGACGAGCAGGCTCATCGCCCAGATCATCAGGATCGGGCCGAGGTCGCGACCGCGCGGCAGGTAGAGGCCCATGAACCGGCGGCTGGCCAGGGCCAGGGCGTCGCGCTTGACCATGAGGTAGCCCGCGAAGAACACCGCGATGACGATCTTCGCGAACTCGCCGGGCTGGATGGAGAAACCACCGACGCTGATCCAGATCTTGGCGCCGAAGACGTCCGCGCCCAGACCCGGGATGACCGGCAGGATCAGCAGGACCAGCGCGCCCGCCATGGAGATGTACGTGAACCGCTGGAGCACGCGGTGGTCCTTGAGGACCAGCAGCACCACGGCGAACAGGGCGATGGCCATCGCCGTGTACATCATCTGCCGCGGCGCGGACTCCGAGAAGGCGCCGAAGTTGTTCTTGGCGAGCTTCTGCAGCCGCTCCGACTGGTCGAGCCGCCAGATCAGGACGAGACCCAGACCGTTGAGCAGGGTGGCGATGGGCAGTAGCAGCGGGTCGGCGTACTTCGCGTAGCGGCGCACGATGAAGTGCGCGATGCCGGCGAGCACGGCGAGGGCGAGCCCGTACAGCAGCATGCCCGGAGGGAGTTCGTCGTGGATCGCCAGACCGACGTTGGCGTACGCGAAGATCGGGATGACCACGGCGAAGACGAGCAGCATGAGCTCGGTGTTCCGCCGGCTCGGCGCCTCGATGGCGCCGATGGTGGTCGTGTTGGTGACAACGCTCATGGTGTGGCAGGCCCCCTGTGCCCGCGTATCTCTACTGCTTTTCGCACAGACCGGCCATCGTCTGCTCCGTGGGAGTCAGGACGGGGCCGGGCGTCTGGTTGTTCTGCGCCTCGGCGGCGCGGCGGGCCTCGTCCTTCTTGCAGGCGGCGACCTGGGTGCCCAGTTCGTCGACCTTTTTGCGGGCGCCGTCGAGACTGCCTTCGGTGATGGTGGCCTCGACCTGCTTGCGCTTGAAGGACGGCAGGTACTTCAGTTCGATGTCGGGGTGATCCGTCTCCACCTTGGAGAGGTGGATCCAGGCCAGGTTCTGGCTGATGCCGCGGTACAGCGCGACGTGTTCACCCTTGACACCGACGTAGTACTGGGTCTGCGTCCAGCGGTGCGCCGCGTACACCCCGCCACCGACGACACCGGCCACGATCAGCAGGATCAGGGTCCGGGTGGTCCACTTGCGCCCTTTGCTGCGGCGCCTGCGCGGGTGGTCGTACGTGTCCTCGTACTGCGCGTCGGCTTCGTAGGCGTCGGGTTCGCCGAAGCTGCCGTAACCGCCGCCGCCCGGGTTCTGGTCGGGGTATCCGTAACCCTGGGCCTCGCCGCTGCCGGGAGGGCCGAAGGAACCGGCGGGCGGAGCGGCCTGCCGGCCGAGGCCCGAGGCGCGCCCGGCCGGGGTCTGCATGGCGTTGCCGCCGTCGAAGAGCTGGTGCTGGTTCTCGGCCACCGCGCCGACGACGATCGGGGTGTCGTTCAGCTGGGCGGCGAGGGTGTCGCCGCTGTCGGTGTCGAGGACGTCCGCGACGATGCAGGTGATGTTGTCCGGACCGCCGCCGCGCAGGGCGAGCTGGATCAGGGACTGCACCGTCTCGTTGGGGCCGTGGTAGTCGGCGAGGGTCTCCTCCATGGTCTGGTGGGAGACGACGCCGGACAGTCCGTCGGAGCAGATGAGGTAGCGGTCACCGGCCCGGACCTCGCGGATCGAGAGGTCGGGTTCCACGATGTCGCCGCTGCCGAGCGCCCGCATGAGGAGCGAGCGCTGCGGGTGGGTGGTGGCTTCCTCTTCCGTGATGCGCCCCTCGTCCACGAGGCGCTGCACCCAGGTGTGGTCCTGGGTGATCTGGGTGAGGACGCCGTCGCGGAGCAGGTAGGCGCGCGAATCGCCGACGTGGACGAGCCCGAGCCGCTGACCGGTCCACAGCAGGGCGGTGAGCGTGGTGCCCATGCCCTCCAGCTGGGGGTCCTCCTCGACCATGACGCGCAGCTGGTCGTTCGCGCGCTGCACGGCCACGCTGAGCGCGGTGAGGATGTCGGAGCCCGGGACGTCGTCGTCGAGCTGCACGAGGGTCGAGATCACCTCGGAGCTGGCGACCTCGCCGGCGGCTTGGCCGCCCATGCCGTCGGCGATCGCGAGGAGCCGAGGACCGGCGTAGCCGGAGTCCTCGTTGCCCTCGCGGATCATGCCCTTGTGCGATCCGGCGGCGAAACGCAGGGACAGACTCATGCGCACCTGCCCTGTCGACGCTGCGTCCGGGTACAACCGGTCTCGAGCCACACTGCCCACCCTCCGGTCGGGAGCGCGCTCGGGTCCGTGTCCCCGGTGGGACGGACCGCCGCGGCTCGCTCGCTCCGCTCGCTCATTCTCGTACTACTTCCGCAGCTCGATGACGGTCTTGCCGATGCGGATCGGGGCGCCCGGCGGAATGGGCGTCGGGGTGGTAAGCCGGGTCCGGTCGAGATACGTGCCGTTGGTGGACCCGAGATCCTCGACGATCCACTGGCCGTCACGGTCCGGGTAGATCCTGGCATGCCTGCTGGAGGCGTAGTCGTCGTCCAGCACGATCGTGGAGTCATGGGCGCGGCCCAGCGTGATCGTCTGGCCGGCGAGGGCCACCGTGGTGCCCGTGAGGGTGCCTTCGGAGACGACGAGTTTGGTCGGCGCACCCCGGCGCTGGCGCTGCTGGGGTGGCGCGGACTGCCGCCCGGTCTGCTGCGGCGCACTGGTGGCGCCGCCGCGGCGCGAGCCGCGTTGCGTCACTCTCGTGCCGAACAGGTCGCTGCGGATGACCTGAACGGCCACGATGACGAACAGCCACAGAACGGCCAGGAAACCCAACCGCATGACCGTCAGGGTCAGCTCTGACATTGCCCCCGCTTCACCCTTCGGCTTGCCGGTAAATGATGGTGGTGCTGCCCACGACGATCCGCGAGCCGTCGCGGAGCGTAGCGCGGGTGGTGTGCTGTCCGTCCACCACGATGCCGTTGGTGGACCCGAGATCCTGGATCGTCGGGGGTGTTCCGGTCCGGATCTCACAGTGCCGGCGCGATACGCCGGGGTCGTCGATCCGCACATCGGCCTCGGTGCTTCGGCCGAGTACGAGCGTGGAGCGCGAGATCTGGTGGCGTGTGCCATTGATCTCGATCCACCGGCGCGTGGTGCCGGGGGCGCCGGTGGGAGCCGGTCCGCCCGGTGCCGGGCGGTTGCCGGGTCCGCCCGGGGGCGGTCCCGAGGGCATGGGCGGGGCGGAGACCGGCGGATAGCCGTATCCGCCCTGCTGTCCCTGCTGCTGTTGCTGCCCTGCCTGCGGTCCGTCCTGGGAGGTGCTGGAAGCCAGCGTACGACTGCGAACCCGGTACAGACCGGTGTCGAGGTCGTCGGCCTTCTCCAGGTGCACCTTGATCGGTCCCATGAAGCTGTACCGCTGCTGCTTGGCGTAGTCGCGGACGAGGCCCGCGAGCTCGTCGCCGAGCTGGCCGGAGTAGGGGCTCAGGCGCTCGTAGTCGCCCGTGCTGAGCTCCACGATGAAGTCGTTCGGGACGACGGTCCGCTCGCGGTTCCAGATGGTGGCGTTGTTGTCGCACTCCCGCTGGAGGGCTCCGGCGATCTCCACCGGCTGGACCTCGGACTTGAACACCTTGGCGAAGGTGCCGTTCACCAGACCTTCGAGTCGCTGCTCGAACCGCTTCAGAACTCCCATGGGGCACCTCCTCCGTCGTTGTCGCCCTGTACTGCTTACTGATCGTATCCACGCGTGGCGGATTCGGCTGGTTCCCCTTCGGTCCCGTGCGCAGGAGTGTTGGTGCTCACAAGGGATCGTAGGGGTGCTCCGGTGACAGTGTCCCGCACCCGGAGGGGAGTGCGGGAGGGGCCGTCCCGGACGCCCTGCGGGGGTGCCGAAAAAGCGATGTGAATCCACCCCGTCCGACGTGCTAATCTTTCGACGTCGCCAGGGGAACGGCCCGAAAGGGAAGATCCACTGGAGAGCTGCTCGGGCGAGTGGCGGAACGGCAGACGCGCTGGCTTCAGGTGCCAGTGTCCTTCGGGACGTGGGGGTTCAAATCCCCCCTCGCCCACATCGAGGAAGCCTCGATCCGGAATCCGGATCGGGGCTTCCTGCATTATCGGCCATCGCGGCCTCCCGTGGAGGAGGGCGCGGCCGAGCGACGGCGGTGGGTTCGCCGCGCGGGTTCCGGGCCGCCCCAACCTCCTTCGGTTTTCCGTTCGTCGGCTGCGGTCCGTCCACCGTCCGACTTTCGTCGCGCGGTGCGCGACGAAAGGAGGCTGACCGGAGGTGTGGCGGGTGTCTAGGGTCGCTCGGGTGGATACGAGGGCGAGGGCGCGGGCGGGCTGGGACTGGCTGAAAGGGCCGGAGCCCTGGTCCCGGGGCGCGTTCGCGGGGGACCTGACGATCGCCGCGGCGATAGCGCTGCTCGGCGTGGGCGTCGACGAACTCAGCCAGAGCTCCGGACTGAAGACGACCGCGGCCGCCGTGCTCGTGATCGCTCTCACACTGCTGCGCCGGCGGTTGCCCGCGACGACCCTGATCGTGGGCGCCGCGGCGAGCGGGCTGTTGCCCGGTGTGTTCCTCGTGACGATCGTGCTCGGTTGGTCCGCGGGCCGGCGGATCGTCGGCGTCGGCCGGGCGCTGAGCGTCTTCGTCGTCGCGTTCGTCGCGGAAGTGGGCATCAGCCTCATCGACCAGTGGTCGCAGCTGCGTCCGCTGTTGGTGATCGTGTTCTCCACGCTGATGTTCCTGGCGTCGACGGTCATGCCGGGTCTGGCCAGCCGCTACTGGCACCAGCGCCGGACCTTGCTGAGCGCACTTCAGGAACGCAACGCCCAGCTCGTGCGCGAGCGGACGATGGTGGCCGGGCAGGCCCGGCTGCGGGAGCGGCAGCGGATCGCCCAGGACATGCACGACAGCCTCGGCCACCAGCTGGCGCTGATCTCCGTGCACACGGGGGCGCTGGAGGTGGATCCCGCGATCACCGAGCGGCAGCGCGAGGCCGTCGGGGTGCTGCGGCAGGCCTCGGTGGCGGCGATGCACGAACTGCGCGAGGTCGTCGGCATCCTGCGGGACGGGGTGGAGGCACCGTTGCCCGTGGAGGAGGCGCAGTCCGCCGCACGCGGGGTCGCCGGGATCGGCGGGATCGTGGAGGCGGCGCGGGGCTCCGGGACCGACGTCCGGCTTTCGGTGACGGGGCAGCCCCGTCCCCTGGCGGCGGCCTGCGACCACGCCGCGTACCGGATCGTGCAGGAGGGGCTGACCAACGCGTACAAGCACGCTCCGGGGGCCGCGATCACGGTGGAACTGCGGTACGAGGACGACTCGCTGGTGGTGGAGATCGCCAACGGGCCCGCGGCGGGCCCCGGGGCCGGCGAGGTGGTCTCCGGCGGACAGGGGCTCACCGGGCTGCGGGAACGGGCCCGGCTGGTCGGTGGCATGGTGCACGCGGCCGCCGCCGACGGCGGGGGCTTCCGGGTGGCCGGGGTGCTCCCTTACGGCGCGGAGCCGGCGGGGATGGTCGACGACGTCGCCGACGACTTCGGGCAGCGCTCGCAGGCCGTGGCGACGGCGGCGAAGGGCGCGCCTCCCCTGGACTGGGCGGCGGTGGACCGCGAACTGGCGACGCCCTTGCGCAGCCGGACCGGGGGTTGGGCCCTGGGCTGTGGGATCGCCGTCGCGGCCCTCGTGCTGCTGATGATCGTCATGGGCGCCGGGGCGGCGTTGTTGGTGGGTTCCGCGAACAAGGCGATGATCGGCCGCGACGAGTACGACGCGGTGCGCGTCGGCGAGGCGGAGAAGACCATCCGCGACCGGCTGCCCTCCGGGGACAGCATCATGACGTCGGGCCTCGACCGTAAGGGGCCGGCCAGGCCCGAGGGGTCGGAGTGTCTGGCGCTGTTGTCGGAGGACGACTCGGACGACCTGTCCACCGACGACGTGTTCCGGTTCTGCTTCAAGGACGGCAAGCTCGTCGAGAAGCAGGCGTACGAGGTCAAGCAGTAGGAGCGCGGGTGACAGCCAAGGTGATCAGAGTGGTGATCGCTGACGACGAGCCACTGATCCGGGCGGGCATCAGGATGATCCTGACCTCGGCGCCGGACATCGAGGTCGTCGCGGAGGGCACGAACGGCCGGGAGGCGGTGGAACTCGCCCGCTCCCACGCGCCCGACGTGGTGCTCCTCGACATCCAGATGCCGGTCATGGACGGATTGACGGCGCTGGGCGAGCTGGGGCGGGCCGCACCGGACGTGCGGGCGCTGATCCTGACGACCTTCGGGGAGAAGGAGAACGTGCTGCGGGCGCTCGGCGAGGGCGGTGCGGGGTTCCTGCTGAAGGACTCGGCGCCGGGCGAGCTCATCGGCGCGGTCCGGGCGGCCGCCGCCGGGGACGCCTACCTCTCCCCCTCGGCGACCCGGCACGTGGTCGACCAGCTGGCGACCGGCCGGGTCGCCGGCCGCGGCGACGCGGCCCGGCGGCGGGTGGCCGAGCTGAGCGAGCGCGAACGCGGGGTGCTGGCCCTGCTCGGGGAGGGTCTGTCCAACGCGGACGCGGGCCGCCGGCTGCACATGAGCGAGGCGACCGTGAAGACGTACGTGAGCCGGATCCTCGCGAAGTTGGGCTGCGACAACCGCGTACAGGCGGCCCTGCTGGCCAGGGATGCCGGGCTCTAGATACGGTCGGGCCGAAAACGGCCGGGCCGACAGGGAGTCGGCCGCCTCGGCCGACACGGAGCGACAGGTGCGGGGGCGGCGCGAAATGGTGACGGTACCGGAGCAGCACGCGGGGGGCGCGAGAGCCGACGAGGTCGCGGCCGCGATCACGGCGGGGCCGACGGGCCCCCGCGGCGGGCGGATTCCGCAGGTCGAGGGTTTCGCGCCCCGGCCGCTCGCGGGGTCGCCCAAGGAGGCGGGCAAGGCCCTGCGCGGGCGGGTGCCGCGTGCGGCCCACGCCCGGTTCGAGGCACCCGCCGGACGGCCCGACGCCGTCCGGGCCGTCGAGGAGTCCAACGAGGGCAGGGTTCCCGAGCTGACCCCGATACGGGTGGGCCGGATGGCCGCGAACCCGTTCGCGTTCCTGCGCGGAGCGGCCGGGCTGATGGCGCACGACCTGTCCGGCGGCCCGGTGACCGGGGTCGCGGCGCAGATCTGCGGCGATGCCCACGCGGCCAACTTCGGTCTGTACGGGGACGCGAGCGGCCGGCTCGTCATCGACCTCAACGACTTCGACGAGACCGTCGTCGGACCGTGGGAATGGGACGTGAAGCGACTGGCCACCTCGCTGGTGCTGGCCGGGCGGGTGGCGGGCGCGGACGAGGACACCTGCCGGGCGGCGGCCCTGGACGCGGCGGGCGCGTACCGCAGGACCATGCGGCTGCTGGCGAAGCTTCCCGCGCTCGACGCGTGGAACGCCATCGCGGACGAGGAACTCGTCTCGCACACCGACGCCCGGGACCTGCTGGGCACGCTGGAGCGGGTCTCCGCGAAGGCCCGCAACAACACCTCGGCCCGGTTCGCCGCCAGGTCGACCGAGATCGGCTCCGACGGCGGCCGGTGCTTCGTCGACGCGCTGCCGGTGCTGCGCCGCGTCGGTGACGCGGAGGCGGCGGTCGTGGCGGCCTCGCTGGGCCCGTACCTGAAGACCCTGTCGGGTGACCGGCTGCCGCTGCTGGCCCGCTACGCGATCCAGGACGTGGCGTTCCGGGTGGTGGGGACGGGAAGCGTCGGGACGCGTTCGTACGTGGTGCTGTTGCTCGATCACCGGGGTGATCCGCTGGTGCTCCAGGTGAAGGAGGCTCGGCCGTCGGTCCTGCTGCCGTACCTGCCCGGGTTGGGCTTCGAGGCGGCGGTGGAGGAGCACGAGGGCCGGCGGGTGGTGGCCGGGCAGAAGAGGATGCAGGTGGTGTCCGACATCATGCTGGGCTGGACCACGGTGGAGGGGCGCCCCTTCCAGGTGCGCCAGTTCCGCAACCGCAAGGGCAGCGTGGACCCGGCGGCGCTGACCGCCGCGGAGTTCGACGACTACGGGCGGATGACCGGTGCCCTGCTGGCCCGGGCGCACGCGCACAGTGCCGATCCGCGACTGCTGGCCGGGTACTGCGGCAAGAACGAGGAGCTGGACGAGGCGATGGCCGCCTTCGCGGTGGCGTACGCGGACCGGACCGAGGCCGACCACGCCGACCTGGTGGCGGCCGTCCGGGCCGGGCGGATCGCGGCGGAGGCCGGGGTCTGAGCGGGGGCGTTCCACCGGAACCCTGGGGTTGTTCCACGTGAAACGGCGCCGCAGCTCCACGTGGAGCGCAGGGGGATGTTTCACGTGAAACCGGGCGGTGTTTCACGTGAAACACCGCCCGGGCGGACGGGCCGTAGGCTGGCCGGGTGAGCGAGCAGACCGAGCACCCCGAGCGCACTGAGCACCCCGAGCAGGCAGTCCCCGGCGGGCCCGAGGCTTCCGCGGCCCCGGCGGCTCCCCCGGACTCCGCCGACGAGCGTCCCGAGGCGCGGCTGGACCGGGCCGTGCGGGCCGCCGAGCAGGCCCTCATCGAGTTCGAGATCGCGGTCGAGACCTTCCGGGTCGAGGTCGAGAACTTCTCCCGCCTCCACCACCAGAAGCTCGGGCCGATGTACTCGCGGCTCGACGAGCTGGACGCGCTGATCGCGGAGGCGAAGGCCGAGCGCAGCGGGGATCCCGAGGACCTGAGGCGGGCCCGTGAGGCGCGCTCACTGGTGATGCCCATGCCCGGCGTCGACGAGCTGTTCCACGACTGGCTGGACTCCGACGGGATCTCGGACGACGCGTCCGCGATGCTCACCGGACGGTCGGTGAGGCCCCCGGAGCGGGTGCGGCCCTCGGAGGAGGTCCGTCGGCTCTACCGGGAGCTGGTCCGCAAGGCGCACCCGGACCTCGCCCAGGACGAGGCCGAGCGGGAGCGCAGGGACGCGTTCATCGCGCGGGTCAACGCCGCCTACGGGCGCGGTGAGGAGCAGTCGCTGCGCGAGCTGGCCGAGGAGTGGGCGGCCGGCCCGGCGCCGGAGGCCGTGCGGCCGAGCGAGAGCGAGGAGCTGTACGCCCGGCTGGAGTGGCTGGCCCGGCGCAAGGAACTGCTGGCGGTGCTGGCCCGGGAGCTGGAGGACAGCGCGATCGGGTCGATGCTGCGGATGGCCCCGGACGACCCGGACCGGCTGCTGGAGGAGATCGCGGAGCAGCTGCTCGCGCAGGTCTCCGAGCGCGAGGCGGAGCTGGAGGCCCTCGCCGGGTAGGTTGGCAGGCCAGATCCGCGAAGAGAGAAGGCGACAGCTATGAACTTCGGACCGCTTCCCTCGGTGGACGCCGCCGCGGTGCCCTCCGAAGGCTTTGTCCTGGACGTCCGCGAGGACGACGAATGGGCGGCCGGGCACGTCGAGGGCGCGCTGCACATTCCGATGAGCGACTTCGTCGCGCGCTTCGGTGAGCTGACCGAGGCCATCGCGCAGGACGGCCGGGTGCACGTGATGTGCCGGGTCGGCGGTCGCTCGGCGCAGGTCACCCAGTACCTGGTGCGCCAGGGCATCGACGCCGTGAACGTGGACGGCGGGATGCAGGCCTGGGAGGGTGCCGGGCGCCCGATGGTGACGGACAACGGGAACCCGGCCTTCGTGCTTTGAGCCTTTGAGCCTTTGGGTCTCTGGGGCTTTGAGCCGAGGCTTTGAGGCTTCTTTCGCGGAAGGGCCCCTCTCCGAGGGGCCCTTCGGCTTCGTGGCGGCTCGCGGGCCGGTTCAGGCGAGGGGGTGGGCGGCCAGCAGGTCGCCCAGGGCCTCCTCGTGCGCCGCGGCCGGCCCGAGTTGCAGCTCCAACTGCTTGGCCCAGGCGTGGAAGCGGTGCAGGGGGTAGTCGGTGTCGGCGCCGAAGCCGCCGTGCAGGTGCTGGGCGGTCTGCACGACCCGGCGTACGCCCTCGGAGGCCCAGATCTTGGCGACGGCGACGTCACCGGAGCTGGGCAGCGGGCCGCCCGCGCCGCCGGTCGCCGCGTCGAGCCGCCAGGCGGCCTGCCAGAGGGTGACCTCCATGGCGCGCAGGTCGATGTAGCGGTCGGCGGCCTGTACGGCGACGGCCTGGAAGGTCGCCACGGGGAAGCCGAACTGCTCCCGCTTGCTGGTGTACTGGCTGGTCATGGTGAGGACGCTCTCGCCCAGGCCGAGTGCGAGGGCGCAGGTTCCGGTGGTGAGGAGCTGACGGAGCCGGTCCCAGGCGTCAGGGGCTTCGATGAGGTGGGCCGCCGGCACCCGAACCCCGTCGAGGGTGAGCTCCGCGAGCCGCTCCCCGCTGGTGGAGTACTGGTCGGCGAGGGTGAGCCCGCCGGCGGAACGCGGGACGAGCGCGAGGACGGCCTCGCCGTCACCCCGGTGGGCGGGTACGGCGATCCAGTCGGCGCTGTGCGCCCAGGGGACGGACGTCTGCACCCCGTCCAGGGTCCATTCGGCTCCGTCGCGGTGTGCGGTGACGGCGAGTTCGGCGGGATCGTGGCCGGTGCGGCCGTGCGCGGCGACGGTCAGCACCACTGTGCCGCGGCCGGCGCCGGGCAACAGGGCGGAGGCCAGCTCGGCGCTGCCGTGGGCCTGGACGGCCATGGCGGTGGCGCAGTGCTCCAGCAGCGGCACCCGGGCCAACACCTTCGCGGCCTCGCGCAGCACCAGGCACAGGGCGATGGCGTCGAGCCCGGCGCCGCCGTGTTCCTCGGCGAGGACGAGGCTCAGTAGGTCGGACCCCGCGAGACTGCCCCACAGCGGCCGGTCGAACTCGTCGGCGACGGCGCCCGGGGTGAGTGCGGGGCTGGGCACGCTGTCGGGGGCGACATCCGCGAACACGGCCCTGGCCGCCTCGACGGCCGCCTGCTGTTCCTCGGTGAAGGTGAAGTCCACTGCCTGTCCTCCCGCGTGCACCGGAGCGGTCCCGCTCGCATATCTGACGGTCCGTCAAGATAGAGCAGGCGGGAGGAAATGCACAGGGGGAGGGCCCGGGCCGTCCGCTTCGCTCGTCCGGCCCGGGTTCCGCGGCGCTGCCGTGCGACAACTGCGCCGGTCAGCGATCGAAGTCGATCTCCACTTCCTCGCTCACCGCGTGCGACTGGCAGGCCAGCACGAACCCGGCGTCCGTCTCCTCGGCCTCCAGCGCGAAGTTGCGGTCCATCCGCACCTCGCCGCCGACCAGGAAGACCCGGCAGGTGCCGCAGACGCCGCCCTTGCAGGCGTACGGGGCGTCCGCGCGACCGCGCAGCACGGCGTCCAGCAGGGATTCGCCGTCCTGGACGGGCCAGGTGCCCGACCGGCCGTCGAGCCGGGCGGTGACCCGGACGTGGGTCGGCGCGGCGCTCGGGGCGGGGGCCTGCGGCGCGGTGTCCTCGACGTGGAAGATCTCCTCGTGCACCCGGGCGCGGGCGACGCCGAGTTCGCCGAGGGCCCGCTCGGCGCCCTGGACCAGCCCGTACGGCCCGCACAGGAACCAGCCCGTCACCTCGGCGACCGGCAGCAGCGCGGGCAGCAGGTCCGCCAGCCGCGCCTGGTCGAGCCGGCCGGACGGCAGGCCCGCCTCCTGCTCCTCGCGGGACAGCACGGTCACCAGTTGGAAGCGGTCGGGGTAGCGGTCCTTGAGGTCGGCCACGTCGTCCAGGAACATCGTCGAGGCGGCCGAACGGTCGCTGCGGACCAGGCAGAAACGGGCGTCGGGCCTCGCCGCCAGCAGGCTCGCGGCGATCGACAGGACCGGGGTGATCCCGCTGCCGCCGACGACGGCCGCGTAGTGCGCGGCGGCCGGGGCCGCGGCGGGGTCCAGCACGAAGCGACCGGCCGGGACCATCACGTCCAGCACGTCCCCGGAGGCGATCTCCTTGTGCGCGAACGTGGAGAACTCGCCGCCCTCCACGAGCCGTACCCCGACCCGCAGGGCGGCGGGGCCCGGGCCCTCGGCGGTCGGGGCGGGGGAGCAGATCGAGTAGGTGCGGCGGACGCCGCCGCCCTCGGAGCCGCTGCGGCGCAGGGTGAGGTGCTGGCCGGGCGCGTGCCGGTACTCCTCGCGCAGTTCCGGGGGCACGGCGAGGGTGAGCGCCACCGAATCGTCGGTGAGCCGCTCGACCGCCGCCACCGTCAGCGCGTGGAAGGCGCCGTGGCGCGCGGGGCGCGCGGGGCCCGGGTCCGCCGAGGGCACAGACACGGCCATCTACAGCTCCTTGAAGTGGTCGAACGGTTCGCGGCAGGCAACGCAGCGGCGCAGCGCCTTGCACGCGGTGGAGGAGAACCGACTGAGCAGCTCGGTGTCGGTGGACCCGCAGTTGGGGCAGCGCACCGACAGGGTCAGCGGGACGGGGCCTCCGGCAGCGTGCGGGCGGGGCGGCGCGATGCCGAACTCGGCCAGCTTCCGGCGGCCTTCGGCGCTGATGTCGTCCGTCGACCAGGCGGGGGCGAGCACGGTGACGACCCGCACCTCGGGGATCCCGTGGCCGATCAGCACCCGCTCGATGTCGGCCGACATGGCCTCGATCGCCGGGCAGCCGGTGTAGGTGGGGGTGAGCGTGACCTCGGCGTGGCCGTCCGCGTGCATCCGGACACCGCGCATCACGCCGAGCTCGGCGAGCGTGAGGACCGGCAGTTCCGGGTCGGGGACGGAACCGGCGAGTTCGGCCAGCTCCGCCTCCAGACGGGTCATGCCCAGGGCTCCCGCGGTCCCGGTCACCAGGACGCTCCCGGGTGGCTGCGGTGCAGGTGCTGCATCTCCGCGACCAGCCGACCGAACGACTCGGTGTGCAGGCCCTCGCGGCCCGCGCCGGCGGCCCAGGCCCCCGTGCGCGGCCCTTCGGGGAGCGCGAGACCGGCCCGCTCCAGTACGCCGCCCACGGCGGTCAGCCAGCGGGCCTCCAGTTCGACCCGGTCCAGGCCGAGGCCGTCGGATCCGTCGAGTCCGTCAGATCCGTCGAGGGGTTGGAACATCTCGCCCGTGTACTTCCACAGGGAGTCCAGCCCGGCCCGCATCCGTCGGCGGCTCTCCTCCGTGCCGTCACCGAGGCGCAGGGTCCACTGCTCGGCGTGGTCGCGGTGGTAGGCGGTCTCCTTGACGGCCTTGGCCGCGAGCGGTGCGAACGGGCCGTTCCCGGCGGCCAGCGCGCCGTACAGCTCGTGCTGGTGGAAGGAGAAGTAGAGCTGCCGGGCGATCGTGTGGGCGAAGTCGCCGTTGGGCTGCTCGACCAGCTGGAGGTTGCGGAAGGAACGCTCCTCGCGCAGGAAGGCCAGCTCGTCCTCGTCGCCCACCATGGACAGCAGGACGCGCGCCTGACCGAGCAGGTCGAGGGCGATGTTGGCGAGGGCCACCTCCTCCTCCAGGACGGGGGCGTGACCGGCCCATTCGCCCAGGCGGTGGGACAGGATCAGCGCGTCGTCGCCGAGGGCGAGCGCGGCCGCGGCCGTCGAGCCGGTGAGGGTGGTGTCGGTGCTGCTCACAGGTGACGCACCCCCTCGGGAATGTCGTAGAAGGTGGGGTGCCGGTAGGGCTTGTCGGCGGACGGCGCGAAGAACGGGTCCCGCTCGTCCGGCGAGGAGGCGATGATCTCCGTGGAGGGCACGACCCAGATGGAGATGCCCTCGCCGCGCCGCGTGTAGAGATCGCGGGCGTTGCGCAGGGCCATCTCCGCGTCCGGGGCGTGCAGGCTTCCCGCGTGCGTGTGCGAGAGGCCGCGGCGCGAGCGCACGAACACCTCCCACAGGGGCCAGTTCTGCGTCATGCCTGTACCTCTCGTCCGGTGCTGGTGTGCTTCTCGGCGTAGGCCGCCGCGGCCTCGCGGACCCACGCGCCTTCCTCGTGCGCCGTCCGGCGCTGGCTGATCCGCTGCTCGTTGCACGGACCGTTGCCCTTGAGCACGTTCCAGAACTCCGACCAGTCGATGGCGCCGAAGTCGTGGTGCCCGCGCTCGTCGTTCCACTTGATGTCGGGGTCGGGCAGGGTCAGGCCCAGGGACTCGGCCTGCGGGACGGCGATGTCCACGAAGCGCTGGCGCAGCTCGTCGTTGGAGTGCCGCTTGATCCGCCAGGCCATCGCCTGGGCGGAGTGGACCGACTCGTCGTCGGGCGGGCCGAACATCATCAGGGAGGGCCACCACCAGCGGTCCACGGCGTCCTGCGCCATGGCGTGCTGGGCCTCGGTGCCCTGCGAGAGGGCGAGGAGCAGCTCGTACCCCTGGCGCTGGTGGAAGGACTCCTCCTTGCAGATGCGGACCATGGCGCGGGCGTACGGGCCGTACGAGCAGCGGCAGATCGGCACCTGGTTGGTGATCGCCGCGCCGTCCACGAGCCAGCCGATCGCGCCGACGTCCGCCCAGGTCAGGGTGGGGTAGTTGAAGATCGAGGAGTACTTCTGCTTGCCGGCGTGGAGCTTGTCGAGCAGCTCGTCGCGGCTGGTGCCGAGGGTTTCGGCGGCGCTGTAGAGGTAGAGGCCGTGGCCGGCCTCGTCCTGCACCTTGGCCATCAGGATCGCCTTGCGGCGCAGCGACGGCGCCCGAGTGATCCAGTTGGCCTCGGGCTGCATGCCGATGATCTCGGAGTGGGCGTGCTGGGCCATCTGCCGGACCAGCGAGGCGCGGTACTCGTCGGGCATCCAGTCGCGCGGCTCGACGCGCTCGTCCGCCGCCACCGCGGCGTCGAAGGCCGCGGCGAGCTGCGCGACGAGGTCCGCCTCGACGACGGCCGCCGTACCTGCCGCCGCTGCCGTGCCCGGGCCCGATTCCGGGGTCACTGCGACCATCTCGGCTCCCTGTCAGATTCTTCCGTCCGCCCGACCGACCGATCGTTCGGTTCATCCTCTTCAATGGTGAGACGGCGGCCCGTAGGGTGTCAACCTCTGTGGGCAACCCTGTGGACGCCGGATGATCGGGGCGGGATGGTTTCGAACGAGCACGAGCCTGCGGAAGGAGTCCCTCCGACGGCCGTTCCGGCACCTTCCGGCCCGGCGGAGGATGCTCGCGCCGCGCCGCCGGAGGTCGCGGATTCCGCCGCGGACCCCGGCCCGGATCCCGCCGCCGACCCCGGCCCGGATCCCGCGCCGGATCCGGCCCCGTCCGACGGGCCGGATGGGCCTGCCGCCCCGCCCCGGGCCCCCGGCATCGGGGGCCTGCCCGCCCCGTACCGGGTCGTGGCGGCGCTGGGTCTGGCGGCGGTGGCCGTCGCCGCCGGCCTGCATCTGGCGCTCGTCTTCCTGCACGTCGCGCCGTCGAACACGCTGAGCAAGCAGCACGCGGACCTGGTCGACGGATGGGTCTACCCCGAGTTCGAACAGAACTGGAAGCTCTTCGCCCCGAACCCCCTCCAGCAGAACATCTCCGTGCAGGTCCGGGCCGAGGTCCGCACCTCCGGGGGCGAGGTCGTCACCGGGGGCTGGCGCGACCTGTCCGCCGAGGACGGCGCGGCCATCCGGCACAGCCTGCTGCCGAGCCACACCGAACAGAACGAGCTCCGCCGGGCCTGGGACTTCTTCACGGGCTCCCACGACGAGAACAACCGCCCGAACGGCGACCGGGGCGCGCTGTCCGAGGAGTACCTGCGCCGGATCGCCCTGGACCGGCTCGCCGAAGGCGGTGCGAGCGGCGACCGGGGCGGTGGCGGCGCCGCCGACCGGATCGAGCGGATCCAGCTGCGCTCGGCGACCACCGCCGTCGCGGCGCCGAGCTGGAGCACCGAGAAGACGGACACCCAGACCTACTACCGGGAGCTGCCGTGGTGGACGGTGTGAAGCGGCCGGGGCCCCGGGCCCGGGCGGTCGCCGCCCTGACCAAGGTGACCGGGCGGGCGCTGGGCCCGTACCAGAGCGCCGTGGTCCGCATCGGTTTCGCCGGGACCTGGCTGTTCTTCCTGCTGCGCGAGCTCCCGAACCGGCACGAACTGTACGGGCCGGACAGCCCGTGGAGCTGGCAGCTGGCCGAGCGGCTGATCGCCTCGAACCGGGCGTTCACGGTCCTGATGTGGTCGGACTCCTCACTCTGGTTCGAGATCGTCTACGCCGTCTCCGTGCTCGCGAGCCTGCTGCTGGTGCTCGGCTGGCGCACCCGGGCGACGTCCGTGGTGTTCATGGTCGGCGTGCTGTCCCTGCAGAACCGCAGCGTCTTCATGGGCGACGGCGGGGACAACGTCATCCACCTGATGGCGATCTACCTGGTCCTGACCCGCTGCGCGCAGGTGTGGTCGCTGGACGCCCGCCGGGTCCGGCTGCGCGGCAGCGCCTCGGCGGGCGCGGCGGGGCCGGTGCTGTGGGGCGTGCTGGGCGTCGTCCTCGCGTACGGGGCGCTGACCGGGCGGTTCAGCACCGGCTGGCTGGCCGCCTTCGCGGCGCTGTGGGTCGGGCTCGGGCTGTGGTGGCTGGTCGACCGGTACGAGCCGGACGGGGACGCCCGGGCGGTGCTGGACGTCCTGGCGAACGTGCTGCACAACGCCGGAATGCTGGTGATCATGGCGGAGGTGTGCCTGATCTACGCGACGGCCGGCTGGTACAAGATCCAGGGTTCCCGCTGGCAGGACGGGACCGCGCTGTACTACCCGCTCGGACTGGACTACTTCACCCCCTGGCCGGGGCTGTCCGGGCTGCTGGCGGGCAGCGGGACGCTGGTGATGCTGCTTTCGTACGGGACGGTGGCGGTGCAGGTCGCCTTCCCGTTCACGCTGTTCGACCGGCGTGTGAAGAACGTGCTGCTGGCGGTGATGATGCTGGAGCACGCGGGCATCGCGCTGCTGCTGGGGCTGCCGTTCTTCTCGCTGGCGATGATCGCGGCCGACGCGGTGTTCCTGCCGACGGCCTTCCTGGTGTGGCTCGGGGCCCGGACCGCGGCGCTGCGTCCCGTACGGGGGCGGGTACGGAGGCCGGGGGCGCGGGAGCCGGCGGACGCGCGGGCGTCCCGAGCCCCGCAGGACCCCGTCGTGGCGGAACCCGCCGCGGTACCGCGCTGACGGCGGCGGCCGGCCGCGCCCCGGCGACGGGCCGGGGGCGGGCCCCCGCCCCCGGCGTCGTAGGGTCGGCGCATGAGCGAGCAGCGGAGTCCCGACGAGACCGTGCGCCAGTGGCGGGAGGCGGCCGGGCAGGACGGGGCCGTCCTGCTCGACGGGTTCCACGCGCTCAAGCACGCCCTGCGCTTCGGCGCCGAAATCCGCGTGGTCGTCGCCGACGACCCGGACGCCGTACGGGCCCTGGCCGCCGAGCTGGCTCCGGACGTGGCCCCGGAGGTGGGGCGGCTGCTGCGGCGGGCCCCGCTCAAGGACCTGCTGCCCCGCGTCCATCCCACCGGCGTCGCCGCGCTCGCCGTGCGGCCCGACCGCGCCGCCGGGCGGGCGGCGCTGGCCCGGCGGCCCCGGCCGGCGCCGGTCGTGGTCCTCGACAACCCGCGCAACCTGGGCAACGTCGGCGCCGTCGTCCGCCTCGCCGCCGGCTTCGGCGCCACGGGCGTGGTCACCCGGGGCGACCTCGACCCCTGGCACCCCAACGTGGTCCGGGCGGGGGCCGGCCTGCACTGGGCCACCACGGTCGAACGGCTCGCCCTGGAGGAGCTGCCGACCGGGCCGCTGTACGCGCTCGACCCGGAGGGCGCGGACATCCGCGGCCTCACCCTCCCGGACGACGCCCTGCTCGCCTTCGGCTCCGAGCGGCACGGCATCTCACCCGAGCTACGCGCCCGGGCGGACCACCTGGTCTCCCTTCCGATGCGCCCCCAGGTCTCCAGCTACAACCTCGCCACCAGCGTGGCCATGACCCTCTTCCACTGGGGCGGCCCCCCGGCCGGATCGCAGGGCGGCGAGGACGCCTAGGACCCCCGCCACCACGATCGCCGCGGCCGCGCCCAGGGTCGCGCCGTCGGGGTGGATCAGGGCTTGGCCGCGCAGGGCCTGCCAGGTGAGCAGCGCGAGCGTGGCGGCGTAGAGCCCGCCCGCCACGACGGTCAGGCGCAGCCGTACCCGCTCCGCGCGCAGCGGGGCGTGGCGCGCCGCGAGGGCGGCCAGTACCAGGACGAGCAGCGGAAGCACCTGGAGCGCGTGCATCCCGAAGAAGTGCGGGACGCGCAGGTCGCCGCCGGTGGTGGACCAGCCGGTGAGCGGCATGGCGGGCCCGCCGTCCGGTACGCCCACGCCGTGCGCGCCGACCACCGGCGCGTCGTCGACGAGGAGTTGTTCGTCGGTCGGCCGGGTCATCAGGAAGCCGAGTCCGGCGCCCGTGAGGGCGAGGACGGCGGCGATCCGGATCGCCCAGGTGGTGGCCCGGTCGGTGATCCGGGTGCGGAACAGCAGGACGGCTATGACCAGGGTGGACAGCCAGAGCACCACCACGGTCATGGCCATGGCGTCGTAGAGCTGGGCGTCGAAGGGCGTCCGCCGGTTGAAGTGGCTCTGCTCGCCGCGCACGACCTGGATCGTCATGAGCAGCATCTCGACGCCGCTCGCGGCGACGACGACGGTGCCGCCCCACCAGGCGGGTCGCCGCAGTCGGGGGCGGGCCGAGCCGACGAGGGAGACCATCCAGGCCAGGCTGAGCGCGTAGGCGACGAACGAGACGGCGAACTTGAAGGGCTTGGCCCAGATCGGGGCGCCGACCAGGACGCGGTCGTCCACCAGCAGTCCGATGCCGGAGCCGATGGCCCACAGCACCATCACGGCGGCGAAGACGGTCAGTGGCCGGTGCCAGGTACGTAAGGAAGACAGCGACATTCGTTCCCCCGGTGAAAGATAGATAGTGGCACTTGCCGCTATCCGGTAGCGCCACTATCTATGATGAGGCGGGGGCAGGCAAGCAAAAAGAAGAAGTGGACGCACGATGCGCATCGGAGAGTTGAGCGGCCGGACCGGCGTGCCGGTCCCGACGATCAAGTACTACGTACGGGAAGGGCTGTTGGCGCCCGGGGAGCTCACCAGCCCCAACCAGGCCAGTTACGGGGACGCCCATGAGCGTCGGCTGCGGCTCATCCGCGCCCTGCTGGAGGTGGGCGGGCTCTCGGTGGCGAACATCGGCGAGGTCCTCGTCGCGGTGGACGACAAGCAGCGCTCGACGCACAAGCTGCTGGGCGCGGCCGCCGACCTGCTCGTACCCGGGTACACCGGTGATGGGTGCGCGACCCTGGCGGACGGGGACGCGGACGGGGCTCCGGACGCGGAGTTGGACGCGGACCCCGACGTGGTCGTGGCCCGGAAGAAGGTGGCGGACCTGATCGCGGCGCGGGACTGGCACGTCTCGCCCGACAGTCCGCAGGCGCAGGCCCTGACCACGGCGCTGGCGGCACTGTCCCGGATCGGGCACGGCGGCTTCGCGGAGGTGCTCGACGCGTACGCGACGGCGGCGGAGGGCGTGGCGCGGGCGGACCTGGCGCACGTGGGGCGGGGGCCGGCGCGGGAGGACCTCATCGAGGAGGTCGTGGTCGGCATCGTCATGGGTGACGCGATGTTCGCGGCCCTGCGCAGGATGGCCCAGGTGGACGGCTCCTCGCGCGCCTTCGGCACGGGAGGAGCCGCCGGGCCCGACGGCCTTCCCGGGTGAGCCGGGGCGGTACGGGCGCCGGCGGCGGTACGGGAATCACCCCGGGCCGCCCCGGCCGACCCGGCGCCCCGGGTCGACCCGGAAATCCCGGGCCGCCCCGGCCGACCGGACGCCCCGTACGGCCGGGAGCCCCGTACGGGTACCCGGCCGACTCGGCGCCCCGTACGGGTCATGCCTGGCGGCGGACCTCCACCACGCGGAAGCGGTTCGCGACGAACGCGCCGTCGCACAGGGCGGCGTTCGCCGCCGGGTTGCCGCCGGAGCCGTGGAAGTCGGAGAAGGCCGAGGTCTGGTTGACGTAGACCCCGCCGGTCAGGTTCAGCGAGAGCTGCGCCGACTCCTCCAGGCAGACCTCCTCGATGGCCCGCTCGGTGTCCGGGGACGTCGTGTACGCGCCCACGGTCATCGCGCCCTTCTCCCGCACCGTGCGGCGCAGCAGCTCCAGGGCGTCGGCGGTGGAGTCCACCGCGACCGCGAAGGCGACCGGGCCGAAGCACTCCGAGAGGTAGGCGGCCTCCGGGTCCGGCTTGGCGGCGTCCAGCTTGACCAGGACCGGGGTGCGCACCACGGCGTCCGGGAACTCCGGGTTGACCACCTCGCGGGAGGCCAGGGCGACCTCGCCGAGGGAGGCGGCCGCCTCCAGGCGGGCCTTGACGTCCGGGTTGACCAGCGCGCCCAGCAGGGCGTTGGCCCGGGCATCGTCGCCCAGCAGGCCCCCGACCGAGGCGGCGAGGTCGGCGACGACCTCGTCGTACGACTTGTGGCCGGCGTCCGTCCCGATGCCGTCGCGCGGGATCAGCAGGTTCTGCGGGGTGGTGCACATCTGGCCGCTGTACAGGGACAGCGAGAACGCCAGGTTGGAGAGCATCCCCTTGTAGTCGGAGGTGGAGTCGACGACGACGGTGTTGACGCCCGCCTTCTCCGTGTAGACCTGCGCCTGGCGGGCGTTGGTCTCCAGCCAGTCCCCGAACTCCGTCGAGCCGGTGTAGTCGATGATCCTGACCTCGGGGCGCAGCGCGAGGGTCTTGGCGATGCCTTCGCCCGGGCGCTCGACGGCGAGGGCCACCAGGTTCGGGTCGAAGCCGGCCTCGGCGAGGACCTCGCGGGCCACCTTGACGGTCAGCGCCAGCGGCAGGACGGCGCGCGGGTGCGGCTTGACCAGGACCGGGTTGCCGGTGGCGAGCGAGGCGAACAGGCCGGGGTAGCCGTTCCAGGTCGGGAAGGTGTTGCAGCCGATCATCAGCGAGACGCCCCGCGGGACGGCCGTGAACGTCTTGTCGAGCTCCAGCGGGTCGCGCTTGCCCTGCGGCTTCGACCAGTCGGCCCGGCCGGGCACCCGGGTCTGCTCCTCGTACGCGTAGGCGATGGCCTCCAGGCCACGGTCCTGGGCGTGGGGGCCGCCAGCCTGGAAGGCCATCATGAAGGCCTGGCCGCTGGTGTGCATGACCGCGTGCGCGAACTCGTGCGTCCGCGCGCCGATCCGGGACAGGATCTCGACGCAGACCAGGGCGCGGACCTCGGGCCCGGCGTCCCGCCAGGCACCCATGCCGGCCCGCATCGCGGGGATCAGCACGTCGGGGTCGGCGTGCGGGTACTCGACGCCCAGCTCCGGGCCGTACGGGGAGACCTCGCCGCCCGTCCAGCCGTCGGTGCCGGGCTGGTCGAGGTCGAAGCGGGAGCCGCGGACGGCCTCGAAGGCGGCGAGCCCGTCGGCCGGGGCGGTTTCCCCGTACGCCTTGGGGTGTTCGGGGTGCGGGGACCAGTAGGCGCGGCTGCGGATGGCAGCCAGCGCCTGGTCCAGGGTGGGCCGGTGCTTCTCGGACAGCTGGGGGAGGGTGAGCTCGGCGGCCATCAGGGACCAACTCCTCGTTGAGCCGGGCAGGATCAGGCTGATTTCGCAGGCTGAGATCAGGCAGGGGCGGGTGAAGAAGAGCAGACTGCAGTTAGAGTAACCGAACGATCGGTCGGGACAAGAGGGCCCGGCAGGCCTGTGGATAAGTCGGTGCGGGAGGATCAGGACATGACAGCAATCGAGCGGTCCCGCACTGTGGCGGTCGTCGGCGCCGGCACCATGGGGCAGGGCATCGCCCAGGTCGCCCTCCTCGCCGGTCACCGCGTGCTGCTCCACGACATCGACCCCGCCTTCGCCGAGGCCGGGGCGGGCCTCGTGCGCGACCGCGTCGAGCGGATGGCGGCCAAGGGCCGCCTGGACGGTGCCGAGGCCGAGGAGGCGATCGGCCGGATCGGCGCGGCGCGCACCCTCGCCGACCTCGCCGACGCGGCCCTGGTCATCGAGGCCGTCGTCGAGGACGTCACCGTCAAGCGCACCCTCTTCGCGGCCCTGGAAGCGGTGATCGCGCCCGGGGCGGTGCTGGCCACCAACACCTCCTCCCTCTCGGTCACCGAACTCGCCGCCGACCTCCGCCACCCCGGCCGCTTCCTCGGCCTGCACTTCTTCAACCCCGCGCCGCTGCTGCCCCTCGTCGAGGTCGTCAGCGGGCACGCGACCGACCCCGACGTGGCCGAGAGCGTCCACGCCACGGTCCTCGGCTGGGGCAAGACCCCGGTCAACTGCTCCGACACCCCGGGATTCATCGTCAACCGGATCGCCCGCCCGTTCTACGCCGAGGCCTTCGCGGTGTACGAGGAGCGCGGCGCCGACCCGGCCACCATCGACGCCGTGCTCCGCGAGAGCGGCGGCTTCCGGATGGGGCCGTTCCAGCTCACCGACCTGATCGGCCAGGACGTCAACGAGGCCGTCACCCGCTCCGTCTGGGACTCGTTCTTCCGCAGCCCCAAGTTCACCCCCTCCCTCGCCCAGCGCCGGCTGGTCCAGTCGGGCCGGCTCGGCCGCAAGTCCGGGCAGGGCTGGTTCCCGTACGGGGAGGACGCCCGGCTGCCGGAGCCGCACACCGCGGGCCCCGAGGAGGCGCCGGACAAGGTCACCGTCGTCGGCGACCTCGGCCCGGCCGCCGTCCTGGCGGAGCTCATCGAGGAGGCCGGGATCGCGGTGACGGCCACCGGGCACGGCGGTCCGTACATCCAGCTGCCCGGTGAGGGCCAGCTGGTGCTCGCGGACGGCAAGACCTCCGTCGAGTTCACCGACGTCGTCTACTTCGACCTCGCCCTGGACTACCGCGGCGCCACCCGTGTCGCGCTCTCCGCGAGCGAGGACGTCAGCGCGCGGACCCTTGCGGAGGCCGTCGGCCTCTTCCAGAAGCTGGGCAAGAAGGTCTCCGTCATCGGCGACGTCCCCGGCATGATCGTCGCCCGGACCGTCGCCATGCTGATCGACCTGACCGCCGACGCCGTGGCGCGGGGCGTCGCGGACGCCGAGGACATCGACACCGCGATGACCCTCGGCGTCAACTACCCCCTGGGCCCGTCCGCCTGGCACGCGCTGCTCGGCCCGGACTGGGCCTACGACCTGCTGCACAACCTGGACGAACGCTGTCCCGGCGGCCGCTACGCGCCCTCGCTGGCGCTGTTCAGGCTGGGCTACGCGGCGGACGGGGAAGACGAGGGGGAGGACACGGCATGACCACTGTCAGGCGGGACACCTACACCCCGGAGACGCTGCTCTCCGTGGCCGTCCAGGTCTTCAACGAGCGCGGCTACGACGGCACCTCCATGGAGCACCTCTCCAAGGCGGCCGGAATCTCCAAGTCCTCCATCTACCACCACGTCGCGGGCAAGGAGGAACTGCTCCTGCGGGCCGTCAGCCGCGCGCTGGACGGACTCTTCGCCGTCCTCGACGAACCCGGCGCCGTACGCGGCCGGGCGGTGGAACGGGTCGAGTACGTGACCCGGCGGACGGTCGAGGTGCTGCTCGGCGAACTGCCGTACGTGACGCTGCTGCTGCGGGTCCGGGGCAACACGCGCACCGAGCGCTGGGCGCTGGAGCGGCGCCGCGAGTTCGATCACCGCGTCGCCGACCTGCTGAAGGCCGCCGCGGCCGACGGGGACCTGCGCGCGGACGTGGACATCCGGCTCGCCACGCGGCTGCTGTTCGGCATGGTGAACTCGCTCGTGGAGTGGTACCGCCCGCACCCCGGCGCGGACCACGGCCAGCTCGCCGACGCGGTGGTCCACATGGCCCTCGACGGGCTCCGCGCGACCCCGAAGGGACGTGGCGACGCGGCTTCGTGACCGCGGCCTCTTCGGGAACGCGGAGAAAGCGGCTTCGTGGACGCCGCGCGACACACCGGCACACCGTGCGCCCTCCGGGATCCGGGGGGCGCACCGCGTTGTCCGGGATCCGGGGGGGGGCACCGCGTGGTCGACCGCTCCCCCGCACCACCCGGTCGGATCAGTCGTACCGGTGTCGTCCGTGGGCCGGGCGCTCACTCCTCCGTGAGGGCGGGACCGGTGGCGGGGCCCGGGTCGAGGAGGTCCGTCTCCTCGAAAACCAGCAGCGTGCGCGTGGAGAGGACCTCCGGGATGGACTGGAGGCGCGTCAGGACCAGCTCGCGCAAGGTCCGGTTGTCCGGGGTGTGGACGAGCAGCAGGACATCGAAGTCGCCGCTGACCAGTGCGATGTGCGCCGCTCCCGGCAACTCGCGCAGCTGTTCGCGCACCGTCCGCCAGGAGTTCTGGACGATCTTCAGGGTGATGTACGCGGAAGCGCCCTGACCTGCTCGTTCGTGGTTCACCCGGGCGGTGAAACCGCGGATCACCCCGTCGTCGATGAGCCGGTTGATGCGGGCGTAGGCATTGGCCCGCGACACGTGGACCTGCTCGGCCACCGAGCGTATGGACGCCCGGCCGTCCGCCTGGAGCAGCCGCATGATCGACCGGTCGATCGGATCCAGGGGGCGGGAAGGCACCGGAGGGGCGCCCGGGACCGCCCCCGGCGGGACCGGGCCGGAACCGGCTCCGGCCATTTGTTCATCCGGCATTGCCCGATGCCTCCCTCTCCTGGACGTCCTGCACCCATCCCACGGCCCCGGCGCCAGTTTGTCCACAGCCTGGAGCCGCCTGTAGCCAAATTGCCCGGACAACCGAACAATCGGTTGGTGAGGGGCCTCACATCCGGGGCACTCCCTGCCCGCTTCCCACGAGGAGGTGTACGCCGCCATGACGGTCCAAGAGCTGCCCGGTGCCGGTGCGTCCCACCGTGTCACCCCGCCGCCCGCCTGGAGGCCCCGTACGGACGCAGCGGCGCTGCTTCCGGACCCCGAGCCGTACCGGGTGCTGGGCACCGAGGCGGCCGACCGCCTCGACCCGACGCTGATGCGCCGGTACTACGCCGAACTCGTGCGCGGCCGCCGCTACAACGCGCAGGCCACCGCGCTGACCCGGCAGGGCCGTCTCGCCGTGTACCCGTCCACCGTCGGCCAGGAGGCCTGCGAGATCGCGGCCGCGCTGGTCCTGGAGGAGCAGGACTGGCTCTTCCCGAGCTACCGGGACACCCTGGCGGCCGTGGCGCGCGGGCTGGACCCCGTACAGGCGCTCACGCTGCTGCGGGGCGACTGGCACACCGGGTACGACCCGCGCGAGTACCGGATAGCCCCGCTGTGCACCCCCCTCGCCACCCAGCTGCCGCACGCGGTGGGCGTCGCCCACGCCGCCCGGCTGCGCGGGGACGAGGTCGTCGCGCTGGCCATGGTCGGTGACGGCGGCACCAGCGAGGGCGACTTCCACGAGGCGCTGAACTTCGCGGCCGTCTGGCAGGCCCCGGTGGTCTTCCTGGTCCAGAACAACGGCTTCGCCATCTCCGTCCCGCTCGCCAAGCAGACCGCGGCGCCGACGCTGGCCCACAAGGCCGTCGGCTACGGAATGCCCGGCCGGCTGGTCGACGGGAACGACGTCGCGGCCATGCACGAGGTGCTCACCGAGGCCGTCCAGCGCGCCCGCGGCGGCGGCGGTCCGACCCTCATCGAGGCCATCACGTACCGGATGGAGGCCCACACGAACGCCGACGACGCGACCCGCTACCGCACGGACGCCGAGGTGGAGGCCTGGAAGGCGCACGACCCGGTGGAACTGCTGGAGCGCGAGCTCACCGCCCGCGGGATCCTCGACGAGGACGGCATCCGGGAGGCGCGCGACGCGGCCGAGGCGATGGCCGCGAACCTGCGCGAGCGGATGAACGCCGAACCGGTCCTGGACCCGATGGACCTGTTCGCGCACGTCTACGCGGAGCAGACCGGACGACTGCGCGAGCAGGCCGACCTGCTGCGCGCCGAACTGGAAGCCGAGGAAGAGGCGTGAGCACGGTGGCACAGCGGGCGGTGAAGCCCGCGACGATGGCGCAGGCCCTCACCCGGGCCATGCGCGACGCGATGGCCGAGGACCCGACCGTCCACGTCATGGGCGAGGACGTCGGGGCGCTCGGCGGGGTCTTCCGGATCACGGACGGCCTCGTGAAGGAGTTCGGCGAGGACCGCGTGACGGACACCCCGCTCGCGGAGGCCGGAATCCTCGGCACCGCGGTCGGCATGGCCATGTACGGGCTGCGGCCGGTCGTGGAGATGCAGTTCGACGCGTTCGCGTACCCGGCCTTCGAGCAGCTCATCTCGCACGTGGCGAAGATGCGCAACCGCACGCGGGGCGCGATGCCGCTGCCGATCACCATCCGCGTCCCGTACGGCGGCGGCATCGGCGGCGTCGAGCACCACTGCGACTCCTCCGAGGCGTACTACGTGGCCACGCCCGGTCTGACGGTCGTCACCCCGGCGACGGTCGAGGACGCGTACGGGCTGCTGCGCGCGTCGATCGCGAGCGACGACCCGGTGGTCTTCCTGGAGCCGAAGCGGCTGTACTGGTCGAAGTCACCGTGGTCCCCGGACGCGCCGGACGAGGTCCCCGGGATCGGCAAGGCCCTGGTCCGCCGGGCGGGCACGAGCGCCACGCTGATCACCTACGGACCGTCCCTGCCGGTCTGTCTGGAGGCGGCCGAGGCGGCTCGCGAGGAGGGCTGGGACCTGGAGGTCGTGGACCTGCGCTCGCTCGTCCCGTTCGACGAGGAGACGGTCGTGGCCTCCGTACGCCGTACCGGGCGCGCGGTCGTGGTCCACGAGGCCGGCGGCTTCGGCGGACCGGGCGCGGAGATCGCCGCTCGCGTGACGGAGCGGTGCTTCCACCACCTGGAGGCGCCCGTGCTGCGCGTGACGGGATTCGACATTCCGTACCCGCCGCCGATGCTGGAGAAGCACCACCTGCCCGGTGTGGACCGGATCCTGGACACCGTGGCCCGCCTGCAGTGGGAGAACTGATGCCGCAGGTACTGGAGTTCAAGCTGCCCGACCTCGGGGAGGGGCTCACCGAGGCGGAGATCGTCCGCTGGCTGGTGGCCGTGGGCGACGTGGTCGAGATCGACCAGCCGGTCGTCGAGGTCGAGACGGCCAAGGCGATGGTCGAGGTCCCCTGCCCGTACGGCGGCGTGGTCACCGCACGCTTCGGCGAGGAGGGCACGGAACTCCCGGTCGGAGCACCGCTGATCACGGTGGCGGTCGGCTCGGGCACCACGCCGGAGCCGGAGGCGTCGGAGACGGCGTCCGGGTCGGGCAACGTGCTGGTCGGTTACGGCACGGACCACTCCCGGCCGGCGCGACGCCGCCGGGTCAGGCCGGCGGGTGCGGCGCAGGCCGCTCCGGCGGCCGTGGCCGTGGCCGCTGCCGCTCCGGCGGTCGTGGTCGCTCCGGCGGTCGCCGTCGGTCCCGTCGCGGTGATCTCGCCGCTGGTGCGCAAGTTGGCCCGGGACAACGGGCTCGACCTGCGGGCGTTGCACGGCTCCGGTCCGGAGGGGCTGATCCTGCGGGCCGACGTCGAGGCGGCCCTGGCCGGGGCGTCCGCGGCGTCCGCCGGTTCCGTCGCGCGGCCCGCCGCAGCCGCGGCACCCGTCGCGGCGACCCGATCCGCGGCCCAGGGCGAGCGGATTGCGCTCAAGGGGCTGCGCGGGGCCGTCGCGGAGAAGCTCTCGCGCAGCCGGCGCGAGATCCCCGAGGCCACCTGCTGGGTCGACGCGGACGCCACCGAACTGATGGCGGCCCGGGCCGCGATGAACACCGTGGACGGCCCGAAGATCTCGGTGCTCGCGCTGCTCGCCCGGATCTGCACGGCCGCGCTCGCCAAGTACCCGGAGCTCAACTCCACCGTCGACCTCGCGGCGAACGAGATCGTCCGGCTCCCGGCCGTGCACCTCGGCTTCGCCGCGCAGACGGAGCGCGGTCTGATGGTTCCGGTGGTCCGGGACGCGCAGGACCGCAGCCCGGAGTCCCTGTCGGCGGAGTTCGCCCGGCTGACCGAGCTCGCCCGGGCCGGGAAGCTGGCACCGTCCGACCTCACGGGAGGGACGTTCACCCTCAACAACTACGGGGTGTTCGGGGTCGACGGCTCCACGCCGATCATCAACCACCCCGAGGCGGCCATGCTCGGCGTGGGCCGGATCATCCCCAAGCCGTGGGTGCACCAGGGGGAGCTGGCCGTGCGCAAGGTCGTCCAGCTGTCGCTGACCTTCGACCACCGGGTCTGTGACGGCGGCGCGGCCGGCGGCTTCCTGCGCTACGTCGCCGACTGCGTGGAGAACCCGGCGGTGCTGCTGCGCAGCCTCTGACCAGGGGCCTCGGATCCGAGGCCTCCGATCCGCAGCACCCGAGCCGCCCGTCCTGACCCGGGCGGCCGGGGCCGCGGCCAAGGACTCCCGGGGCGGCGGCCCCGGGAACAATGGCCGGGCGGGACCCCCACCCCGCCCGGCCGTACCACCCGTGCCGGCCGTACTGCCGCGCCGCCCGTAGCACCCGTGCCGGCCGTACTGGGGCGCCGCCCGTACGAGGCGTTCCGCGGTGGGCTACACGGTCAGCAGCAGCTTGCCGACGTGGGCGCTGGACTCCAGCACCCGGTGGGCCTCCGCGGCCTCGGCCATCGGGAACGTTGCGTGCACCACGGGGCGCACCCGCCCCGCAGCCACCAGCGGCCACACGTGTTCCCGTACGGCCGCGATGATGGCGGCCTTCTCCTCCAGCGGCCGCGTCCGCAGCGAGGTGGCGGTGATCGCCGCGCGCTTGGCCAGCAGGGTGCCCAGGTTCAGCTCGGCCTTGACACCGCCCTGCATCCCGATCACGGCGAGCCGCCCGTTGACGGCCAGCGCGTCCAGGTTCCGCGCCAGGTACTTCGCGCCCATGATGTCGAGGATCACGTCCGCTCCGGCGCCGCCCGTGGCGGACCGCAGCTCCTCCACGAAGTCCTGCTCGCGGTAGTCGATCAGGATGTCCGCGCCGAGCTCGGCGCAGCGCGCCAGCTTCTCCTTGCCGCCCGCGGTCACCGCGACCCGCGCACCGACCGCCTTGCCGAGCTGGATCGCCATCGTGCCGATGCCGCTGGAGCCGCCGTGCACGAGCAGGGTCTCGCCGGGGCGCAGCCCGGCGACCATGAACACGTTGGACCACACCGTCGCGACGACCTCCGGCAGCGCGGCGGCCGTCACCAGGTCGATGCCCGCCGGCACGGGCAGCAGTTGCCCCGCCGGGACCGCCACCCGCTCCGCGTAACCGCCGCCGGCCAGCAGCGCGCACACCTCGTCGCCCACCGACCAGCCGGACACGCCCGGTCCGACGGCGGTGACACGGCCGGAACACTCCAGGCCGGGATGGGGGGAGGCGCCGGGCGGAGGGTCGTAGAAACCTTGCCGTTGGAGGACGTCGGCGCGGTTCACGGCGCTCGCCGCGACCGCGACGATCACCTCCCCCTCGCCGGCCACCGGATCGGGTACGTCGGCCCAGACGAGGGCCTCGGGGCCACCGGGCTGCTCGATCGTGATCGCATGCATGGCCCGGAGGCTACGCGAACCCGCCCCGGGACGGCAGGACGCCGCCGCGGTGCGGCGGCCCGGCCCGGGGCCGGCGCGAGGCCCCCGCGCCGACTCGATCCGCGGTCCACCGGATCCGCGGTCCACCCGATCCGCGGTCTACTCGACCGGGCCGAGCGTCACGTTGGGCGTGAGCGGGCGCGTGGCGCGCACGATGGTGATGACCCGGTCCGTCAACTGGAGCGGGCTCGCGTGCGGGTCGTCGTAGGCGAGCAAGCGATGGCCGCGCAGCACGCTCACGACCAGGTCGTTGGTCTCCCGTACGTTCCGGCCCACCTCGGACTTGTTGACGGGCCGTTCGATCAGGTCCAGGCCGCTGCCCTGCTGGATGAGGTCCTCCATCACGGTGCCCGCGCTCGGACTGAGCACCGACAGCCCGAGGAGGCGCCCGGCCGCGCTGGCGCTGGTGATGACCGCGTCCGCGCCGGACTGCTTCAGCAGCGGCGCGTTCTCCTCCTCGCGGACCGCCGCGACGATCTTCGCGCCCCGGTTGAGCTGGCGCGCCGTCAGCGTCACCAGGACCGCAGTGTCGTCCCGCTGGGTGGCGATGACGATCTGACGGGCCTTCTGGATCTCCGCCCGCAGCAGGACGTCCGAGCGGGTGGCGTCGCCGACCACACCCGTGAACCCCTCCGCGTTGGCGATGTCGATGACCTTGGCACTGGGGTCGACGATGACGACCTGTTCCCTGCTGAGGCCGGTGGCCAGCAGGGTTTGCAGCGCTGAGCGGCCCTTCGTACCGAAGCCGACGACGACCGTGTGCTCGCGCAAGTTCTTCCTCCAGCGACTCAGCCGCCATTCTTCCCTGGTGCGTTCGGTGAGCACTTCCAGGGTGGTGCCGACCAGGATGATCAGGAACAGTACGCGCAGCGGCGTGATCAGCAGGATGTTCACCAGCCGTGCGCTGTCGCTGTACGGGACGATGTCGCCGTAGCCCGTCGTGGACAGGGTCACGGTCGCGTAGTAGAAGCAGTCGAGGAGATCGACCTGCTCGTTCGCGTTGTCGTGGTACCCGGCGCGGTCGAGCCAGACGATCAGGACCGTCAGGAACAGCACGAACAGGGCCATCAACAGCCGAAGGCCGACCTGCCGCAGCGGCTTTTCGACGACGCGTCTGGGCAGCTTGATACGGCGCGAGACGAGTTTCTCGTCCGCGCCGCGCGCCATGGCGTCCTGGCCGTGAAGTTTCACGTGAAACATCCCCCCGAAGCCCAGGGCAGGTCGAGGATTTCGAGATCCTGCCCGGATCGTGCGCCGTGCGGCGGTACGACGGCCAGCGCGTCGGCGGCGGCCACGCCGCGCAGCATCGCCGGGCCGTTGTACCGCAGCGGCACGGCATGTTCGTCGGTCAGCAGCACCGGCACGAGCCGCGTGTCGTGCGGGTGGCCGGGCACGTCCCCCTGCACCGGCGCCGTGTAGCGCGGCCGCTGTCGGCGGCCCGCGAGGGCGCGCAGCAGGGGCTCGGCGAGGGTCAGCAGCCCGGAGACGGCCGCCAGCGGATTGCCGGGCAGGCCGACGACGTGCCGCCCGTCCGCCCGGTCGCCGATGCGGGCCAGCAGCATCGGATGCCCGGGGCGCACGGCGACCCCGTCCACGAGCAGTTCGGCACCGGCGCGGGCCAGTACGGGGTGCACGTGGTCGACGGGGCCGGAGGCGGTGCCACCGGTGGTGATCAGCAGGTCCGCGGTGGAGCCGACGACGGCCTCGTACAGGGCCTGCGCCCCGGCCGGGTCGTCCCCTAGCCGGCGCGTACCGGTGACCTGCGCCCCGAGCCGGGTGAGCCAGGGGCCGAGCATGGGGCCGAGGGCGTCGCGGATCAGCCCGTCGTGGGGGCGGCCCTCGGTCAGCAGCTCGTCACCGAGGACGAGCACCTCGACGCGGGGCCGGGGCCGGGTGACCAGCTCGTCGTACCCGGCGGCCGCGGCGAGGCCCAGGACGGCCGGCGTGACGAGGGAACCGACGGGCAGCAGCAGGTCCCCGGAGCGGCACTCCTGGCCGCGCGGGCGGATGTCCTGGCCGGTGCTGACGGCGCGCTCGGCGTACAGCTGGGCGCCGACCTCGCGGACGTGCTCGCTGCGGATCACGGCGCTGGTGTCCGCGGGGATCCGGGCGCCGGTGGCGATCCTGACGGCCTCGCCGTCCGCGAGCGGAGCCGGCGGCTCAGTCCCGGCCAGGACCCCGCCGGGGCGGGTCCGCCAGGGGCCGGGTCCGGCGACGGCCCAGCCGTCCATGGCGGAGGTGTCGAAGGACGGCAGGTCGCAGAGGGCCTCCAGGGGAGCCTCCAGCACCTCGCCGAGCGCGTCCGGGAGCGGTACCCGGTGGCTGCGGCCGCGGACGCCGGAGCCGGCCCGGACGGCCGCCGCCCGGGCGTGCGGCCAGGCCGCGGCGCGGTGGCCGCCGGTGGCGCCGGCCCGGTCATCGCGGGTGACCAGGGCAAGGGCTTCGTCCAGGGCGCCGTCGGCGTCGGTACGGGTCATCCTGAGCCGCTCTCCTGAGGATCGGCGGGCTTCGCCTGGTCGGGATTCGTTTCGGCGGGCCGCGCATCGGAGTTCTGCGCTTCGTCGGCCCAGCGCAGGGCCAGCTCGGCGGTCTTGTGGCAGGCGTCGAGGACGGCCTGCGCCGGGTCGGCGCCCTGCGCCTCGGCGCGGGCTGCCGCGTAGCCCACGAGGAAGGTCGTCAGCGGAGCCGCGGGCCGGGCGACGCCGTGGGCGGCGTCACGGGCGAGGTCGAGCAGGGCCGTGACGTCGACGTCGACGTCGATGCCGAGTTCGTTCTTGGCGGCGTTGATCCATTGCTCCAGCACGGTCCCATGCTCCCTGATCCGGGCGCGGGCCGCCGCCAGGTCCTCCCAGGTGTCGCAGTCGAAGGAGGCGAGTGGCGCAGCGGCGGCGACGGGGGTCAGGTCGAGTTCGGCGGTCAGGGCGCGCAACGGCAGCCCGTTGAGGGTGCCGTGCTCGGTGGCGAGCAGGGCGATCTCGCGGCGCAGGGGCTCCGCCCGGTAGGCGGCGACCAGAGGCTGGTCCCTGCCGTCGGGGTCCCGGAGCAGGGCCCCGTCCGGCCCGTCGGCGGCCAGCAGCGCGCGGACGGTGTCCCGGTCGAGGAAGGGCAGGTCGGCGGAGAGTACGAGGACCAGCCCGGCCGTCGTGGCCCGCAAACCGGCGTCCAGTGCGGCCACCGGGCCGCCGCCGGGCGGGTCCTCGCGGGCCCAGCGCACCGGGCGGGCCGTTGCCCGGCGGCCGCCGACCACGACGGTGGTCCCGGCGTCGGCGCACGCGTCGAGGACCCGGTCCAGCAGGGCGCGGCCGCCGACGCGGAGGCCGGGCTTGTCGGCCCCGCCGAGGCGGCGGGCGGCGCCGCCGGCCAGGACGATCGCGTCGTAGGTCATGCCGTTGAGTATGGGGGCCGGGTGTCCTTCGCCGGCTGCCCGGGCCTGCGTCGTGCGTTGCGGCGGGGTGGGGGGTTTCCGGGCGCTGCCCGGACCCGCGCCTCAAACGCCGGCGGGGCTGGATGGGGGTGCTGTCCGGCCTGTGCCGTGACTGTCGGTGGGGCTGGAGCGGGCGCTGCCCGGACCCGCGCTTCAAGCGCCGGCGGGGCTGGATGTGGGCGCTACCCGGGCCTGCGTCGTGCGTTGCGGCGGGGTGGGGGTTTCCGGGCGCTGCCCGGACCCGCGCCTCAAACGCCGGCGAGGCTGAAGGGGGCGCTGCCCGGCCCGTGCCGTGACTGCGGATGGGGCTGGAGCGGGCGCTGCCCGGGCCCGCGCTTCAAGCGCCGGCGGGCTGGATGTGGGTGTTGCCCGGGCCTGCGTCGTGCGTTGCGGCGGGGTGGGGGTTTCCGGGCGCTGCCCGGACCCGCGCCTCAAACGCCGGCGAGGCTGAAATGGGTGCTGTCCGGCCCGTGCCGTGACTGCGGATGGGGCTGGAGCGGGCGCTGCCCGGACCCGCGCCTCAAACGCCGGCGAGGCTGAAATGGGCGCTGCCCGGGCCCGCGCCTCAAACGCCGGCGGGGCTGACGGGGGCGCTGCCCGGGCTCGGGCCTCAAACGCCGGCGGGGGTGGAGGGGGCTGCTCGGGAGGGGCGTGAGGGGGCTGGGGCGGTGCGGGGAAAAGCGCCGGCGGGTCGGGGCCGGGGGCCCCGGCCCGCCGGGTGGGTGTGGGGTGGGGTGGGGTCAGAGGTACGGGCCGGAGCGGACCGCGCCGTGGGGGCCGTCCTCGTCGTCCTCGTGCGATCCGCCGGGGGGCAGTGCGCGGCGCATCTGCTCCAACTGGGCCCGCGCCGCCATCTGCTGCGCGAACAGGGCCGTCTGGATGCCGTGGAAGAGGCCCTCCAGCCAGCCCACCAACTGCGCCTGCGCGATCCGCAGTTCCGCCTCGGAGGGAATGGCCTCCTCGGTGAACGGCAGGGACAGGCGCTCCAGTTCCTCGACCAGTTCCGGTGCGAGGCCGTCTTCGAGCTCCTTGACCGAGGCGGCGTGGATGTCCTTGAGCCGGACCCGGCTCGCCTCGTCGAGAGGTGCGGCGCGTACCTCTTCCAGGAGTTGCTTGATCATGCTGCCGATCCGCATGACCTTGGCGGGCTGTTCGACCATCTCCGTCACCGGGACCTCGCGCGACTCGTCATCGGCGCCGCCGACCGCCATCCCGTCCTGTCCCACGATCAGGACGTTCGGGGGGCTGTCCTGCGACCGTTCACTCCTCGGCATCTCCATGCCGTCATTCTCTCGCACACCTGCGTACTCACACGGTGTGCCCCCGCGGGAGCGTGATCCACCCTGTCCGGGGGCCGGAACATCGGCCCGGCCCCCGTCGCGGGCGTCAGCCGGCCTCCCGGCGGGCCAGTGCGCCGCTCGACCGGGTGACCAGCGCCGCGAGCAGGGCCGCGCCCAGCGGGACCAGGATCAGCAGCCCGGCCAGCGTGGACCAGGGCACGGCGATCGGCACGTACAGGTCGGCGTCCTGCAGGGTGGCCCAGCCCATCTCGAGGCCGTTGCGGATCAGACGTTCCTGTTCGCGTTCCTGGGTGAGCCGCAGCCCGACCGCCGGCAGGATCCCGGCGGCGGAGCCGAGGACCACGCCCATCAGGGCGACCACCCCGCACTGGAAGCCGCTCAGGGTGCGCCGGACGCGCGGGTCGGCGCCGACCGCCGCGAGGGTCTTCAGATCGGCTTCGGCGTCGGCCTGGGAGAGGCCGGTCGCGATGCCGGCCGCGCCGATGGTGATCAGGCCCGCGAAGACGGTGAGGACGAGCACGCCGAGGGTGCTCTCCTTCTGGTAGCCCTCCTCGATCTTGAGGTGGGCGTCGGCGCCCATCCGGTCGATCTCCCCGTCGAGCTTCTGCCGCTGTGCGCCGGTCGCCTTCCCGTCGAGGCTGAACCAGGCGCCGAGGGGAGCCGTGGCGAGGCCGGCGTTCTTGGCGGCGGCCGGCGGTACGACCAGTTTGATGCCCCAGGCCTCGGCGGGACGCGGGGCCGTGTGGACGGCGAGCACCTTGTCCTGGCCGGGGAGTTCGGCGTTCTTCGCGGAGGCCTCCTCGACGGCTGCCTGGTCGGTGACGACCCGCAGGGTGACCTTTCCGTCCTTCACGTCGCGCGGTTCGAAGGAGACCGCCCGGCCGTCCTTGAGGGCCGCGGCGGATCCGGGGTCGGTGACGGCGAGGACGGTCATCAGCTTCTCGTCGGCGACGACCACGTCGGGGGCCGAGTAGAACGTGCGCGGTGCGCAGCGCGGGTCCTTGCGCAGCTCACGGGCCTGTGCCCGGGTGAAGGAGTCGATCCCGCCGGGCGCTTCGAAGAGCGGGCAGCGCTGTTCCTTCGGGGTGATGAGTTCGACGCGTCCGCAGCCCGGGTCGGACTCGCGCATCTCGCAGTTCGGGTTGCCGACCACGAAGCGGTCGACATCGGCCCGTACGGCGACCGGCAGCGTGCCGCTGAGGGTGTCGCGCAGGGCCGGGACGTCCTTGTGGCCGGTGTTGTCATTGGCGGTCAGGGTCCCGACGTTGGCGGGGAGTTCGGCGACGTACTCGTGCCGGGCCTGGACGTCACTGCTGTGGTCGTACGTGGAGACCGCCACGGTCCCGGCGACGGCGGCCAGCACGGCGGCCACGGCCGGCGCCGTACGTCCCCGGTTGCGGACGGCGTCGCGCAGCGCGAGCCGCGGCGAGAGCGGCAGCCATCGTCCCAGCCGCCCGAACAGGCCGACGAGGACCGGGGTGAGGGCGACGACGCCCAGTTCGGCGACGGCGCTGCCCGCGGCGACGACGGTGGTGCTGACCCGGTAGTTCGCTCCGTAGAGGACGAGCGCGGTGCCGCCGGCCACGGCGACGAGGCCGAGGACGGGCAGCACCCGGTTGGCGCGGCGGACGCCGCGACGGCCGGTCAGGGAGGCCAGTACGGTCTGCCGGGACGCGGTGACCGCGGGCACGACCGCCGCGAGGAGACCGGTCAGCACGGCGAGCAGGGCGATGCCGAGGAGCTCCAGCGGGCGGACGTCGAAGCCGCCGAAGCGTGCGCCGAGCTGCTGTTCCAGGACGGGCCGCAGCCCGACGGTGAGGGCCACGCCGATCGCCGTGCCGATCACGGCCGCGACGGCGCCGATCACGAGGCCCCCGGAGAGCACGACGGCCCGGATGTGCCGCCGGTCGCCGCCGTTCGCGCCGAGCAGCCCCAGCTGGCGGCGCGAGCGTCGGGCGCCGACCGCGAAGGCGGGCCCGGCGAGCAGACACACCTCCAGCATGGTCAGGCCGATGACGGTGGCCAGGACGGCCCGCTCGGTGACGGTGCCCCCGGAGCCGGGCGGCTCGAACTGCTCCTTCGGCTCCTGCCGGAACAGCGGGACGTCGGAGTCGGCGGGCGGGTTCAGGGCCACGGCGCGGGAGCGCACGAGCGCGCCCTTGGCATTGGCCTCCTTGACCATGTTCCACGTGAAACCATCGCCGCCGACCGAGACCAGGTACGAGGTCCGGGCGGACACCCCGGGCGCCCCGGTGGCTTGCAGAGCCTTGTCCAGCGGGGTGAACAGGGTGCCGGGGAGGGCGAGCAGTTCCGTGGTCCGCAGCGAGGAGGGAAGCTCGTACGCCCCCACGACCTTGTACGCGACCGGTGAGCCGCGCGGGGTGACCGAGGAGCCGACGTACAGCCCGGAGGCCTTCAGGAAGGCGTTGGTGGCGACGACCTCCCCCGGCCCGGAGGGCAGCCGGCCGCGGTCGAGCGTGATCAGGCCCCGGGTCAGCGGGTCGTGCACGTCCAGCTCGCGCAGTTCGGTGGCGAGGAGGCCGTGCGCGGTGTGCACCTTGGTGTGGCCGGAGGTGTCCTGGACGGCCTTGGCGCCGGTGGGGACCGAGGCCTTCAGCGGCTGCGATTGCGGCTGCTTGCCCGACCGGTGGGCGTCGTAGCCGCCGACCGGTACGTAGTGCTCGCCGTCGGGGTGTTGGAGCACGGCGCCGTCGACGTGGGTCTCGCCGATCCGGGCGTCGGCGGCGCCGAGTTCACGGGTCAGGGTCTGTTGCGGGGAGAGTTCGCCGCTGCGCAGGGCGAGGTCGGCGGCGCTCACGCCGATGATCGGCAGGGCGATCATCGACAGCACGAGGGCGCTGCGGCCCTTGGCGCGCCAGGCGTCGCGCCGGGCGATGCGCAGGGCCGCGACCCAGGGGTGGTACCAGGAACCGAACGGGGAGGTCACAGGCCGGCCGCCCGCCCCGAGAGCAGCGAGTCGGCGCCGCTGCGCAGGGTCTCGTCCACGACGGTGCCGTCGCGCAGGAAGACGACCCGGTCCGCCCAGGCGGCGAAGCGGGGTTCGTGCGTGACGAGGATCCCGGCCGCGCCCGCGTCGCAGCGGTTGCGCAGCAGGGCCAGCACCGATTCGCCGGTCTCGGAGTCGAGGGCGCCGGTGGGCTCGTCGGCGAGGACCAGCCGGCGGTCGCCGACCAGCGCGCGGGCGATGGCGACGCGCTGCTGCTGGCCGCCGGACATCTCGTCGGGGAAGCGGTGGGCGAGCTGGGCGAGGCCCATCTCCTCCAGCGCGGCGACCGAGGCGACGCGGGCCTTGCGGGCGGGGACGCCGTCGAGTTCGAGCGGCAGCGCCACGTTCTCGGCCGCGGTGAGGGCCGGTATCAGGTTGTAGTCCTGGAAGACGTAGCCGATGCTGCGCCGGCGCAGCGCGGCGAGCTGTTTGCGGCTTGCGGTGGTGATGTCGACCCCCTCGACGACGACCCGGCCGCTGGTCGGGGTGTCGAGGCCGCCCGCGAGGGTGAGCAGCGTGGACTTGCCGGATCCGGACGGGCCCATCACGGCGACGAGTTCGCCGGGGCGGACGCTCAGGTCGATCCCGCGCAGGGCGTGCACCTCGGTGGCGCCGCTGCCGTGGGTGCGGACGAGCCGGTCCAGTTGGAGTACGGGTTGCGTGGTGTGCTGGTCGGGCATGAGGGGTTCCCCCTTGGAACGGTGGTCAGCCCCGCCGCGGGCGGGCGGTACGGGGCCGGCCGGCGGTGGCGCCGGCCGTGGGCTCGGTGGCGGGCTCGGCGCCGGCGGCCCGCGCCGGAGCGGGCTCGGCGGATCCGGTGGGTGTCCGGCCGGCCCGCTGGGAGAGCCGGACGAGCCGTGCCTCGGAGTGGTCGAGCCAGCGCGCCTCGGCCTCGGTCTGGAAGATCAGCTGCTCCAGGACCAGCAGCCAGGCGAGGTCGTCGCGTTCGTCGGCCTCACCGCTCTCGATGGCTCCCAGGGCCCTGGCCTTGAGCCGGGTGTAGTCCTGCATGGCCTGGACGGTGGCGTGCCGCTGGGACTGGATCACGGCGCGGATGTCCACACCGGGAGCGCCGACGGCCATGGCGAGCTTGATGGACAGCTCGTCGCGCGGCGGGTTGGTGCGGTCGACGGGGCGCTCGTACCACTCGTGCAGCTCGGCGCTCCCGGTGTCGGTGATGACGTACAGCGTGTGTCCGGCCGCGTCCTCGCCGCCGGGGGCGACGAGTCCGTCGCGCTCCAGGCGGGCCAGCGTGGTGTACACCTGCCCGACGTTGAGGGGCCAGGTGGAACCGGTGCGGGATTCGAACTCGGAGCGCAGTTGGGAGCCGTACCGGGGGCCCCGTTCCAGCAGGGCGAGAAGGCCGTGGCGAATCGACATACTCAGTATGTATACCGAGTATGCCCTCCCTCGCAAGAATCCCCCGGGCGGGCCCGGGGCGGCGGTGGGGCCCGCGCGGGCCGGCTTCGGATCCGTCAGCGGCCGCGCCGCAGCCGCATCCCCATGAAGCCGAGGCCCAGTCCCATCAGGGCCAGTCCGGTGCCGAGCGGCAGCATGTGGGCGGCCAGGTCGGCGGCCCGCTCGTTCGGCCCGGTGCCGATCGCGGTGACGGACGACGGCGGGCTCGGCACGGCGTGCGGCCTCGGCTCGGGAGCCACCTCCGGCGGGACGACCGGCTCACCGGGCGGCTGCGCGGGCCGTACGGGGTGCCCGGGCCGGAGGGGTCGGGCCGGCCGCAGCGGACGTGACACCGGGGCCACGTCGACGGAAGCCGGCTCGGCGGCCGGCCGCCCGGGGCGCTCCCGGCCCTCGCCGGCGGCGCTGCCGGCGAGTTCCTCCCAGGGGCCGCCCGGGGCGTCGGTGGTCCGGCCGGTGACGGTGGGCGCGGCGGCGCCGGGGGCGGCGCTCGCGGGCACCGTGACCAGGAGCGCGGCGGCGAGCGCGGCTCCGGTCGCCCAGTGCGGGACGCGGAGGCGTTGAGTCACGGGGAGCCCCTCCCGTTCCGGTTGACCGAGGAAGCGGAAACCGAGATCCGGCAAAGCGGAAGACCGAGGACCGAGCGGCGGAGCGACGGAGCGGCGGACGAGCAGGTGGCGGAGCGAACGGCGGAGTCGGCGGACGGCGGAGCGGACGGACGGACGGGCGGCCGAGTGGCCGGCCGTACGGCGGCAGGTTCGTGCTCAGATTTACATAGTGGGGCAAAAGCGGCATCCCGGGCCGCCCATCGGGGTGGCCCGGGATGCCGGGTGTGTCGTGCGGGTCGCCGGGGAAGCCCGGGCCGACCTCTTCCTACTGCGGGTTGCCGGTCGAGACGATCAGCTTGAACTCCGTGTCGTCCTTCGCCACGTCGTCACCGGCGGCGGGCAGCTGCTCCAGGACGGTGTCCTGGCCGTAGACCGCCTCGTCCCGCTGTTCGATCTCGTAGCGCCAGCCGGCGGCCTGGAGGCATTCCTTGACCGAGCGGAGGTTCTTGTACCGCAGGTCGGGCGCGATGACCTTGTTCGCGTCCTTGTAGGCCTTGGACGGCTTCTTGCACTTCTCGACGTCGATCGTGCGTGAGGTGTCCGGCCCCTTGAAGCCCGCCTTGGCGGAACCGGAGGCGGACGCCGACGCGGACGTGCTCGGCCCCGGGCCCGCCTGCGGGTCCTCGTCCTTGCCGTTCATCGAGATCGCCGCGATCAGACCGCCGACGGCCAGCAGGGCCACGACGATCGCGCCGACCACGACCGGCGTGTTCCGCTTGCCGCCGGAGGAGCCGCCCCCGACGGCCGTCGGACCGCCCTGGTGCGACGGGGAGATGGTGAACGGCGGCGGCGTCCGGGGTGCGTACTGCTGGGGCGTTGGCGTGTGCACGCCCTGCTGCGGGTACGCGTACCCGCCCTGGTGGTGCTGCGGCGGGGGCGTCGGCGCGTACGGGGACTGCGTCTG
The DNA here is from genome assembly GCF_042893755.1 of Streptomyces sp. NPDC001568. Taxonomy (NCBI): domain Bacteria; kingdom Bacillati; phylum Actinomycetota; class Actinomycetes; order Kitasatosporales; family Streptomycetaceae; genus Streptomyces; species Streptomyces sp. NPDC001568. Next base: position 215,629 of record NZ_JBIAVF010000003.1, on the reverse strand, counting down.
CGGGGCCTGGTAGGGCTGCTGGAGCGAGTGCGGCGGCGGGGCCTGGAACCCGGAGTCGACGGGCGGGAACACGGCCGAACCCACGCCGGCGCCGCTGCCCCCGGCGACGACGCCCGGCACGATCACCGGCGCGCCCGTCTGCCCGGCGGACAGCACCCGCAGCAGGTCGTCGCGCATGGCGGAGGCCGTGGGGTAGCGCTCGTTCGGGTTCTTCTTCAGCGCGCGGGCCACGAGCGCGTCCATCGCCGGGGTGACCGCCCGGTTGATGGTCGACGGAGCCACCGGCTCCTCCTGCACGTGCGCGTACGCGATGGCCAGCGGCGAGTCCGCGTCGAAGGGGATCCGCCCGGTCAGCAGCTGGAACAGCATGATGCCGACCGAATACAGGTCGGAGCGGGCGTCCACGCCACGGCCCAGGGCCTGCTCCGGGGAGAGGTACTGCGGGGTGCCGACGACCATGCCGGTCTGCGTCATCGAGGTGACGCCGGACTGCATGGCGCGGGCGATGCCGAAGTCCATCACCTTGACGACGCCGCGCTTGGTCATCATCACGTTGCCGGGCTTGATGTCGCGGTGGACCAGGCCCATCTCGTGGCTGGTCTCCAGCGCGGCCAGCACGTCGGCCGTCACCTTCAGCGCCTTGTCCGCGGGCATCGCGCCGTACTGGCGGATGTCGGCCTCCAGGGCGGAGCCCAGGGGCTGACCTTCCACGTATTCCATGACGATGTAGGGCATCACGGTGGTGTCGCCGCCGGTGGAGCCGCCGAAGACGACTTCGCCCTCGCCCGTGTCGAAGACCGAGACGATATTGGTGTGCGACAGTTTCGCAACAGCCTGTGCCTCACGGCGGAACCGCTCGCGGAAGGACGCCTCGCGCCCCAGTTCGCTGTGCAGGGTCTTGATCGCCACCTGCCGGTCGAGGGCGGAGTCGTACGCGAGGTAGACCGACGCCATGCCGCCCTCGCCCAGCAAATCCCTTAGCTGGTAACGGCCACCGGCCAGAGAGCCGCCTGCGTACCGGCCCTGTGTGCCGTCCTGGCTCATGACTGTTGCTTCCCCTCGGGCTGCGTCCCCACGCGTCCGGCTGAGCGCGTGTGGCGCCCAGTCTGCCGGAGGGCAAGCACACGTCAAGCCAGGTACCCGTTCCGTGACCGCGGGGCCACGCGCCGCCTTTGTCCGGACGGTGACCGGTTCCGAGGCTGTAGCGTTCGTCGGAGCACCCGATGAGGACCCGATGAGGACCCACCGCTAGAGCGGACGAGAGAGACGACGGCGAGGACTGATGGCACCCGAACCCGAGGGAAACGGCGCCGGGATGGCTGACGGTCCTGAACATTGGGGCGCGGGCGGCATCGTCGGGGACGGCCGCTACCGGCTGACCCATCGCCTGGGCCGCGGCGGCATGGCGGAGGTCTTCGCCGCCGAGGACGTGCGCCTCGGCCGTACCGTCGCCGTGAAGCTGCTGCGCGCCGACCTCGCCGAGGACCCGGTGTCCAAGGCCCGGTTCACGCGCGAGGCGCAGTCCGTCGCCGGGCTCAACCACCACGCCGTGGTCGCCGTGTACGACTCGGGCGAGGACCGGGTCGGACCGAACGTCGTCCCCTACATCGTGATGGAGCTCGTCGAGGGCCGCACGATCCGCGACCTGCTGATCAGCGCCGAGGCCCCCGGCCCCGAGCAGGCCCTGATCATCGTCTCGGGCGTGCTGGAAGCCCTCGCGTACTCCCACCAGCACGGCATCGTGCACCGTGACATCAAGCCCGCGAACGTCATCATCACCAACACCGGTGCGGTGAAGGTGATGGACTTCGGCATCGCCCGCGCCCTGCACGGCGTGCAGTCGACGATGACCCAGACCGGCATGGTCATGGGCACCCCGCAGTACCTGTCGCCCGAACAGGCCCTCGGCAAGGCCGTGGACCATCGCAGCGACCTCTACGCGACCGGCTGCCTGCTCTACGAACTCCTCGCCCTTCGGCCGCCCTTCACCGGCGAGACCCCGCTCTCGGTGGTCTACCAACACGTGCAGGACGCCCCGGTGCCGCCTTCGCAGCTGCCCGAGGGCGGCTCGATCCCGAAGGAACTCGACGGCCTGGTCATGCGGTCGCTCGCCAAGGACCCGGACGACCGGTTCCAGAGCGCCGAGGAGATGCGCGGGCTCGTCCAGTACGCGCTCCGGATGCTCCAGGAGCAGGGCGCGAACACCGGTACCTGGAACACCGGTCCGGTCACCATGTCCCTCCCGCACGGCCAGCCCGGCTCGCCGACCACGGTGATGCAGGGCAACGGCAACGGCGGCCAGTTCCCCTCGCACTCGACGACCTCGCAGTTCCAGCAGCCGATGGTGCCGCCGCTCAATCCGGACGACGGCTCCGCGTTCCCGGGCGGCGGCGGTCCCGGCGGCCCGGGCGGCGGGCACGGCGGCTACGGCGGTTACGACGAGCGTCCGCGCGGCGGCCGCTGGAAGATGATGCTGTTCGCGCTGCTCGCGGTGCTCGCCATCGCCGGCGGTGTGGCGTACGCGGTCAACACCATGAGCGGCAACAGCGACAACAAGGACAAGACCCCGTCCACGAACCAGAGCTCGCCGGGACCCTCGCAGAGCAAGCCGGGGGAGACCAGCCCGGAACCGGAGTCGAGCCGCTCGGTGCCGTCGAACTCGAAGACGTACGAGGAGACGTACGCGCCGAATCCGACCAAGAGCAACAAGTTCACGCCGAGCACGGGCCCGACGGCGAGCGCCAGCACGAGCCCGACCCCGACGGCGAGCAAGAGCACGCCGGTGGACCCGACGCCCCCCACGAAGGAGCCCCCCACGAAGGAGCCTCCGACGAAGGAGCCTCCGACGAAGGAGCCGACGGACCCCGTCACGGGCGGCCCGGTGAGCCAGGTCGAGTAGGCACCCGAAGGACGCGAAAGGGCCCGGCGGAACGAATTCCGCCGGGCCCTTTCGCGTCCCCGCGCGCGAGGTCGGTCCGTCCGATGATCACAATGCGTGTTGGTACTGCCGTTCTTGTCGGCTCATGTTCCCGGCCAGGGTGTGCACGGTGACGAGTTGGGGTTCGATGCGCATGTAGACCGGGTCGAAGACCGCGCCGTCCACGAAATGCGGGCCCGGACCGAATAGTTCCAGTTCCCCGTTGGTCGGTTCGACGATCTCCGCCGTGCCGGTGAACTGGACCGACCACAGGCGTTCGTCGGGGGAATTGAAGTTGTCCGCGCCGTACGAGACCACACTGCCGTTGCAGGCCTGGTGGTAGCCGAAACCGGAGTGCATTCTCAGGACGACCTTGCCGTCCACCACGATGTGGCGGGCGAGGGCGAGGAAGGGCAGCGCGCGCATGCTGGTGGCGACTCGGCCGTAGGGCACGCGGCGCAGCAGTTCGATGGCGTGGAGTTCCTCAGGGGACATGCGACCACTCTCCGGCACCGACAGGGCGTCGGGAAAGAGGATCCCGCCCCGACGATCGGGGACGTTGGTCCCGAATGGGCCCGAAGCGCCCCGGACACCGACGGCCGACCCGAGGGCTCCTGGGACCGCCGGGTTCCTTCACCGTGCGTCACGATGATGTGCGTCCGTGCGTCGGTGGGGCGGGGAGCGGGGAGGTTACGCGCGCTTCTCCGCCTGGAGGCGGGCCACGTACGCGGCGGCCTGGGAGCGGCGCTCCATGCCCAGCTTCGAGAGCAGGCTGGAGACGTAGTTCTTGATCGTCTTCTCCGCCAGGTGCAGCCGCTCGCCGATGACGCGGTTCGTCAGGCCCTCGCCGATCAGGTCGAGGATCTTGCGCTCCTGCTCGGTGAGGTTGGAGAGCCGGTCGTCGCCCTTGCCGTTCTTGCCGTCGCGCAGCCGCTCCAGCACCCGTGCGGTCGCGACGGGGTCCAGCAGCGACTTGCCGGCCGCCACGTCCCGTACGGCGCTCAGCAGCTCGTTGCCGCGGATCGCCTTGAGGACGTAACCGGAGGCGCCGGCCATGATCGCGTCGAAGAGCGCCTCGTCATCGGCGAACGAGGTCAGCATCAGGCACTTGATGTCCTCGTTCTGCGAGCGCACCTCCCGGCACACCTCGACGCCGCTGCCGTCCGGGAGCCGTACGTCGAGGACGGCGACGTCGGGACGGGTCGCCGGGATGCGCACCAGCGCGTCCGCGGCGGTACCGGCCTCGCCCACGATCTCGATGTCGTCTTCGACCGACAACAGCTCATGAACACCCCGACGTACCACTTCGTGGTCGTCCAGGAGGAATACCTTGATTTTTCCGTCTTCGCGCACGAAGTCAGTTTCACACACTCACCCCTTCCCTGCCGGAGTTACCCGGGATAACGTGCCGTTGTTCCGGCCCCCTGCAAGGCTGTGACCAGTGGTTGTTCGCGCTCCCGCCGATTTACTTGGATATCCAAGCAAAATCGCAGGTCAAACGGGGTTTCGCGGTTATACGGCGCACTGGGTAACGTGCATTGCGCAGGGCACTCGCCGGGGCACCTGTCACGCCTGAATCCCGTACTCGACGCGCACCCACCCCGTGCGCGGGTACAGATGCAGGTGAGCCGCACTGGACCCCGGAGAACCCGGGTGCCGGACCGACGGAGGAGCACACGTGACCGTGGAGAGCACTGCCGCGCGCAAGCCGCGACGCAGCAGCGGCACCAAGCGGGCAGCCGGCGCGGCGAGCGCCCGCAAGACCGCCGCCGCCACCGCACAGCCGCACGACGCCGAGCCTCAGCTCGTACAACTGCTGACGCCCGAAGGAGAACGGGTCGAGGTCACGGACAATCCGGACCTCGCGGAGTTCGCGCCCTTCGTCGCGGACATCACCACCGACGACCTGCGCGGGCTGTACCGCGACATGGTCCTGACCCGCCGCTTCGACGGCGAGGCGACCGCCCTCCAGCGCCAGGGCGAGCTGGGCCTGTGGGCCTCGCTGCTCGGCCAGGAAGCGGCGCAGATCGGCTCCGGCCGGGCCCTGCGGGACGACGACTACGTCTTCCCGACCTACCGCGAGCACGGCGTGGCCTGGTGCCGCGGGGTCGACCCGACGAACCTGCTCGGCATGTTCCGCGGTGTGAACCACGGCGGCTGGGACCCGACGGTCAACAACTTCCACCTGTACACGATCGTCATCGGCTCGCAGACGCTCCACGCGACCGGCTACGCCATGGGTGTGGCCAAGGACGGCGCCGACTCGGCGGTCATCGCCTACTTCGGCGACGGCGCGTCCAGCCAGGGCGACGTCGCGGAGGCCTTCACCTTCTCGGCCGTCTACAACTCGCCGGTCGTGTTCTTCTGCCAGAACAACCAGTGGGCGATCTCCGAGCCCACCGAGCGCCAGATGCGCGTGCCGCTCTACCAGCGCGCGCAGGGCTTCGGCTTCCCCGGCGTCCGCGTCGACGGCAACGACGTCCTGGCCTGCCTCGCGGTCACCCGCTGGGCGCTGGACCGGGCGCGCCGCGGCGAGGGCCCGACCCTGGTCGAGGCGTTCACGTACCGCATGGGCGCGCACACCACTTCGGACGACCCGACGAAGTACCGGCGCGACGAGGAGACCGCGGCCTGGGAGGCGAAGGACCCGATCCTGCGCCTGAAGGCCCACCTGCTGGCCTCCGGGGGCGCCGACGAGGCGTTCTTCGCGGAGCTGGAGGCGGAGAGCGAGGTCCTCGGCAAGCGCGTGCGCGAGGTCGTACGGGCCATGCCCGACCCCGACACGATGGCGATCTTCGAGAACGTCTACGCGGACGGGCACGCGCTCGTCGACGAGGAGCGGGCACAGTTCGCCTCGTACCTCGCGTCCTTCGAGGGTGGGGAGTGACCACCATGGCCATCGAAAAGATGTCGATCGCGAAGGCGCTCAACGAGTCGCTGCGCAAGGCCCTGGAGACGGACCCCAAGGTCCTGATCATGGGTGAGGACGTCGGCAAGCTGGGCGGCGTCTTCCGCATCACCGACGGACTCCAGAAGGACTTCGGCGAGGAGCGGGTCATCGACACCCCGCTCGCCGAGTCGGGCATCGTCGGCACCGCCATCGGCTTGGCCCTGCGCGGGTACCGGCCGGTCGTGGAGATCCAGTTCGACGGGTTCGTCTTCCCCGCCTACGACCAGATCGTCACGCAGCTCGCGAAGATGCACGCCCGCGCGCTCGGCAAGATCAAGATGCCGGTCGTCATCCGCATCCCGTACGCCGGCGGCATCGGCGCCGTCGAGCACCACAGCGAGTCCCCCGAGGCGCTCTTCGCGCACGTCCCGGGCCTCAAGGTGGTCTCGCCGTCGAACGCGAGCGACGCCTACTGGATGCTCCAGCAGGCCATCCTCAGCGACGACCCGGTGATCTTCTTCGAGCCGAAGCGGCGCTACTGGGACAAGGGCGAGGTCGACGTCGAGGCCATCCCCGGGGAGCTCCACAAGGCACGCGTCGCCCGCTCCGGCACCGACATCACCCTGGCGGCCTACGGCCCCATGGTGAAGGTCTGTCTGGAGGCCGCCGCCGCGGCCGCCGAGGAGGGCAAGTCGGTCGAGGTCGTGGACCTGCGTTCGATGTCCCCGGTCGACTTCGACGGGCTCCAGGCCTCCGTGGAGCGCACCCGCCGGCTCGTGGTCGTCCACGAGGCGCCGGTGTTCCTCGGCATGGGCTCCGAGATCGCGGCCCGCATCACGGAACGCTGCTTCTACCACCTCGAAGCGCCGGTCCTGCGCGTCGGCGGCTTCCACGCCCCGTACCCGCCGGCCCGCCTGGAGGACGAGTACCTGCCCGGCCTGGACAGGGTGCTCGACGCCGTCGACCGCTCCCTGGCGTACTGAGGAGAGCCCCGATGACGATCCGCGAATTCAAGATGCCCGACGTGGGCGAGGGCCTCACCGAAGCCGAGATCCTCAAGTGGTACGTCCAGCCCGGTGACACCGTCACCGACGGGCAGGTCGTCTGCGAGGTCGAGACGGCGAAGGCGGCCGTGGAGCTGCCGATCCCCTTCGACGGGGTCGTGCACGCCCTCCTCTTCGAGGAGGGGACCACGGTCGACGTCGGCCAGGTCATCATCTCGGTGCGGACCGGCGCCGACGCCGACGCCGGTACGGCTGAGGCGGCCCCGGTCGCCGAGGCCCCCGTGGCCGCCGCCGTCGCGACGGGCTCGGAGGCCGCCGCGGCCGCCGAGCCGGAGCCGGCGGCCCGCCAGCCCGTCCTCGTCGGGTACGGCGTGTCCACGGCCTCCACCAAGCGCCGCCCGCGCAAGGCCGCCGAGGGCGTGCCCGCCCGCAACGGCACAGCGCCGGCTCCGGCCGCGGTCGCGGTCGCCGTCGCCGTACCGGCGCAGCCGACGGGCGAGCGCCCGCTGGCCAAGCCGCCCGTGCGCAAGCTCGCCAAGGACCTCGGCATCGACCTGGCCGTGGTGGTACCCACCGGCCAGGGCGGCGTCGTGACCCGCGAGGACGTGCACGCGGCGGCCGCCGCGGCGATCACCCCGCAGGTCGTCGCCCCGGCCCCCGTGGCCGCCCCGGCGGCGCAGGCCGCCGCCGTGGCGCCCGCCGTCGCGGTCGCCGTGGACGCCTCGGCCCGCGAGACCCGGATCCCGGTCAAGGGCGTCCGCAAGGTCACCGCCCAGGCCATGGTCGGCTCCGCCTTCACCGCCCCGCACGTCACCGAGTTCATCACCCTCGACGTGACCCGGACGATGAAGCTGGTCACCGAGCTCAAGGCCGATCCCGACCTGGCCGGGCTGCGGATCAACCCGCTGCTGCTCATCGCCAAGGCCGTCCTCGTGGCGATCCGCCGCAACCCGGACGTCAACGCGTCCTGGGACGAGGCGGCCCAGGAGATCGTGCTCAAGCACTACGTCAACCTCGGGATCGCCGCGGCGACCCCGCGCGGCCTGATCGTCCCGAACATCAAGGACGCCCACGCCAAGACGCTGCCGGAGCTCTCCGAGGCCCTGTCGTCGCTGGTCGCCACGGCCCGCGACGGCAAGACCTCCCCGGGTGACATGCAGCAGGGCACCATCACCATCACCAACGTCGGCGTCTTCGGCGTCGACACCGGTACGCCCATCATCAACCCCGGCGAGTCCGCGATCCTCGCGGTCGGTGCGATCAAGCTCCAGCCGTGGGTCCACAAGGGCAAGGTGAAGGCCCGTCAGGTCACCACCCTGGCGCTGTCGTTCGACCACCGACTGATCGACGGCGAGCTCGGCTCCCGCTTCCTGGCCGACATCGCGGCGGTCCTGGAACACCCGCGCCGGCTCATCACCTGGTCGTAGACCGGGCGCACCGATCCGCCGAGGGCCGGCCTTCCCCAGGGGAGGCCGGCCCTCGGCGCGTCCGCGGGTCGCGGCCCCCCGGCCCGCATTCGTACGGAAAACCCCTGGTGGGAGGGCGTCCACCATGTGATCATCACCCCGATGACTTTCCGCGCTGCCACAGCAGACCCCGCAGACCTCGACCGCGCCCTCGCCTTCCCGGCACACGGCGCCGTCGAGGCGCTCACCCCCGACCGCATCCGCGAGGAACTCGCGGCCGGACAGTTCCGCCCCGAGTGGATCTGGTTCGCCGAGGACGACAACGGCGAGGTCCTCGCCCGCGCCCTCTGGTGGGGGCGGGCCGACAGCGAGCGGCCCGTCGCCCTCGACTGCCTCCAGGTCCGCGCGGACGTCGCCGACCCGGCCGCGGTCACCGCCGGCCTGCTGGCCGCCGGGCACGCCGCCTTCGGCAAGGCCCCCCTGTACAACGTCTCGCTGCCCCGCGACTGGCGCTCCGACCCGGCGCTCGTCGAGGCCGTGGCCTGGCGCCGGGAGGCCACCCGACGGGCCGGTCTGACGCAGGAGGTCGAGCGGCTGCGCTACGAGTGGACCCCGGCCGCCGGGACCACCGCGCCCACCGGTCGCCTCGTCTTCCGCGAGGGCACCGACGAGGAGTTCCTCGACGTCTTCGCCCGCCTCTCCCGCGGCAGCCTCGACGTGAACACCCAGCAGGAACTCGCCACGATGACGGAGGAGGAGTTCGCCCGCGGCGACTTCGCCTACTACCTCGACTGCCCCGGCGAACGCTCCTGGTGGCGCCTGGCCCACCTGCCCGACGGCACCCTCGCCGGGATGGCGATCCCCTCCGCGACCCCGTACCACCGCAACGTCGGCTACCTCGGCGTCGTCCCCGAGCAGCGCGGCAAGGGCCTGATCGACGAGGTCCTCGGCGAGATCACCCGCTTCCACGCCGCGGCGGGCGCCGAGCGCGTCACCGCGACCACCGACGTGGTGAACGTGCCGATGGCCGCCGCCTTCGACCGGGCCGGCTACGAGGTCACCGAGATCCGCCTCGTCCTGGAGGCACCCGCCGGGAGCTGAGCCCCGGCGACCGGCGTGCACCGGGCCCCGCGGTCGGGTGAACCGGCCGGCCCGACGCGGTGGCCTCCGCCCGGGGAAAGGCGGAGTGTGCCTCGTGCGGTGCCTGGGCGGAGCCGCCCGCGCCGGGAGGGCACGCCCGACCTCGTACGGGCCTCCGAGCCGGCCGCCGTGCGCAGTCGGTTACCGCCAGGGGATGTTGAGCCAGGGGCTCGCCGGATCGGTGGTCAACGTCAGATGGGTGGCGAGCGAGGAGGCGTACCACTCGCCGAACTCCTCCTCGTCGAAGTGCAGGCAGCGCCCGAGCAGGTACCCGGCGGAGAGTTCCGCCCACGACCGGTAGCTCCCGCGGGCCGCCTCGCCCGCCCTGAGGACGGCCCGCTCGGTGTCTTCTACGGTGCAGTAGCGGGCGCCCAGGCCCCAACGGGCCATCTGCGAGGCGCGGCCGTGGTCCCAGCCCGCGACGGAACGCACCCAGCCGCCCTCGGGGAGCAGCCCGTCGGCGCGGAAGCGCTGCTCGTAGCGGGCGATCCGGCCGATCAGCCGCTGCACGCCGGTTATCTCCCCTTCGAGCTCGGCGACCGGACGCGGTTCCGCGATGGTCACGCCCTCCGGGGTGAGCTGCGGCTCGACGGCCTGCTCGGCGCTGCGGCGCAGCCCGTACTCGACGGCGTGCCGCCAGTGTTCGACGTCGACGGGACCCGCGAAGTCGGAGGCGAGCATCCGGCGCACGCGCAGGGCGAACTCCCAGACGGGGCTCACGACTTCGGCGTTCTGCATGCGGCGCAGCACGTCGAACCAGCCCGTCGCGTCCGTGATCCCCCAGGAGGTGCGCAGGCGTTCGCGCTCACGCGTGTAGCCCTTGCCGTGGTAGCCGAGGGCGTTCCAGAACTCCCCGTTGAGGACGGCGAGATGGGCCCCGACGGCCAGTCCGTGCGCGACGGGCCCGTGCAGCGGTCCGCCGGTGTGCAGGGCGTGCACGGCGCCGGGCTCGGGACCCCAGCCGGAGGCGGCGTTCCAGTGGGCCCGCCAGCGGGCGCGATCGGCGGGCGTGGTGCTCAGGTACGCCTCGGCGGGCGTTCCCGGGTTCACGGCGAGGTGGGCCGGGTCCCGCTCGTCCCAGGCGTTCGCGAACCAGGCGAGGCTCTGGCGCAGGAAGACGGTGTCGGCGTCGGGCGCGGGCAGCATCCCCCGGGTCCAGACGGCGAGGCTGCCGTCGTGCGGGGACGGGTGGAAGCGGGCCCGGCTCGGATCGGCGTCGACCCGGGCGCGGGACTGCGGGAGGAACAGTTCGGCGCGGGCGAGGGCGTCGAGGTAGCCGGACCAGTCGCCGCGCGCCTTGGCCTCGTGCAGTTCTCTCTCGATCGCGCTCGGCGCCGTCCAGCCAGTCATACCGGGACCCTATACGGACGTCCCGGGACGTTGCGGGGCGGATCCGGAACGGTTCGCGAGCCGGTGCGCAAGCTCAGATCCTGCTCTGAACCCGGCCCCCACGGGGTTGGCGCGACCGCCGCGGGGACATCTCCCGCACACGGCGCGGTTACGCCGGGGGACGGGATCGGGAACGGGGGACGGGCATGGGAATGGGCTCGGGAACGGGGATGGGATCGGGAACGGGGTCGGGATCGGGCGGGTGCGGAGCGGACGGGTACGAGGCGGACGTGTACGGACTGGCCCGGCTGGCGGGCGGGCCGCACCGGGTGGCCGAGGTCGCCCTGCTGCGGCTGCGGGAGCGGGGCCTCGTGCGGGTCACGGGTTCCCGGGTCCGGGCCGAGGCGCCGGCCGGCGTCGGGAGCGCTCCCGTGGAGCGGGCCCTGACGGAGCTCTGCCCGCGCGGGGCGAGCCTGGCGATGGTGCTGACGGAGCTGGCCCGAGGGCCCGAGGTGGCCCGGATCGGGCAGGACCTGCGCGCGGCCGGGCTGCTGGGCCGCGTCCGGCAGAACCGGCCGACCGCCGCCGGGCGGCGGCTGGTGGAGCGGGCCCGGCGGTGCCGCGCCTGGCCCCCGTACGTCTTCGGCGGGTCGCCCGTGCTGCCGGACAGGCTGCTGCGCCGGGCGCTCGCGCAGGCGCAGCCCCCGCCGGCCGGCTTGGGCAAGGCCCTCGTCCGGATGGGCAAGGCCCTGGACCGGGCGGAGGACCGTCACGACGGGTCGGGCGACGGCCAGGACGGCGGCCACTCCTGCGGTGGCGGCGGTGGCGGCGACTGAGCGCCCCGGGCGGGCGCCGGCGGGGGCGGCAAGCCTGACGGTGCATCACCTGGGGGTGACGGCATCGACGCAGGTCGGGGCGGTGGGTACGCCGGATGCGCGGCGTGTCCCCGGGAGCGGTGGACGCCCTGCGGTTGCGGGGTCCGGCGGGGTGCCGCTACGTGGACCGGGACACGTCCCATGTCACCCGTAGGTCCCCGCCGGACAGGAGAGATCCGTTGCGCCGCTCCACGCGCTTGACCCGCTACGCCGTCCCCGCCGTGCTCTGCACCGCCCTGCTGGCCGCGTCCCCCGGCCTCGCGACGGCCGCCGACGTCCCCGCGCGCCCGCCGGTCGCTGCGCCGGCCGAGGCCGGGTCGAAGGCGATCCCCGGCACCGAGGCGCTGCTCGCGCAGGTCCAGCAACTTGGCTCCGTCGCGGGCGTGTTGCAGCCCGTGACCGATCTGCTCGCCGCCGTCTTCACGTCCCCCGACGGCAAGCTCCCCGAGGCGGACGTGGCCGCCTTCAGGGCGAAGATCGACACGGCCCTCGCCGACCTGAAGAAGAACCTCCCGCCCGCCGCCCCCGCCGTTTCGCCGCCGGTGGACGCGCCGAAGCTGCCGGCCGACGCCCCGAAGCTGCCCGTCGCCGCACCGCAGGTCCCGGCCGACGCGCCGAAGCTCCCGGCCGACGCATCGAAGCTGCCGGTCGCGGCCCCGCAGGTCCCGGCCGATGCGCCGAAGCTGCCGGTCGCGGCCCCGCAGGTCCCGGCCGATGCGCCGAAGCTTCCCGTCGCGGCCCCGCAGGTCCCGGCGGACGCCCCGAAGCTGCCCGTCGCCGCACCGCAGGTCCCGGCCGACGCACCGCAGGTCCCCGTCGCCGCGCCCAAGGTGCCCCCCGTGCCGGCGCGGGCCTTCGCCGGGCCGCTCGACGTGATCACGGCGGCGATCGACAAGCTCAAGGAGTCCGCCGACGGACTCCTCAGGACGGCCGGTCCCTGCGGCTGTTCGACCGACGCCAAGGCCAAGGCCACCGACGTCCTGACCAGCCTGGTCGCCGCGCTCGTCGCGCTCCTCACCGGCCTCGGCCTGCCCGGCCTCCCCCCGCTCCCCGTCCCGGTCCCGGTCCCTTAGGGCCTGGGCGCGCCCGCGACGTCCCTCCCGGCCGTGGCGTCCGGCCCGCGCGCGCCGGACCCCCGCAGCGCCGGCCTGCGGACCCGCGTCAAGGCGCTCCCCGGGCGGCCAGGGCCGCCTCCAGCAGTGCCGCGTCCGCCGCGTCCTTCGGGCGCCGGGGGCGGCCCGGTATCCACACCGGGGTCATCCGCTTGATCTCGATCTGCGCCGCCGGGGAGACCACCGGGCACTCCAGCGCGCCGAGCCGGCCCGGCTCCGCCCCGTCCAGCATCCCGGCGGGCCACGGCGTTCCGGCCCAGGGGCCGCCCGCCACCACGATCCGGCCGGCCCCGTCCCGGTCGACCAGCGCGAAGCTGAGCTCTTCGCCGTCGCGTACGAGGTCCAGCTGTTGGCCGTCCGCCCGCAGGACCTCGTACCCCCGGGCCACGAGCGGCCCGGTCAGCCGGCCGGCGTCCCGTGACCGGGCGAACCAGTCGATGTCCTCGTGCGCGCGGGTGATCCGGCCGAGCCAGAAGTCCATGGCCCACCCGCCCCGCAGCCAGACCTCCACGCCGAGTCCGAGGACTTCGGCGATCATCGCCAACTGGCGCCGCGCGCGGGGGTCGTTCATGTGATCACCGTACGACCCCCGTGCCACCGAGCGACCGTGCGGACCCCCTTGACGGGGTTCCGCGGCGGGGAGACGTTCAGGGGTCTCGCATCCGAACGCGCGCAGCCGGGGGGCCGCCATGCCGCAGGAGTCCGTCCAGACCGTGGGGGAGCTACGGGCGCAGCTCGCGGCGTGCGGGGCGAGGTGGTCCGTCGGTGAGCACCTGGCGGACGCGGATCCCGTGCCGCGGCCCGCGCTCGGCCTGGAACCGGGGGTGAACCTGACGCGGGCGGCGGAGGCGGGCCCCGTCGACCTGCGGGCGCTCGTCGGGCACGCGAGCGGCAATCCGGACGTGACCCGGCGCAGGGCCGCGCACGGGCTGCTGCCCGGCGCGGTGGGGGACGGCCCGGGCGGTGGGCGGCCCGTCTCCGTGGATTGGCGCCGTCGTTGGGGGCGGGCGTGGCTGACCCGGGTGAAGGACCAGAACCCGTGCTGTTCGTGCTGGGTGTTCGGGGCGGCGGCGCTGGTGGAGTCGATGGCCCGGATCGAGCACGGGGTGTGGGCCGCGCGGTCCGAGGGGGACGTGCACGACGGGATGAAGTCGGCCTGCGGGCAGGGCGGCGACCCGGAGACCGCACTGGACTGGATCCGGACGAACGGGGGCCTCGCGGACCCGGACTGCTGGCCGTACGGCACACCGCCCCCGGGGCTGCCCGCCGAGCGGCGGGAGGCGTGGCGGGCCGAGTACACGCCGAGTTGGGACCGGTCGGGGCGGACCGTGCGGATCCCCGAGCCCGTGCGGCTCGGGGACGTCGAGCAACAGAAGGTCTGGCTGGACACCGTCGGCCCGCTGACGGCCTGCTTCGACGTGTACGACGACTTCTTCGGGCTCGGCGCCGGCGTCTACCACCGCACCAGCGACCGCCGCGCGGGCGGCCACTGCGTGCTGATCGTGGGCTACGACGACGCGGCGGGCTGCTGGCTGTTCCGCAACTCCTGGGGCGCGGACCACCACGTCGGCGGGTACGGCCGGATCGCGTACGGCGATTCCGGCATCGACCACTGGGCCAAGTGCGGCCTGTACGGCACGAACATCGACCCCTGGAGCAAGCGTCGGCTGCACGCCGGCAGCGTCTACGAGAGCGGCAACGGCCGCGCCCACCGCAACTTCGAGATGGCCGCGACCGCGGGCGGCGGCCGGCTGCGGCACTGGTGGCGCGAGGGCGAGGCCCCGTTCTCCTGGTCCCGGGCCGAGACGTACGCGCACGACGCCTCCGGTCAACCCGCCTTCACCGGCACCACCTTCAACCGGAACATGGAGTCCCTGCACGTCACGACGGGCGGCCGGTTGCGCCACTGGTACTTCGAGCAGGCCGTCCGGGTCTGGCGCGACGGCGGAGCCTTCGGACCGGGCGACGCGGCCGTCGGCTCGACCCCCGCGTTCATCCAGAGCGACTACGGCAAGCCGGGGAACTTCGAGGTGGTCGTCCGGACCGCCGACGGCCGGCTGAACCACTGGTGGCGGATCAACGGCGCCCCCTGGACCTGGAACGACGGCGGCCGTTTCGCGCCCGGCACGGCCCACTACGGGCCGGCCCTGATCCAGACCCGGAGCCGCCGGCTGGACCTCGTCGCCGCCCGCACCGACGGCCGGATGCAGTTGTGGTGGCGGGACGACGGGGACGGCTTCGCATGGCGACCGGGCGAGGTGTTCGGCGCCGGCGTCACCTCCGCGCCCTGCCTGATCGAGGGCCAGCACGGGGCCGCGGACGAGGACACCGCCGGGAACTACGAACTGTGCGCGGCCCGCGGCGACGGGCGGGTGGAGCACTGGTGGCGGGGCAACGCGGCCGGCGCGGGCTGGATCCGGGGCGCGGTCTTCGGGCACGACGTGCTGGCCGTGACCGGGATGCTCCAGGGCAGCTTCGGGTTCAACCTGGAGGCCGTCGTGCTGCGCACCGACCGGTTGCTCCAGCACTACTGGCGCGACGGCGCCGGCTGGCACGAGGGGCAGGTCATCGGCCCGGCGTGAGGACCCGGTGCTGGAGGGCCTCCAGCGGCCCCCGCTCGAAGCGGCGCAGCCACAGCCACGAACCGACGGCCAGGACCAGGGAGATCACCGCCCACAGGCCCATCACCCACCAGGGCCCGTCACCGGCGAAGCGGGTCGCGAGGCCGAGTCCGAGGCCGTAGCAGAGCAGGACGCAGAGCGCGTTCTGGGCGACGTAGCAGGACAGGGCGGTGCGACCGACCGAGCCGAGGGCGGTGACGAGCGGCTTCGGCAGCCACAGCCGGTCGAGGGCGATGCCGATGAGCCCGATGTAGCCGACGGCGACCAGCGGGGCGACGCCGTAGCGGCCGACGGCGAAGAAGTCGCCGCCGCCGAGGGTGGTCGCGACGGTCAGGGGCAGGCCGAGCCCCAGGCCCCAGCCGGCCATCCGGGCCCGGATGCGGCGGCCGGCGTCGCCGGCGGTGAAGGCGCCGGCGCGGTGCAGGCGGACCCCGAGCAGGAAGAGGAACACCAGCAGCCCGAAGGAGAAGACGGGTTCGACGCGCAGGGCGGCGAAGTTCTCCAGCCGGAAGGCGATCTGGTCGAACCAGCTCCCCTCGGCGTAGAGGGCGACGACATCGGCGTCGGGCCCACCGGATCCGGCCCCGGATCCGGCCCCGGATCCGGAGCCGTTCGAGCCGTCGTCGGGGCCGCTCACCAGGGCCAGGGTCAGCAGCGCCACCATGACCAGGTGCAGCGCCCCGGCCGTCCACATGGCGCGGCGCCGGACCTTCTCGGAGCGGGCCAGCAGCCAGGCGACGAGGAGGGCGGTCACCGCGTAGCCCATCAGCACGTCCCAGGCGAAGACGAGCAGGAAGTGGACGGTGCCCTCCACGAAGAGGAAGGCCGCACGCCGCCAGTACCGGTCCGGCCACGGGTTGCCGCGGCGGGCCGCGGAGTCGTACTGGATGGCCAGGCCGACGCCGAACAGGACCGTCAGCAGGGCCAGGAACTTGCCGTCGGCGAGGGCGCGGAACACCGTCTCGGCGATGTTCGCGGCGGACGGGTCGGACATCGGGTCGGTCGAGGTGAGGCCGCCCTGGAGGACGCCCCACTCGGAGCCGGGGGAGGTGAAGATCCAGACGTTGGTCATGAGCGTGCCGAGGATGGCGGCGCCGCGCAGGACGTCGAGGAGGGGCAGCCGCGCGGTCGCGCGCCGGGTCGGGACGGTCAGGGTGTCGGCCATGACTTCAGCGTCCCGGCGGGCGGGGCGCCGTACGTCCTGCCCGTGGACGAACGGCCGGTACATCCTTCGATGCAGCCGCGCGCGGTCTCCGTCCACATCCCGGACGGTCCACGGCTTGCACCTCTGTTGTATCTAAGCTGTGCCCATGCCATCCGACTCCCCCGCCCGGGCCACCGTCACCGCGTCAGACCGCGTCTACCACCACGTCAAGCAGGGCGTGCTGGAGCGCCGCTACGAGGGCGGGGTGCTGCTCACCGAGGGCGAGGTCGCCGAGGCCGTCGGGGTGTCCCGCACCCCGGTGCGCGAGGCGCTGCTGCGGCTGGAGACCGAGGGCCTGCTGAAGCTGTACCCGAAGAAGGGCGCGCTGGTACTGCCGGTGTCCGCGCAGGAGATCGCCGACGTGATCGAAACCCGGCTGCTGGTCGAGGAGTTCACCGTGAGCAGGGCCGTGCCCGCCCCGCCCGCCCTGCTGGAGCGGCTCGCCGCCCTGCTCGCCGAGCAGCGGCGGCAGGCCGCCGCCGGCGACATCGCCGCCGCGATGACCGCCGACCGGTCCTTCCACGCCGAGATCGTGCGCCACGCCGGCAACGCGATCCTCTCCCGCCTCTACGACCAGCTCCGCGACCGCCAGCTGCGGATGGGCGTCGCCCTGCTGCACGCGCACCCCGACCGGATGGACCGGACGCTGGCCGAGCACGCCGAGATCCTGGACGCGCTGCGCGCCGGGGACGCGGAGGCGGCCGCCGCCGCCGTACGCGGGCACATCGGGCGGGTCGAGGCCCTGGTGCGGGGGTCGGGCCGATGAGCGCCGCCGGTTTTGCGCGGGGCGCATCGGGGCCCGTCCCCAAGGATCCGCCCGGTGGGCGGGAGGCCGTCCTCATCTGGTCGATCGGCGTCGCCGTCTACTTCGTCGCCGTCATCTTCCGGACCAGCCTCGGCGTGGCCGGACTCGACGCCGCCGACCGCTTCCAGGTCAACGCCTCCGCGCTGGCCACCTTCTCGCTGCTCCAGCTGCTGGTCTACGCGGGGATGCAGATACCCGTCGGCCTGATGGTGGACCGGCTCGGCACCAAGAAGGTGCTCACGCTGGGCGCCGTCCTGTTCACCGCCGGGCAGCTCGGCTTCGCCCTGTCGCCGTCGTACGGGATGGCGCTGGCCGCCCGCGCCCTGCTGGGCTGCGGCGACGCCATGACCTTCATCTCCGTGCTGCGGCTCGGCACCCGGTGGTTCCCGGCCCGGCGGGCGCCGCTGATGGCCCAGCTGGCCGGGCTCGTGGGCATGGCCGGCAACCTCGTCTCGACCCTGGTCCTGGCGCCCGTCCTGCACGGCATCGGCTGGGTCCCCGCCTTCGCGGGCAGCGCCGTCGCCGGACTGGTGGTGCTGGTCCCCCTCGTGCTGTTCCTCCGGGACCAGCCCGAGGGGTACGGGAGCCCGGCCGCGAAGGGATCCGGGGCCGCCGGCGGGTTCGTACGCCGACAGATCGCCGACTCCTGGCGGGAGCCCGGCACGAAGCTCGGGCTGTGGGTGCACTTCACGACCCAGTTCCCGGCGATGGTGTTCCTGCTGCTGTGGGGGATGCCCTTCCTCGTCGAGGCGCAGGGGCTGTCGCGGACCGCCGCCGGCGGGCTGCTGACCCTGATCGTCGCCTCGAACATGGCCTTCGGCCTGGTCTACGGTCAGGTCGTCGGCCGCCGGCAGGGAGCGCGGATACCGCTGGCCCTGACCACCGTCGGCGTGACCGCCGTGCTGTGGGCCGCCGTCCTCGTCCACCCGGGGGACCGGGCCCCGATGTGGCTCCTGGTCACCCTGTGCGTGGTGCTCGGCACCTGCGGTCCGGCCTCGATGATCGGCTTCGACTTCGCCCGGCCCGCCAACCCGGCCGAGCGGCAGGGCACCGCGTCCGGCATCACCAACATGGGCGGCTTCCTCGCGTCCATGACCACCCTGCTCGCGGTGGGCGTGCTGCTCGACGCCACCGGCGACGACTACCGGATCGCCTTCTCCTCGGTCTTCGTCCTCCAGGTGCTGGGCACCACCCAGATCCTGCGGCTGCGGGGACGCGCGCTCGCCCGGGAACGCTCCCGCGCCCCGGCCGCCGTGGCTTCCGCACCCGCCGCCGTGGCCGCCACGGACCCGGCCGGGGTCTGAGGCGCGCGCGGGGCGGGGCCGGGGGCGCTACGGGGTCGCGCCGTCGGCGCTTCCCGGTGTCACGGTGTCACGGCGTCACGGCGAACGCCGCCAGGATGGCCCCGGCCAGCTCCTGATCGCCCTCCGCCTTCACCCGGTCGGCGACCGTGCGCGGTCGCACCCGGCCGGCCGCGAGACGGACGTACGTCTCCCAGTCCAGGGTCAGCGTCACGGCCGGGCCCAGCGAAGGGGACTTGTCCAGGGTCCCCCGACCCGCCGCGTCCACCCGTACGGTCCGCATGAACTCCAGCGGTCCGTGCACGTCGATGACCACCGCCGAGTTCGCCGGCGCGCCCGCGCCCTTGGCGACCGCCTTCGGCAGGCCGGCCAGCAGCATGTCCTGCGCCACGTACGCGCCGGGGGAGTCCCAGTTCCCCGGCACGCCCAGCGCCGCCCTCAGGTCCTGCTCGTGGATCCACACGTCGAAGGCGCGCAGCCGCAGCGCCTGCTCCAGCGTCACCTGCTCGCCCAGCGGCCCGCGCACCATCGTGGACGGATCCCGCTTCTCGTTGCGCAGCTGGCGCGAGCGCCGGATGACGGTGTACTCCAGCTCCGAGGTCATCTCCGGGGCGGTGTGGTGGCGGCGGACGTCCACCTGGACTTCCATGTAGCGGGTGAACTCGTCCACCACGTGCCGCAGATCACGCGGCAGCGTGTGGATGGGGCGGGGATCTCCGAGCTGCTCGCACTCGATGCCGATGATGTGTGACACAACGTCACGGACGGACCAGCCGGGGCAGGGAGTCGCCCGGTTCCAGTCGCGCTCGGGCAACGGGAGGACCAGCTCGGATATCGCCTCGATGGAATGGGTCCACGCGTCGGCATAGGGCTGGAGGCTGGGATGGACGGTCAACGGGACCCCTCGCGTGCTGTTCAGTGGCGCGTTGTGGACTGTGCCCAAAAGTACGCTGCCGGTGAGCACCCCGGCAGTGCTTTCGTGTGACGATCGTAGGCCCGAGTCGACGGCTGACAAGCCAGGACGGTGGTACTGTGCGCGCTTCGCTGATCCAAATCGCGGTGAACGACGGGGAGTCGGTGGCTTCCCGGCGCTCCCGCGTGGCCGAACTCGTACGGGATCAGAGCGATTCCGATCTCGTCGTGCTGCCCGAACTGTGGACCGTCGGCGCCTTCGCCTACGAGCAGTTCGAGACCGAGGCCGAGCCGTTGGACGGCCCCACCTACGAGGCCATGGCCGACGCGGCCCGGGACGCCGGCGTCTGGTTGCACGCCGGCTCGATCGTGGAGCGCGCGGGCGACGGCTCCCTGTACAACACGGCCCTCACCCTCTCCCCGACGGGCGAGCTCGCCGCGACCTACCGCAAGATCCACCGCTTCGGCTTCGACCAGGGCGAGGCCGTCCTGATGTCGGCGGGCGACTCCCTGACCACGGTGACCCTGCCCGAGCAGACGCTCGGCATCTCCACCTGCTACGACCTGCGCTTCCCCGAGCTGTTCCGGGGCCTGGTCGACGCCGGCGCGACGACGATGGTCGTGGCGGCGGGCTGGCCCGCCCGCCGCCGGTCCCACTGGACCCTGCTGAACCGGGCGCGGGCGGTGGAGGACCAGTCGTACGTACTCGGCTGCGCGCTGGCCGGTACGCACGCGGGCGTCGAGCAGTCCGGGCACAGCCTGGTGGTCGACCCGTGGGGCGAGGTGCTCGCCGAAGCGGGGCCGGGCGAGGACGTCATCACGGTGGACCTGGACCCGAAGAAGGTCGCCGAGACCCGCGATCAGTTCCCGGCGCTGAAGGACCGGGCGCTGGGCGTCCGGGCCCCGGGCGGCCCGCGATGAGCGCGCCCGAGGGGCAGGAGGCGCAGGTCGAGGCCGCGCAGGAACCCCACGTACCCGCCCCCGGCGAGCGCGCGGCGCGGGACGCGGTGTGCGCCGAGGCCACCGGCCTGGCCCACCACGAGGCGCACGAGGCCCTGGAGGCGGCCCGCGGGGCGGGCGCCGATCCGGCCGTGGTGGCGGAGTGGCAGCGCATCACCGAGCACCTGGAGGCCCACGGCGGGCCGTACACCCCGGAGTCCGACCCCTTCGCCCAGGGCCGCCGCGCGGCGCGCGCCCACCACGCGGAGGGGGCGCAGGCCCCGTAGGTCGGCCGGGGGGGGGGGGGGGGGCCCCCCCCCCCCCCCCCCCCCCCCCCCCCGGCCCCCCCCCCCCCCCCCGCCCCCCCCCCCGGGGGGCCCCCCGGCCCCCCCCCCCCCCCCCCCCCCCCGCCGCCCCCCCCCCCCCCCCCCCGC
>NZ_JBIAVF010000003.1:55322-194735 GCF_042893755.1 Streptomyces sp. NPDC001568 | reverse complement strand
CCCGCGGTGGGGGCGCCGGCCCCGTAGGTCGGCGGGGGGCGGGGCGGCCCGACCGGCCCCCCCGCCCCCCGCCCGGGTCAGCCGACGACGGCCCGGGCGACGTCCGCGAGGGTGCCCCGTGCGCCCTCCCCGGCGCCCACCCGGTCGTCCTCCCCCTCCCGCCCCTCCCGCTCCTCCCGCTCGGCCATTCGGATCACGCACACGGCGACCGCGATCAGCAGGGCGGCGTCCGCGTCCTCCCGGATCACGTCGACGGCGTACGTCTCGCGGATCCGGTACCACTGGCGCGAGACCAGCGCCAGCAGCTCGCCCGCGTACTCGATCTTGAACTCGCGCCCCGCGATCCGGCCGCTGACGTCGAGCTCCGTCCCCTCGACCAGCGTCACGCGGTGATGGTGGCGCAGCAGCGAGAGCCGCTTGCGGCGGATGACGGCGAGCCGCTGGTCGTCGCGCTCCAGCGTCATCGCGTCGCGCAGCGAGAAGAACTTCTCCCGCAGGGTGATCAGGATCCGCCCGTCGGGGTCCTTCAGCTCCAGGGTGTCGCGCAGCCGCAGCGCCTTCCCGTCGACGAGGAAGGCCTGCCGGCCGTCCTCGTCCTCGATCCAGTAGTCGTCGCCGATCGCGAGCACTTTGTCCCGTACGAGGTATTTCATGCGGTCATCGGTGCCCGCGATAGGTTGCCGCCATGCCTCTCCTCTATGTGACCGACCTGGCGTACCCGGCCCGTGGCCGCCGCTACGGCGACGAGGACACGTTCCTCACCTCCCGGCTCCGCGAGCACTTCCCCCTCGCCCTGTGCCACCCGCTGGACGCGGCGGCCCTGATGGGCGGCTTCGACGCCGTCGTGGTCCGCAACAGCGGGCCCGTCCTGCACTACCAGCAGGCGTACGACGCCTTCCGGACGGCCGCCCTCGCCACCGGGACCCGCGTGTACAACCCGCTCGTCGGGCGCGGCGACATGGCCGGCAAGCAGTACCTCCTGGACCTCACCGCCGCCGGCTTCCCGGTCATCCCGACCGTCGACGACCCCGCCGACCTGCACCTGCTGCCCGAGGTGCCCGTGTACGCGGTCAAGCCCAAGCAGGGCGCCGACTCCATCGGCCTCACCTTCACCGCGCACCCGACCGGCCCGGCGGGCGAGGTGCTGATCCAGCCCCGGATCGACTTCGCGTACGAGGTGTCCTTCTACTACGTCGACGACGCCTTCCAGTACGCCCTGCACGCCCCCGACCCGGCACGCCGCTGGGACCTCGTCCCCTACGCGCCCACCGACGAGGACCTGGCCTTCGCGAGCCGCTTCATCGCCTGGAACACCCTCACGCACGGCATCCAACGCGTGGACGCCTGCCGGGCCCCCTCCGGGGAACTCCTCCTCGTGGAACTGGAGGACCTGAACCCGTACCTCTCCCTGGACCTCCTCCCGGAACCGGTCCGGGACGCGTTCGTCACGTCCCTGGTCGCCTCCCTGAAGTCCTTCCTGGCATCGGCCCCACCGACGCCCGCGCCGTAGGGGCTGCCCCCGCCCACCCGCCTCACGGCGCTCTTCGCACGGCCGTGACGGGCGCTTCACGACCGGATGGCAAGCTTGAAGGATGAACGATGCTGCCCCGGCGCCCACCCCCGCGCCCGCGCCCCGCCGACGTGCCCGTGTTCGTGCCCCCGAGCTGATCGGCAAGGGCGGCTGGCTGAACACCGGCGGCAAGGATCTGACCCTGGCCGACTTCCGAGGTCGCGTATTGATCTTGGATTTTTGGACCTTCTGCTGCATCAACTGCCTGCACGTCCTCGACGAGCTCCGTGAGCTGGAGGAGAAGCACCGGGACACCGTCGTCATCGTCGGCGTGCACTCGCCGAAGTTCGTCCACGAGGCCGATCACGCGGCCGTGGTCGACGCCGTCGAGCGGTACGAGGTCCACCACCCGGTGCTCGACGACCCCGAGCTCGCCACCTGGAAGCAGTACGCCGTGCGGGCCTGGCCCACGCTCGTCGTCATCGACCCCGAGGGGTACGTCGTCGCCCAGCACGCCGGCGAGGGCCACGCCCACGCCATCGAGCGGTTGGTCGAGGAGCTGGAGGCCGAGCACGAGGCCAAGGGGACGCTGCGGCGCGGCGACGGGCCCTACGTGGCCCCCGAGCCGGTCGCGACCGACCTGCGCTTCCCCGGCAAGGCGCTGCTCCTGCCCTCGGGGAACCTCCTGGTGTCGGACTCCACCCGGCACCAGCTCGTCGAGCTCGCTCCGGACGGGGAGGGTGTCGTGCGCCGCGTCGGCAGCGGTTCGCGCGGCTTCACCCCCGAGAGCTTCAGCGAGCCGCAGGGCCTGACGCTGCTGCCCGACGGCCGGGTCGTCGTCGCCGACACCGTCAACCACGCGCTGCGCACCTTCGACCCGGTCACCGGGGCCGTCGAGACCGTCGCCGGGACGGGCCGCCAGTGGTGGCAGGGCTCGCCGACCTCGGGCCCGGCCCTGGAGGTCGACCTGTCCTCGCCCTGGGACGTCGCCTGGTGGCAGGGCAAGGTGTGGATCGCCATGGCCGGCGTGCACCAGCTGTGGACGTGGGACCCGGCGACCGGCTCCGTCGCGGTCGCGGCCGGGACCACCAACGAGGGCCTCGTCGACGGTCCGGCCGCCGAGGCCTGGTTCGCCCAGCCGTCGGGGCTCGCGGCCGCCGGGGACCGGCTGTGGATCGCCGACTCCGAGACCAGCGCCCTGCGGTACGTCCAAGCCCCGACGGACGGCCCGACGGACGGCCCGGCCGACGGGTACGCCATCGTCACCGCCGTCGGCAGCGGCCTGTTCGACTTCGGCCACCGCGACGGCGACGCCGCCCAGGCCCTGCTCCAGCACCCGCTCGGCGTCACCGCCCTGCCGGACGGCTCGGTCGCGGTCTGCGACACGTACAACCACGCGCTGCGCCGCTACGACCCCGCCACCGGGCAGGTCTCCACGCTCGCCACCGATCTGCGCGAGCCGAGCGACGCGGTGCTCGTCGGCGAGGACATCGTCGTCGTGGAGTCCGCCCGGCACCGGCTGACCCGCCTGCGCCTGCCCGAGGAGGCCGTACGGGTCGACGCGGTCGCCCACCGCACCCGGCGGGCCGCCACCGAGGTCGCCCCGGGCACGCTGCGCCTCGACGTGGTCTTCCAGGCCCCGGCCGGCCAGAAGCTCGACACCCGCTACGGCCCCTCGACCCGGCTGCTGGTCTCCTCGACCCCGCCGGAACTCCTCCTCGCGGGCGAGGGCCGGGGCACGGACCTGTTCCGCGACCTGGAACTGAACCCGGCGGTCCCCGAGGGCGTGCTGCACGTCTCGGCGATGGCCGCGTCCTGCGACGACGACCCGGCGAACGAGTACCCGGCCTGCCACGTCCACCAGCAGGACTGGGGCGTCCCCGTCCGCCTCGTCCCGGACGCAGCGACCCGCCTCCCCCTGGTCCTGGCGGGCCTGGACGCGGAGTAGCGCGGACCGGCAAGGACGCAACGGCACCCCCGGAACACCGAAACCCCCGGCCCGCCTCGCGCGGTCCGGGGGTTTCTGCCGACCGGCCGGTCGGTCAGCCCTGGAGGAAGGACAGCAGGGCGTTCGCGAGGAGGTAGGGGTCGTCGGCGCCGCAGAGTTCGCGGGCGCTGTGCATCGACAGGATGGCCACGCCGATGTCGACGGTCTGGATGCCGTGACGGGCGGCGGTGATCGGGCCGATCGTCGTGCCGCACGGCATCGAGTTGTTGGAGACGAACGTCTGCCACGGCACGCCGGCCCGCTCGCAGGCGCCGGCGAAGACCGCGCGTCCGCTGCCGTCGGTCGCGTACCGCTGGTTGACGTTGACCTTCAGGATCGGGCCGCCGTTGGCGCGCGGGTGGTGCGAAGGGTCGTGCCGTTCCGCGTAGTTGGGGTGGACGGCGTGTCCGGTGTCGGAGGACAGGCAGATGGTGCCGGCGAAGGCGCGGGCCCGGTCCTCGTAGGTGCCGCCGCGCGAGAAGACTGAACGTTCCAGCACGTTGCCCAGGAGCGGGCCGTCGGCGCCGGTGTCCGACTGGGAGCCGTTCTCCTCGTGGTCGAAGGCGGCCAGCACCGGGATGTGGTCGAGCTTGTCGGCGGTGGAGACGGCGGCGAGCGCCGCGACGCCCGCGTGCACCGACAGCAGGTTGTCCATCCGCGGTCCGGCGAGGAGTTCGCGGTCGCGGCCCAGGTAGGCGGGCGGCTCGATCGAGTGGACCATCAGGTCCCAGCCGGCCACCGAGCCCTGCTCCAGGCCCTCTTCCTCTTCGAGGAAGGCGATCAGGTCGCCCTCGCGGGCGTCGCCCAGCCCCCAGATCGGCTGCATGTGCCGCTGCTTGTCCAGCTTCAGGCCGTCGGTGTTCACCGACCGGTCCAGGTGGACGGCGAGTTGGGGGACGCGCAGCAGCGCGCGGTCGATGTTGACGAGGCGTTCGGTGCCGTCGCGCAGCGTCAACCGACCGGCCAGGCCGAGGTCCCGGTCCAGCCAGGTGTTGAGCAGCGTGCCGCCGTAGATCTCGACGGCGACCTGCCGCCAGCCCTGCGAGCCGGTGTCCGGGACCGGCTTGACCCGCAGGTTGGGGGAGTCGGTGTGCGCGCCGACGATCCGGAAGGGAGTGTGCGCCGCCGCGCCCTCGGGCACGTACCAGGCGATGAGGGCGCCCCCGCGGAGTACGAACCTGCCACCCGTGCCCGAGTCCCAGGCATCCGATTCCGACAACTGCCTGAAGCCCGCCTTCTCCAGCCGCTCGGCCGCGTTGGCCACGGCGTGGTACGGCGACGGACTGGCCGTCAGGAAGGTCATCAGATCGTCGGTGTGTCCGCGGTCGAAGCGGGCGGGAGAGGTCATGTGGTTCACCTTAACGACGGTCGTGTTCGCCATTGGCCGGACTGCGGCGGATAGCGGAAGGGTCGAGGACGGCGGGGTGTGTGGCCCGTGGTCCCTTCGCGATCAGCCCGGCGGACGCTCGAATCTGCGCTGCAACTGCCTGCGCTCGCCCCGCCGGATGCGCGGGAGCATCTCGGAGGTCTGCGCGGGGCGCTGCGCGCGTCTCTTGCGTCCGGCGCAGAAGATACAGGCCTCGCCGGGAGGAGCATCGGGGTCGATCGGCGCGCCGGGGTGCTCGGAGCATCCCGACGCGTTGCGGGGGCGGGACAGTTCGCGGGCCACGATGAAGGCGCGGTGCAGGTCGTCGGCGATGCGCACGAAGTCCTGGTCGTCCGAGCCGAGGGTCAGGTGGAAGCGCTGCTCGTCGACGACGCGCAGGTAGTGGCGCAGGACGTCCAGGCCGTACGGGGGCTCGGGCACGGGGTAGCCGAGCCGGCGTTGTTCCCCGGCGGCCGGTCCGGCGGCGCGGGCGCCCTGGATGCGGCGTCCGAGGCGGCGGCGGTCGTTGCAGATGAGGCAGCGGCCCCAGCCGTCCGGTGCCTCGGGGTCGAGCGCGCCGTTGGGATGTTCGGGGCACCCGGTGTAGCTCTTGGCGGGGGCGAGGCCGGCGGCCGTCCGGAAGGCCAGGTAGAGGGCGTCGGCCACGGGCTCGTACTCGGCGGGGTGGGCGCCGTCGTAGAGCTCCGTGACGCGGTCGCCGAGGGCGCCCACATTCGCCTGCAGCTCCTTGAGGGCGTACGGGCGCCCGGTGGGGACGGAATACCCCCTGCTGCTGTGCTGCTCCTGTGGGCTCATGTCTACGAGCGTGCCACGAACCGCCGACAAGAGTGGCCGGACCCCCGGCAGGGAGGTCCGGCCACTGTGCGCACGCGCGGGGCGTACGAGCCGATCGGCGGGGCGCGGTGCCTTAGAAGGCGGCCTCGTCGAGGTCCATCAGGGAGTTGTCGACGAGCTCGGCCAGCCGGCGCTGGACGGAGACGTTCGGCAGCACCTCGGCGGCGAAGAACTTCGCGGCGGCGATCTTGCCCGTGTAGAAGGGCACGTCCTTCGCGGAGGCGCCGGCGATCTTCTCGGCGGCCACGGCCGCGCCCTTGAGCAGCAGGTATCCGACGACGACGTCACCGGAGGCCATCAGCAGGCGGGTGGTGTTCTGGCCGACCTTGTAGATGTTCTTGACGTCCTCGCCGGTTGCGGTGAGGTCGACGATCATCTGGCCGACGATCCCTTCGAGGTCCACGGCGGCCTTGGCGAGGGCGTCGCGGGCGGGGGCCAGGTCGTCGCCGCCGACGGCTTCGGCGAGGAACTTCTTGATCGTCTCGGAGAGGACGTTCAGCGAGGCGCCCTGGTCGCGGACGATCTTCCGGAAGAAGAAGTCCTGACCCTGGATCGCCGTGGTGCCCTCGTAGAGGGTGTCGATCTTGGCGTCGCGGATGTACTGCTCGATCGGGTATTCCTGGAGGTAACCGGAACCACCGAAGGTCTGCAGCGACTGGGCGAGCTGCTCGTAGGACTTCTCCGAGCCGTAGCCCTTGACGATCGGCAGGAGCAGGTCGTTCAGACCGATCTCGGCGGAGGCGTCCTCGCCGGCGGCCTGCTTGAACTGGATCTCGTCCTGCACGGAGGCCGTGTAGAGCACCAGGGCGCGCATGCCCTCGGCGTAGGCCTTCTGCGTCATGAGCGAGCGGCGTACGTCGGGGTGGTGCGTGATGGTGACCTTGGGCGCCGTCTTGTCCATGAAGTTGGCCAGGTCCGGGCCCTGCACGCGCTCCTTGGCGTACTCCAGCGCGTTGAGGTAGCCGGTGGAGAGGGTGGCGATGGCCTTCGTGCCGACCATCATCCGGGCGAACTCGATGATCATGAACATCTGGCGGATGCCGTCGTGCTTGTCGCCGATCAGCCAGCCCTTGGCGGGGTGCTGGTCGCCGAAGGTCATCTCGCACGTGTTGGACGCCTTGAGGCCCATCTTGTGCTCGACGTTGGTGGCGTAGACGCCGTTGCGCTCGCCCAGCTCGCCGGTCTCCCAGTCGAAGTGGAACTTCGGGACGAGGAAGAGCGACAGGCCCTTGGTGCCCGGGCCGTGGCCCTCGGGGCGGGCGAGGACGTAGTGGAGGATGTTCTCCTCCATGTCGTGCTCACCGGAGGTGATGAAGCGCTTCACGCCCTCGATGTGCCAGGAACCGTCGGCCTGCTCGACGGCCTTGGTGCGGCCGGCGCCGACGTCCGAACCGGCGTCCGGCTCGGTGAGGACCATCGTGGAGCCCCAGCGCTTCTCGACGGCGATCTCGGCGACCTTCTTCTGCGCCTCGTTGCCCTCCTCGAAGAGGATGCCGGCGAACGCCGGGCCCGAGGAGTACATCCACACGGCCGGGTTCGCACCGAGGATCGTCTCCGCGAACGCCCAGATCAGGGAGCGGGGCGAGGTGGTGCCGCCGATCTCCTCGGGCAGGCCCAGACGCCAGTACTCGGAGTCCATGAAGGCCTTGTAGCTCTTCTTGAAGGACGCCGGGACGGGCGCGGTGTTCGTGGTGGGGTCGAAGACCGGCGGGTTGCGGTCGGCGTCCTCGAAGGAGGCGGCCAGCTCGTTCTCGGAGAGCTTGGTCATCTCGCTGAGGATGGTCCGCGCGGTGTCGGTGTCCATCTCGCCGAACGGGCCGGTGCCGTACAGCTTGTCGCGTCCGAGCACCTCGAAGAGGTTGAACTCGATGTCGCGGAGATTCGACTTGTAGTGCCCCATGGCGACGGCTCCGTTAAGGCTCGGTGAGACGGGTTCCTCGTGCATACCACTCGGTAACAACATGATGCTACCCGTCGGTAATAAGGGCAACCCTTCTGCGGCGACTGTGACCAGGGTCAAGCCGACCGAACCGGCGCCGGTGGAGCGCCGCCGGAGGCCCCGGCCCGCCCCCGGCCCGCCCGCAGGCCTCAGGCGACGCCCTCCCGGGCCCGCGGCGGCTCCGGGAACGCCAGGCGCGGCGAGCCGCCCGCCCACCACACGCCGATCACGAACGCCGCCGTGGCCTCCACGTACGCGGCCCGGTCCAGCCCGCCCGCCGGCATCGGGCTCCACCCCATCCCGGTGATCAACTCGCCGACGTGCCCGGCGGCCTCCGCGTCGTCCGCGCAGAACGGCACCGCGGGCGGGACCTCGCCGAAGCAGTCCGCCGGCCGGTCCCACATGCTCGCGTGGGCCAGGTTGAAGGCCTTCACCACCCGCGCGCCGGGCGCCGCGGCCGCGATCAGGCCCGCCACGCTCTCCCCGGGCCCGGTGGTCAGCATCACCCCGCCAGGGCCCGGATCCAGCGCGTTCGCGCAGTCCACGACCGTCCGCCCGGCCAACGCCCCGGCGTGCTCACGGGCCAGTTCCGGGGCCACCCCCGCCGGCACCGCGAGCAGCGCCACCTCCCCGTACCCGGCCGCCGCCGCGGGCGTCCCGTGGCCGGCCGCCCCGATCCGCCCGGCGAGCGCCCGGGCGGCCGCGCCGTCCCGACCGCCGACGAACACCTCGTGGCCGGCCCGCACCCAAGCCCCGCCCAGGGCCTCCGCCATCGCTCCCGTACCCATCACGCCGATCCGCATCGCCGCGCACCCCTTCCGTTCCCGATCCTGCTTCCGGTGGCCGAGGCTACGGAGGCCGATGCGCACCGTCCGGTGTCCATCGGCGCGGGCAGGATGGCGGCATGGAGAAGCTCCCCGATCCGGCCGCGGGCCTGCCGGACCTCGCGTACACGGCGGACTGCCGGGCACGCGTCGCCTTCGAGGTACTGGCCAACCGGTGGGACAGCGTCGTGGTGTTCACGCTCGGCGCGACCGGCCCGATGCGGCCGCGCGCGCTGCTCGCGCGGATCGGCGGGATCGGCCCGAAGGTTCTCAACGAGGCCCTGCGGCGGCTGGAGCGCAACGGCCTGGTGGAACGCCGGCCGTACGCCGAGGCCCCGCCGCGCGTGGACTACGCCCTGACCGAGGCCGGCACGGCGCTGCTCACGCCGATGCGGGCGATGGGCACCTGGGCCGCCCGGTACGCGGACGACGTCCTCGACGCCCAGGACCGGTACGTGGGGCGCGCCGACGGGGGTTAGGGCCCCGTCGGCCCTAGGGGTTCGCCAGCTCCGCCCAGACGGTCTTCCCGCCGGTCGGCCCGGCGTGGACGCCCCACCGGGTGGCGACGGCGTCGAGGACCGCGAGCCCCCGACCGGACTCGTCCGTGTCGGTGGCCCGCCGCAGGACCGGCCACACGCGCGGATCGGGGTCGCTGACCTCGACCCGGGTGCGGCCGTCGGGGGTGCGGGTGACGGCGAGGGACACGGGGGTGCCCTCGCCGACGTGCACGATCACGTTGCCGACCAGCTCGCTCACGCAGAGCTGGAGGTCGTGGCAGGGCGCGTCCAGGTGCGCCCGCACGGCCCGCCGCAGCGCGGACACCTCCTCGGGCAGCGCGAGCAGCCCGGCGCGGAACGGCCTCACCGTCCCACGGCCCGGTTCAGGACGGCGCTGAGCCGTCGGGCGGTGGCCGGGTTGCAGTTGCCGAGGCTGATCAGGGGCGGCGTCCGGTAGCTGCCGGCGTACGAGGGGAGGTGCAGGTCGAGGGAGGGCAGGGTGATCCCGTGCGCGGTGAGGGCGGCGCGCAGTGCGGTGAGGGCCTCGGCCGCGATGCGGTCGTTGGCGTGGTCGCTCATGGGGGACTTCCGTTCCGGTGCGGAGTGTGACGAAGCCCTCACAGGCTGGTGCGCCGCCGCGTACCGTGGGAAGGGTTTGGGGTTCCACGGCGCGGAGTGTGGAAGGCAGGCGAGGGTGGCCGCACGCAAGGAGATCGACGGCTCGGCGAGCGTCCCGGCGTTCTACGGCAAGGAGTTGCGCTGGAAGCGGGAGACGGCGGGGCTGACGCTCGCGCAGACGGTGGAAGACGTCTTCTACAGCGTGAGCTACCTGAGCGAGATCGAACGCGGGCATCGGCGCATGCCGTTGGACCTGGCACGGCACGTGGATCGGCTGCTCAAGACCGACGGGTTCTTCGCGCGGCGCTGTGACGACGTGCGCAATGCGCGTGCCAATCAGTACGCGCCGTATTTCGCGGACGCGGTCGAAATGGAGGCGCATGCGCGGGACATCGAGGAATGGTGCCCCATGTTGATCCCGGGCGTATTGCAGTTGGAGCCGTACATCCGGGAACTCATCCACGCCTTCAACCCCAAGGACGACGAGGCGACGGTCCAGCGAAAGGTCGATGCACGACGTGCCCGCGCCTGGGCCATCGAAGAGCCCGAAGGGCCGGTGTCATGGGTCGTTTTCCACGAGTCGGTTCTCCGGGAACCCGTCGTCGGGGACCAAGCGATGGCGGAACAACTGGCCCACGTGGCGGTTGTCGCGCGCCAACGTCGCTACGTTCCACAAATCCTTCCGTGTGACATCGGGGCGCATCCATTCATGATGGGATCGACGTTCCTCATGAGCTTTAGCGACGCCCCTCCGGTCATGTACACGGAGGGCATGTACAGCGGCCAGATCATCGATGATCCGGGCATAGTGACGAAGTACCAGCAGGCATACAACCGCCTCAGGGCAACCGCCCTGCCGCCTGAGGTGTCCCTGAAAATGATCGAGGCGGCAGCGGAGGACTTCGGAAATGGCAACCATGCACGTCGACGTGAGCGCCGCCGCCTGGCGCAGGAGCAGCTACACCACCGCGGATGAAGGCCTCTGCGTCGAGGTGGGCGACGGTCTGGAGGGACTCGTTCCCGTCCGGGACTCCAAGCGTCCCGGCGGCCCCGCCGTGATCGTCACCGCCGCCGCCTGGGTGCCGTTCGTGCGGGCCCTCGTGGACGGGGAACTCGTCGGCTGAGGCACGGCCCCCACCCCCACCCCCGGAAGGACTGGCCGGTACCCGCCGGTACGGGGTCGGCCGCTCGATAGGGTGGGCCGCATGTACGGCTACGACCAGAATCCGGGCGCCCAGCAGCAGGGCTACGCGCAGCAGCCCCCGCCCCAGCAGGGCTACGCGCAGGCGCCGCTGTACCCGGAGCCGTCGCCACCCTCCCTCGCGGACGCGGTCAGGGCCTTCACCACGGGGTCGCTGTCCGCCGAGGACTTCCAGCAGATCTTCGCCACCTCGAAGGTCTACTGCCCGCGCGGCGAGACCCCGGGGTTCCTGGCCCTGCACAACACGCAGCAGCCGGTGATCCCGATGTTCACCACGCTCAAGGAACTGCGCCGGTACGCCGGCAAGGAGTCCAAGTACTTCGTGATCACCGGCGCCGAGGTGATCGACCTGCTGCCCACCGGCTACGGCTTCGTCCTCGACATGGAGGGCGACCACCGGATGGTGTTCGACGCGAAGGCGGTCGAGCAGATGGTCGACTTCGCCATGCGCCGCATGTACGGCTAGGCACGGCTGGGCAACCGGCGGGGGCCGACGGGGGCGGGGGCGGGCGGATGCTGAGGGTGCACTTCACGGCCGAGGACCTGTTCGACGTCACGTTCGCGACCGAGCCGCTCCCGCTCGTCGAACTCGCGCTGGCCCTCGTCGCCTGGCAGCGCACCGACGAGCCCGCCGTGTTCGGCCGCTGGCGCGGCAGCGTCTCGCGCGAGCTGCCCGCCCGGGCGCGGCCCCTGCTGGACCTGTTGCGCCCCGACGGGGACAACCCGCCGTTCGTCGAGCCGTACGCCGCCGACCTGGAGGAGGGCCTCGCGGCGGTACGGGACGCCGGGTCGCTCCTCACCCCGGACCAGCTGCGCCGGGCGGCCGTCCGGGCCCCCGGGCCCGCCTCCTGGCTGCGCGCGCTCTGGGACCAGGACGGGGAGGCCTGGGACGTACTGGACGGGGCCCTGCGGGCCGCCCACGAGACGGTCGTCGCCCCGCAGTGGACGCGGATCCGGCAGTCCTTCCGCGCCGACGTCGCCTGGCGGACCCGGCTGCTGGCCGGGCACGGCATCAGGGCCTGCCTGGCGAGCATCCACCCCCGGGCGGCCTGGTCCGGCACCGTCTTCGAGGTGGGGTTGCCGCCCGACTACGAGGTCCGGCTCGGCGGGCGCGGACTGGTGCTCATGCCCTCGGTGTTCTGGACGGGCCGGCCGCTGCTCGCCGGTCGCCCGGACGGCTCGCACGTCCTGATGTACCCGGCGCTGACCCCGCTGCCGCTGGCCGCGCCCGGAACCGGCGGGGGCGCGCTGGACGCCCTCCTCGGGCGGACCCGGGCGGCCGTCCTCCAGTCGCTGCTGGAGCGGCGTACGACCAGCGAGGTGGCCCGGGACCTCGCGATCAGCCTCCCCTCGGTCTCCGAGCACACCCGCACGCTGCGCGCCGCCGGGCTGATCACCACGGAACGCGACGGCAGGGCCGTCCTGCACTCGGCGACGGTCCTCGGCGTGGACCTGCTGCGCAGCGGCGGCTGAAGCATTCGGTCACCGCCGAAAGGTTCGCGGCGGCGGCCGGGCGGGGTCGAACATCGGTGCTGCGGGAGTGCGGCGCCGGGTACGGGGGTCCCGGCGGCCGCACGGCCCCGCCCCGGCGCCGACGTCAGGTCCGGTCGGGACCGTGGCGGTGGTGGGTCACCGCCGCCACGGCGCACCAGGCGAGGGCGACCGCCACCGCGGCCGCGACCCCCGCGGCCAGGACCGGCGCCTGCGGGCGGAAGCCGAGCGCGAGCCGGGTCCCGAGGAACACGAGGACGAAGCCGACGCGGCCGGGGGCGTACACGGGGATGCGCGCGGCCGTGCCGCGCAGCAGCGCGCAGGCGACGAGTCCGGCGCCGAGGCACCAGGCGAGGAGGCCCCACGGGGAGCCGGGGGCCGCGCTCGGAATGCCGTACTCCGCCGGCCCCAGGCGGAAGGCCGCAGCGATCCAACCGGCCGCCACCGCGCCGACGGCCATCCCCACCACCCACAGGGCGTGCCGCCACAGGGGCCCCTGCCTGCGGGTTTCCTCCGGAACGCCGTCGCCGGAGACGTCGTCATAAGTGAATAGGTTGCTCACGTCCGGTAGGACGCGCCCCCGGGCGCAAGGGTTGGCGCGGCGCGGGAATTATCCCGACGCACCTCCCGTTGTGGCCGGGTGTGGCAGAAAGTTCGAGTTTCAACTAAACTCGACGCAGAAGGAGGTCCTGACCATGCCCGCAGTGACTGTTGAGAACCCGTTGACCCTTCCGCGCGTGGCCGAGCCGCAGACGGCCGCCGCCCGCAAGGTGCTGGCCGTGAGCACGGCTCCGACGGGATTCGAGGGCGAGGGGTTCCCGGTGCGCCGCGCGTTCGCCGGGATCAACTACGAGCACCTCGACCCGTTCATCATGATGGACCAGATGGGCGAGGTGGAGTACGCCCCGGGTGAGCCGAAGGGCACCCCGTGGCACCCCCACCGCGGCTTCGAGACCGTCACCTACCTGATCGACGGAACCTTCGTCCACCAGGACAGCAACGGCGGCGGCGGAGTCATCAACGGCGGTGACACGCAGTGGATGACCGCCGGGGCGGGCCTCCTGCACATCGAGGCCCCGCCGGAGTCCCTCGTCGTGTCGGGCGGTCTGTTCCACGGCCTCCAGCTGTGGGTCAACCTGCCGGCCTCCGACAAGATGATGCCCCCGCGCTACCAGGACATCGGCGGCGGCCAGGTCCAGCTGCTCACCACCCCCGACGGCGGCGGTCTGCTCCGCGTCATCGCCGGTGAGTTGGACGGACACCAGGGCCCGGGCATCACCCACACCCCGATCACGATGATCCACGCGACCGTCACCCCGGGCGCGCAGATCACCCTCCCGTGGCGCGCGGACTTCAACGCCCTCGCCTACGTCCTGGCCGGGCGCGGTTCGGTCGGCCAGGAACGGCGTCCGATCCAGAAGGGTCAGACGGCCGTCTTCGGAGAGGGCGGCTCCCTCACCATCCGGGCGGACGAGTCCCAGGACTCCAACGCGCCCGCGCTGGAGATCGTGCTGCTCGGCGGTCGCCCGATCCGGGAACCGATGGCGCACTACGGGCCGTTCGTCATGAACAGCCGGCAGGAGCTCCAGCAGGCCTTCGACGACTTCCAGGCGGGCCGGCTCGGCCGGATCCCGACGACGCAGCGCACGGGCCTCGGCCACCGCGGCGCCGGTGAGGCCGACCAGGACTGACCCCTCCGACGGGCTCCCGGCATCCCGGGAGCCCGGCCCGACCGTCAGCCGGCGGTCGGATGCGCGGCCCGGTGGTCGTCGCCGCCGAGGGTCTGGGTGGCGGCCAGGCGGGCGTACAGGCCGCCCTCGCGCAGGAGTTCGGCGTGCGTGCCCGAGGCGCTCACGCGGCCGTCCTCCAGGACGAGGATGCGGCGTGCGCCGGTCACCGTGGACAGGCGGTGGGCTATCACCAGGACGGTGGTGGTGCGCGCGATGTCCGCGATGACCTCGCGCAGCTCGCTCTCGTTGAGCGCGTCGAGCTGCGAGGTGGCCTCGTCGAGCAGCAGCAGCCGGGGGCGGCGCAGCAACGCGCGGGCGATGGCCACGCGCTGGCGCTGGCCGCCGGACAGGGCCGTGCCGCGGTGGCCTACCTCGGTGTCGAGGCCCTCGGGCAGGGCGTCGACGAGCGCGGTCAGGCGGACCTGTTCCATGACGTGCCGGAGTTCGTCCGGGCTCGCGTCCGGGGCGGCGAACATCAGGTTGTCGCGCAGGGTGCCCGCCAGGACCGGGGCGTCCTGTTCGACGTAGCCGATGGTGCGGCGCAGTGCGGCCGGGTTCCAGTCGCGCAGCTCGCGGCCGTCGACGGTGACGCTGCCGCCGTCGATGTCGTAGAAGCGCTCCAGCAGGGCGAACAGCGTGCTCTTGCCGGTGCCGGAGGGGCCGACGACGGCGGTCAGCCCGCCGGGTCGGATCTCGAAGTCGGCCCCGTCCAGGACGGGCCGGCCGTCCTCGCGGTAGCGGAAGACGACGTCCCGGAAGACGATCCCGGCGCCTCCCCCGGTGGTGTCGCCCTCGCGTGCCGTCCGTGCGTCGGGTACCTCCGCCTCCCCTTCCCCTTCTTCCGGTTCCCCTTCTTCCGGGGCGAGTTCCAGCACCTCGTGGATGCGTCGGACGGCCGCGGTGCCCACCTGGAGGCCGCTGATCCCGCTCGCCAACTGGGCGACCGGCCCCACCAGGTAGAACAGGTACAGCAGGAAGCCGATCAGCGAGGCCACGCTCATCGACCCGTTCGCGACGCGCGCCCCGCCCAGGCCCAGCACCGTCAGGAACGCCAACTGCACGACCAGGCCGCTGGAGGTGCCGGCCACCGCGCCCCAGCGGGCCGCCCGCAGGCCCGCCCGCCAGGCACCCCGCGCCGAACCCTCCAGGACGGCGCTCTCGCGCTGTTCGGCGCCGCTGGCCTTCACCGTACGGATCGCTCCGAGCAGTCGCTCCAGCCCCGAACCCAGCTCGCCGAGGGCCTCCTGGGCCTCCTTGCTCGCCCGCGCGATGCGCGGCATCACCAGGGCGGTGCACCCGCCGATGGCGAGGACGACGCCGAGCACGGCGAGGAACAGCACGACGTCGAGCCAGGCCATCAGGACCAGCATGCCGATCAGGGTGACGGAGCCGATGAGGGTGTCGACCAGGTTGTTGGTCGCCGCCTCGCGCAGCAGGGTGGTGTCGGCGGTGACCCGGGATATGAGGTCGCCGGGCGGGCGCCGGTCCAGGTCCGCGACGCGCAGCCGGGGCAGGCGGGAGATCAGCCGCCGGCGGGCGCCCAACACCACGCTCTCGGCGGCCCGTTCCACGGTGTACATGCCGAACGCGCTGGTCAGGGCCCCGCCCACGATCAGCAGGGCGAGGAGCAGCACCTGACGGGCGACGGACCCGTCGACGGCGAGCGCCTCGACGAACGACTTGGCGACCAGGGGTTGGGCGAGGCCGCTGATCCCGCCGAGCGCGCTCAGTGCGGCGCCGGCGATCAGGGCCTTGCGGTGCGGGCGGGCGTGCTCCAGCAGGGTGCGGGTCGCGCCGGGCCCGGCGGCGTCGACCGCTCGGGCGTCGGCCGTGCCTGTGTCGGCCGTGCCTGCGTCGGCCGTGCCCGTGTCGGCCGTGTCGGCCTCGACCGGGACCGCGTCGCCCGTCGCCGCGTCCGCGTCCATCGCGTCGCCCTTCGTCGTGCCGGCCTTCATCGTGGTGGCTTCCTTCGTTCCTTCGTCGGGTCGGTGGGTCAGGACATCCGCAGGACGGTGAGGATCTCCGGCGCCTTCTCGAACAGCCGCCGCCCCATGGTCCGCAGCGTGACCAGGACGGCCAGCAGCCCGTACGCCGTCCCGAGCGGCAGCATCAGCCAGGAGGACGCGGAGCCGTCCAGGGCGATCGCTCCGATGATCACCGGGGCGATCGCCACCACCCCGATGAGCGAGCCGCAGAAGTTCGCCAGGTGGTAGCCGCCGCTCTGGCCGGGCGCGCTCACGCTCCACGGGTCCTCGGGGTACGGGTAGG
Organism: Streptomyces sp. NPDC001568; assembly: GCF_042893755.1. Taxonomy (NCBI): domain Bacteria; kingdom Bacillati; phylum Actinomycetota; class Actinomycetes; order Kitasatosporales; family Streptomycetaceae; genus Streptomyces; species Streptomyces sp. NPDC001568. The sequence goes on along the minus strand of NZ_JBIAVF010000003.1, from coordinate 178,449 downwards.
GGCGGAACACGCTGATGACCATGCCCAGCGCGAGCGTCACCCCGAGCAGCGCGAAGGTGACGCCGAGCGCGGCGGCGAGCTGGTCGGTGCGCCCGGTCGCGAGGGCGACGCCGCAGCCCACGGCGGTCAGCCAGGGCACGATGAACACCAGCTGGGGGAGCAGCCGGCCGACGAGTTCGGCGCGGGCCTGCGCCACGGTGCGCAGCGTGGCGATGTTGCTCCAGATCGCGGAGCCGTCGAGGGCGAACAGCACGCCGGGGACGGTCAGTCCGAAGACCCAGGCACCGCCGACGGCGACGTACGGGGTCCGCCCGCCGATCGGCACCATCACGACGGGGAACAGCACCGCGTACGCCAGCGCCGCGATCATCGTCATGCGGTGCCTGGGGGACCGGGCGAAGGCGCTGAGCTGGTGGTGGGCGACCAGCAGGGTCCGGCTGGAGGCGAGCAGCCGGGCCCGCCGGCCCGTCGTACGGGCGGCGCGGACCTCGCCGGCGCGGGCCGTCGAGGAGTCCGTCGTGGTCATCAGGCGGGCCAGGGAGCCGTGCCACCACACCATCAGCAGGCCGATCAGGGCGGCGGTCCCGGCCAGTTCGAGCAGGGCGGTGCCGGTCCGGCCGTCGGCGGCGGCCCGGACGGCGTCGGCCGGCCAGCCCGGCGGGGACCAGCGCAGGACCCGTACGACGACGGGCGGCAGCGCGAGGCCGGAGCCGGCCGTGGTCAGCAGCAGGTAGGCGGCGTACCCGCCGACGGCGGTCAGCAGGCCGCCGAGGGCGGCGGCGTCCTTGCCGCGCCGGCCGGTCAACGCCCGCGCGAAGGCGGCCAGTACGGCCCGGGAGGCGACCACGCACAGCAGCAGCGCCAGCGGCACGGCGAGGACGGTGACGAGCGCGCCGGGCACGCTGTCGAAGGCGCCCCCGGCGGCGCCGACGACGGCTCCGGTGATGAGGACGAGGGTGCACAGCGGCCCCGGGCCGACGAGCGCGGAGGCGGTGGCCCCCGTGATCAGCCGGCGCGGTCGTACGGGCAGCACAGCGAGCCGGGTCGGATCGGAGCTCTCGTCGCCGCCCGCGCCGAAGGACAGCGGCAGCGCCAGCCAGGCGACGGCCAGGCCGGCGAGGGTGAGGACGGCGAAGTCGGCCGATTCCGGTTCGCCCTGGGCCCGAGCCAGGCCCACGGCCACCCAGCAGGCGCCGATCAGGCTGATGAGCGAGCCGACGACGAAGCCCACGGCGCGGCCGGTGCTGCGGCGCAGACTGCTGCGCAGGAGGGCGAGTTTCAGCCCGACGAAGACCCCAACCATGCGAGGCTCCCCCCCTTCGCCTTCCCGGCGGGGGCGCCGACCAGTTCCATGAAGCGCTCGTTGAGGCTGCGGCCGGCCCGTACCTCGTCGAGGGTGCCGTCGGCGACGACGTTGCCCTTGGCCATGATGGCGACGTGCGTGCACAGGGCCGCCACGAGCTCCATGACGTGGCTGGAGAAGATCACCGTCGAGCCGGTCGCGGTGTACTGGCGCAGCACCTCGCGGATCGTCTCGGCCGACACCGGGTCGACGCTCTCGAAGGGTTCGTCGAGGAAGAGCACCGGCGGGTTGTGCAGCAGCGCGGCGGCCAGGCCGATCTTCTTGCGCATGCCGGTCGAGTAGTCGACGACGAGCTTGTCGCCGGCCTCGGTGAGCCCGAGCACGTCGAGCAGTTCCTCGGCGCGGGCCTCGGTGTCGGCGGCGGGCAGTTCCCGCAAACGGCCGGTGTAGCGCAGAAGTTCGCGGCCCGAGAGCCGCTCGAACAGGCGCAGGCCGTCGGGCAGGATGCCGATGCGGTGCTTGGCCTCGTACGGATCCTGCCAGACGTCGTACCCGGCGACGAGGACGGTGCCGGCGTCGGGCCGGAGCAGACCGGTGATCATGGACAGGCTGGTGGTCTTGCCGGCGCCGTTGGGGCCGACGAGGCCGTAGAAGCTGCCCCGGGGGACGGTGAGGTCGACTCCGGCGACGGCCGGTTTGCCGTCGAACTCCTTGCGGAGCCCTCGTACTTCCACGGCCGCCGGGACCGTTTCGCCTTCGGGGGGGTGGTGCATCGTGCTGCCTTCCGGCTGGGTGGGGGTGGGGGGACGTGAGGCCCGCGGGGCCGTCCCGCTCAGCGGGCGGGGAGGTCCGGGGAGGCCAGGTTCCGGTAGGGGGCGCCGGGGTCGATGCCGGCGCCGGCGAACGCGGAGCGCGTGGGGTCGGCGTCGGTGTCGGACCCGGCTGCCGCGGCGGCCCGTACGGCGGCCTCGGCGAGGGCCGCCGCGCGGTGCTGGCCGAAGCTCAGTCCGCCCGCGCCGGGGCGGGGGTCGGCCGGCTCCCAGGCCACGGCGGCGGCGGGGCCGAGGCGGTGGGCGAAGACCGAGGTGTCGGGGCCGGTGCCGGGCAGGTCGCGGACGGCGTCGGCGACGGTGTGGCAGGCGCCCCAGGACTCGGCGCCCAGGTAGACGACGAGGGCGTCGCGACGGGGGTAGTCGGCCGGACCGGACAGCACCTTGGCGTGGTAGCCGGCTCCGGCCGCCTCCAGGCGCGCCAGTACGGCGCCCCAGACGTACGGGGCCCGGGCGGGATCGGTGAGGTGGACGTAGACCCGGAGCAGTTCGTCGCCGAAGCGCGGCTCGCGGGAGCCCATGGCGTAGAAGAACCCGGGCGAGAGGGCGGGCCGGGCGGGGGAGGCGGGGCTGCGCACCTCGGCGCCGGGCACGAGCGGGCCGTCGGCGGTCAGCCGGTCCACGGGAACCCGCACGCGGACGCCGTCCCAGGACACGAGCGCTTCGGGCGCGGGCGCCTCGGGTGCGGGCGAGGCTCCGATGCCGGTCGGCGTCCGCGGGGCGCCGAGCAGGATTCCGGTGCGGGTGATCTCGTGGTGCGGCAGCGCCGCCGCCAGCTCGCGCTCGAAGCCGTGGTCGCGCGGCGCCATGCGGCGGGGGCGGGTGTCGGCCTCGGCGCGACCGGTGTGGAACACCTCGTACAGGCCCGCGCCCAGCCGCTGCTGGAGTTCGCGGGTGGATTCGCCCTCGATGGTGCGGGGGCCGACGGTGGCGGTGAGGCCGTCGGCGGAGAGGTGGATGCCGGCCAGGGCGTCGGCGAGGGCGGGGGCCAGGGCGGCGTCGGCGGACGCGGTGGGGGCGGTGGCGGTGGCCCCGGTGGTGGCTGGGGCGGTGGCTGCGGCGGTGGTCACGAGGCGTCTCCGAGTCCGACGACGTGGGTGAAGCGGGCGGGGTCGAGCAGGGCCGTGCGGCCGATGCCGGCGGCGGCCCGCTCGATGCCGAGCAGCCGGTTGGAACGGGCGGCCCCGGCGAGCAGCCGGTCCAGCAGGTGCCAGCCGGCGAAGGCGGTGGCCCGCTCGGCCAGGCCCGGATCGGCGTCCGGCCGGGCCGTGCGGTAGCCGCGCCAGAACTCCTGGACGACCGGACGCAGTCGGGTCAGCTTCTCCGCGCCGCGGGCGAGCACGGTCTCGCGGGTCATGGACAGCCCGGCGAAGGCGGCGGTGTCGGCGTCGCCGCGGGTGGTGACGATGTCGTGGACGGCGCGGTGCAGCCATTCGCCGGCGAATCCGCCCACGTCGCGGGCCGGGTCGGCGAGGCGGAACTCCTCCCAGTCGGCCACGTGCAGCCGGCTGTCCGGGCCGGGCCGGCCGGTGACGAGGAACTGGTCCATCCGCAGGTCGCAGTGGGCGGGCACGCGCGGCGCGGCCTGCTCGTCGGCGAGCAGTCGGTGCACGGCGGCGATCAGCGGGGCGTCGTTCTGCAACAGCCGCCAGGTCTCCAGCTCCGCGCCGCTGAGCTCCTCGAACACGGCGGCGGGCAGCGCCTCCAGCAGTTCCGGGGAGGGCAGGACGGGCGTGCCGCGCTCCAGGTCGTCGCCCGGCCCGACGGGGCGGGCGTGCAGCCGGCCCAGGGCGATGCCGGCGCGGTGCGCGAGCTCCGGCGTGAACTCCTGGTCGGCCATCAACTCGGCGCCGCTGCGGGCGTCCTGGAGGTAGTCGAAGGCGAGCAGCCCGGCGTCCGGGTCGCTGCCGAGCAGCGCGGGTCCGCGCAGTACGTCGGCGGGAGCGTCCGCGACGATCCGTTCGTAGGCGAGCGCGCGCCCCATCCGGGCCCGTACGTCCTGCGGCGGCCCGGTCAGCCGCTTGACGAACACGCGGGCACCGCCGGTCGTGCGGCCCGCCCAGGTGTCGTTGCGGCCGGGCAGCGCGGTGAGGTCGGCGCGGTCGAAGGGGCCCGTGCCGAGGCGCCGCAGCAGGGCGTCGACCTCGGGCACGCCGTCGAGGTCGACCGGCTGGAACCGCAGTTCGGTGCGGGGCGGGGTGAGGGTGATGGTGCGGGTCACGGGGTCTCCTCGGCCGGGAGGGCCGCAGCGGCCGGGTCGGCGGAACGGGCCGGGTCGGCGGAAGGGGCCGGGTCGGCCGCCGGTGCGGCGAGCACTCCGGCATAGGCGGGCTGGGCGAACAGACGGGCGCAGTCACGGGCCACCTCGGCTGCCGGCGCCCCGTACAGGGCGTCGGGGAAGCCGACGAGTTCGGCGGTCCGACGGCCGGTCGCGAGCCAGGCGCTCAACTGGTCGGCGAACGAGGACTGGGACTGCGGCATGCGCGCGAACTGGCCCGCGCAGTAGCGGCGGGCGGCGTCCACCTCGCCGGCGGTGGGCGGCTCGGTCGCGGTGCGGCGCAGCTCCGCGCGGATCAGGGCGGCGGCCTCGACGGCCCCGTCGGGCGGTAGTTGGGCGTGGATCCGCACGAGCGGCCCCGTGCCGGCGTGGTCGCCGAAGCGGCCGGCGTACGAGGTGAAGCCGTACGGGGCCTGCGGCGTGCGCAGCGCGGCGAGCCGGGCGCCGGGCTGGCCCCCGCCGAGCACGGACACGGCGAGCCAGCGCGCGGCGAACGACCCGGTCGGGGGCGGTTCGGGGGTGGCCCACACCAGGTGGGCGACGGTCGCGGGCAGGGCCGGGGGCAGGGTGAGCAGCGCGAGGCCCTCGGTGGCGGCCGGGAACGCCGGGGCCGGTCCGGGCGGCGGGGTGAGGGCGGCGGTCCCGGGGCGCAGGGCGGCGGTCGCCGCCGCGACCCAGGCGTCGGGATCGAGGTCGCCGACGGCGGTGAGCTCGACGCCGCCCGCGTACGGGGGCGGGGTGGAGCCGCTGCCGCCCGGTGCGGGGCCGCCGGCCAGGAGCCGCTGTCGCAGGGCCTGTTCGACGAGCCAGGTCGGGCTGCTCACCCGGCCGCCCATGCGGGCCCGGGCGCGCGGTTCCGCGTCGGCGAGCTCGGCGGCCGTGGGCGGGACTCCGAGCAGGTCGGCGAACACCACCGGGTCGGGGACGGGCGCGGGCAGCCAGGCGTCGAGCAGGACGGCGCCGCCCTCCACGGTCGTGGACACCGACCCGCGCGCGGGGAAGCGGGCCGCCCAGCGGTCGGCGAGCACCAGGGCGAGCCGCTCCCGGTCGGCGGGCGCGGCGGTCGGGGGCGCGGGCAGCCGCAGCCGGAACTCCACGAGGGGCACCCGGGCGTCCCGCACGGCGGCGACGACGGGCTCACCCCCGGCCCGCCCACCCCCGACCCCGCTCTCGGCGGACCCGAACGCCCGCAACCGGGGCGCTGCCGCGGCCGGGGCGGGCAGCGGGGCGAGGTCCGGGACCGACCCGGCGGCGGGGTCGCGGGGCGCCGGCTCCGGCGCGGGGCCGAAGTCGCGGGGCGCGGGCTCCGGCGCGACGGCGGGGCCGGGCGTGGCGGCGGAGTGGGGCGCGGGAACGGAGTCGCCAGGCTCCGACGCGGGCGCGGGCGCGGGACCGGGACCGGGAGTGGCCGCGAAGTCGCGGGGTTCCGGAGCGGGCGCGGGGACAAGGCCGGACGTAGGAGCGAAGCCGCGGGGCTCCGGCTCCGGCTCCGGCTCCGGCGCGGGCGCGGCGGAGGTGGGAGGCGTCGGCGCGGGGGGCGGGGCGGGGGCGCCGAGTACCGGCGCGGTGGGTTCGGGCGTCGGGGCCGCCTGCGTGGCAGTGCTTCCGGATGCCGGTACGGGCGTGCCGGGAGCGCCGGGCTGTGGTGCGGGCGTGCCGGGAGCGCCGGGCTGTGGTGCGGGCGTGCCGGGAGCGCCGGGCTGCGGGGCGGGCGTGCCGGGAGCGCCGGGCTGCGGGGCCGGCGCACCGGAGGTGTGGACGGCGGGACGTGTGGTGGCGCCGGGTGTCGGGGCGGGCCCCGGGAGCGGGGCCGGGGGGGTGGGGCGGGGAGGCGCTGTCAGGTCGCGGAACGGGGTCGGGGCGCCGCCCGGGAGGAGGGCCAGGACCGCGCGGTGGTCGGCGGACAGGGCGCCGGCGGCTGCCCGGACCCGGTCCGGGTCCAGGGTCCGCAGGCGCTCGGGCAGGGCGTCGAGGAGCGCGGGATCGCCGAGGAGGATCTCCAGCCGGCCCAGCGCGCGGGCCCGGGGGCCCGCCGCGTGGTGGGCGCGCAGGTGGTCCGCGGCGAGCCGGCCCGCCGCCTGCCGGACCTCGGCGTCGGCGGCGTCGGCGAGGACCCGCAGCGCGTCGTCCACCCGGCGCAGGGCCTCCCGTACGCCGTCCTCGTCGGCGGCGGGCAGGGTGATGACGAGGGTGTCGGGGTCGAGCGCGTCCAGCGGCCCGAAGAAGCCGCAGCCCGCGTCCACGGGGGGTACGGCCAGCAGTCGGGCGACCACGAGCCGGGCGAGGTAGCCGTCGAGGTCGGTCGCGGGGTCGGGCAGCCGGTAGCCGAGGCTGACGGCGCCGCCCCCGGGCACGGTGTGCACGCCCACCCGGTCCGTGGCGAGCGGGGGTTCTGCCAGGACCGGGCGGGGTGCGGTATCGGAGGCCGGCCGGGCCGGCACGGCGGCGAAGTGCCGGGTGACGAGCGCGGCGACCCGGTCGGGGTCGTCGGCGCCGCTGACCGTGAGGACGGCGTTGCCGGGGGCGTAGTGCGCGCGGAAGAAGTCGGCGCAGTCCCCGGGCGTCAGGCGGGCGAGTTCGGGCAGGTCGCCGTAGCCGTCGTGGGAGTTGGCCCAACGGTTGTACAGCAGGGCCGGCAGCAGCGGCCAGGGCAGCCCGCCGAGCGGGGCGTCGTGGACGGCGGCCCTGATCTCGGCCTCCACGCCCGCGAGTTGTTCGGCGAGGGAGTCCGCGGTGAAGAGGGGGGCGCGCATCCGGTCGGCCTCGGCGGCCAGTGCGCGCTCCAGGTCGGCGGTGGGAACGACGTGGACGTAGTCCGTGTAGTCCTGGTGGGTGGTGCCCTCGGCGGATCCGCCGGCGGCCACGAGGGCGGTGAAGTAGGCGCGCCCGGGGTGGCGTTCGCTGCCCTCGAACATCATGTGCTCCAGCAGGTGGGCGACGCCGGCGCGGCCTTCGGGCTCCGAGCGGAAGCCGACGCCGTAGTGCACCGCGACGGCCGTGAGACCGACCGGCGTCGCCGTCGTGTCGATCAGTACGCGCAGCCCGTTGCGGAGGGTCAGCCGGCGCGGGCCGGTCCGGCCGGTCGCGCGGGTCCCGATGCCGGTCATGCGGACGCTCCTTCGGTGAGCGTGGTGGCGAGCACGCCGTACAGGCGGGCCGTGTCGGCGCCGTCCGGGACGTACGCGGCCGTGTCGTGCGCGTGGAGCGCGATGCGCAGGGCGGCGCCGCGCAGGCAGCCGTCGCGCGCGGGAGCGGAGTCGGCGCCGTAGCCGTCGAGCAGGGCGTCCAGCGGCTGCTGCCAGTCGCGGGGGTCGCCGGCGGCGCCCAGCAGCCAGCGGAACTCGGCGAGTTCGCCGGCGATCCAGCCCAGGTCGACATGGGCCGGCGCGGCGCACAGGTCCTCGCCGGTCAGCAGCACGGCCGCGGCGTCCCCGGCGGCGCCGGGGACGAGCGAGCCGAGGCTCGGGGCGCCGTGCGACAGGACGTGGCCGGTCGCGGGGCGGGCGGCTTCGGCGGCCCAGGCGCGCAGGGGGCCGACGGCGGCCCCGTCCAGCAGGTCCGCGGCGACCGCGCCGCCGGCGGTCGTACGCCCGGACAACCAGGCGTGGAGGCGGACGGCGGCGCGGGCCGGCCGGCGGGCCTCCGCGGGGACGGGCCGGGCGTGCAGCGCGGCGAGCAGCGCGCCGACCTCGCGGAGGGCGTCGTGGAGCGCGCGCGGGCCGCCGGGGACGGCGTGCGGGCCGCCGCCGGCGATGAGCCAGTGGGCCACGGAGTACGGGCCGGGGGCGGCGTACGTCCGGGCGCCGTCCGGCGCCGGCGCCCCGACCAGCAGGCGGGTGCCGGGGCCGGGGGAGGTCCGCTCGACGAGTGCGCGCAGGCGGGGGGTGAGCGGGGCGAAGGGTTCCGGGGCCCGCGCACCGGGCCGGCGCAGCCAGTGGTGACCGCCGTCGGGCAGGGCGGTGACGGTGGTGGCGAGCAGGCCGGTGGCGTAGGCGTCGACGACGACCGGGCCCTGAGCCGTGTCCGGGGCCGCCGTCATGGCGTCGGCTCCGTGGCGAGCCGGCGGTGCAGTGCGCCGAGGGCGTCGAGCACGTCGGGCAGCGGGGCGGCGGCCCAGCTGTCGGTGCGCCCGGTGGTCAGGCTGAGCGCCGGCACAGGCGGTACGACGACGCAGTTGGGGCGCTCCGCGAGGGACTCGACGTGCCGGTGGAAGGCGTGGCTGCGTACGCCACCGGGCGGCAGCGCGGGCGCGACGGCGACGGGCGCCGCCGTGCACTGCGCGGTGAGCAGCGAGGGGCTGTCGGCGAGCCCGAGGGCGAGGCGGGCGGTGTACGAGAACGTCGACGGGTGGACGAGGACGGCCTCGGCCCAGGCGGTCAGGTCGACGTGCGGGGCGCGCAGGACGGGTTCCTCCGGCCAGGCGTCGACCATGGTGCGGCGGCCCGTGAGCAGGTTGAGGGACTCGCGGGTGACGAAGCGCTGGGCGCTGCGGGTGAGGACGGTCTGGATCTCCAGCTCGGGGTGCGTGGCGCGCAACCAGGCGATCCAGGAGGGCAGTTCGGCGGCGGAGACGGAACCGGTGGCGACGAGCAACAACCGGGTGAACCCGAGCCCGGCGGGCTCGGCCGGCGCGGCGACCCCGGTGGCCCGGGTGGCCCCGGTGTCGCCCCCGGTGCCCGCGCCGGCCCCGCCGTCTCCCGTGCGTTCGGTCACCGCGCTCACCAGCCGTTCCCGGTGAACAGGGCGTCCAGGTCGCGCAGTACGGCCCGGGGTCCCTCGAGCATGGCGACCCCGACGTTGTTGAGGACCACCTCGTCCACGCCCGCCGCGTGGTACGCGGCGATGCCCGCGGCCATCTCCGCGGCGTCGCCGGTCAGGGCTCCGCCGATGGCGAGGAGGCCCGCGGCGGTGGCGGTCGGGTCCGCGGGGTCGACCGGCACCTCGGCGCGGGTCAACATGTCCCGGTAGTGGGGCGCGGCGAAGTGGTCGGAGCTGCCGGTGGCGAGTGCGGTCAGCGGGTTCCTGCCGTCGGCCGCGGCGGCCATCGGGACGACGGACACGACGCGCGGCGCCGGCCGTCCGGCGGCCTCGGCGCCCTCGCGCAGCGCGGGCACGATGACGTCGCGCACGTACGCGGGCGGGGTCAGCCAGGTGATCGCCACGTCCGCGCTCCCGCCGGCGACCCGGGCCATGCCGGGGCGCAGCACCCCGAGTCCGACCCGGACGGCAGGCGCGGGCGCGGGCGGTAGGGAGCCGGTGCAGGAGAAGTAGTCGCCGCGCTGGTCGACCTCGTCGCCGTCGAGGAGTGCGCGGACGATGTTCAGGTACTCGCGGCAGGCGGTCAGCGGGCTCTTGTACGGCTCGCCGAGCACCATCGTCTGCAAGGCGCGTGCGCCGGGGCCGAAGCCCGCGGTGATCGGGTGGCCGGAGGCCGCGGCGAGCGTGCGGGCCTCGATGGCGGCCTGTACGGGATGGCGCAGCGGCATCAGCGAGACGCCGATCCCGAAGGGGACGCCCAGCCCCATGCCGCTCAACTGGGCCAGTATCTGGTGCTGTTCGTTGTGGAGGGCCTGTCCGTGCCACAGGGCCCGCGCTCCCCGCCACTGGACGAACGCGGCGAACGGCGCCGCGTGCTCCGCGCGGGTCGGGACCATGGGCAGCAGAACAGAGACGCTGCGGCTCATCGCCGCACCTCCGGGAGTCGCGGAAGGGAAGGGCAGGAAAGAATGGGCGGTGCCCGGCCCCGGGTGTTCCCGGGGCATGGGGCTGCGGCGGTCCTGGGCGCCTTGCTCGCGCCCAGGACCGCTCGGAATCAGCCGTTACCGGCCGCCCCTACCGCTGGTTCAGCAGCCCCACTTGAAGGACGCGGCGGTCGCGGCGACGCTCACCTTGGTGTAGGCGATGGTGGTGATGGTCGGCGTGATCGCCGGGGCGTCGGCCGACGCCTCGAAGTTCAGCTCGGCGGCGTCGGCGTAGGCCTCGAAGCCACCGACGAGCTCCATGACGCTGACGTTCTCGATCTTCTGCATTGTGCTCTCCGGATCATTGGGAAACGCCCGCCTGAGGTTCCGGCGGGGTGTTCCCCAGTCAACAACCGAGCCCGGAGGTGCGGGTATTGGCCCTTGGGGTGTTGTCCGATGGGGAGTTGTCCCTTGGTGTGGTGTCCTTCGGGACAACGTGCCCGGTGCACAGGAGCGGGTGGTGCAGGTGGGCCATCAGCGCGGCTTCGAGCCGGGAGCTGACGCCGAGCTTGTCCACGATGCTGGCCACGTGGGCCTTCGCGGTCCGTTCCACGACGCCCAACTGTCGGGCGATGAGCCGGTTGGGCATGCCGTGGCCGAGCAGGGCGAGCACTTGGCGCTCGCGCCCGGTGAGCGTCCCGATCCCCCGTGGATCGTGGACGGCGCCGCGCAGTTGGGCGCAGTCGCAGGTTCCCGTGTCGTGGCCGTCCATTTTCGTCAACTCGGCGTGCTGGTCAGGCACTTGGTCGGCGATGGATGGGCGCACGGATTCCATGGTGTGCAAAGCAGTCACTCTCCCCCGATGGACTGTTCGAAATGCGATCGTATGCATCGGGTAACGGGAGGGCAAAATCCCGGTGGGTGAGACACCTCACACGCCAAGGAAAGCCGACGGCCCCTCAGAACACCGATCTGACCTGCGCTGACGCCCCCGCGGCCGGGCGTCCGGGTCAGGCCCCCGCCGCCGGTGTCGGCCCCGTCCCCGCCGTCCCCGCCGGCCCCGATGTCGCCGGGGCCGCCGCGCCGTACCGGGCCCGTAGCTCGGACACCACCCCGAAGGCCGCCGCCGTCAGCGGCACCGCGAGCAGCATGCCGAGGATGCCGGCGACGCTCGCGCCGGCCGTGATGGCCAGCATGACCACCGCCGGGTGCATCTGCACCGTGCGGCTCTGCACCATCGGCTGGAGGACGTACCCCTCGATCATCTGGACCAGCAGCACCACGCCGAGCACCCACAGGCCGATGACCCAGCCCCGGTCGGCGAGGGCGACGAGCACCGCGACCGCGCCCGACAGGAAGGCGCCGAGGTAGGGGATGTACGCCGTCACGAACACCAGGGCGGCCAGGCCCGGCGCGCCCGGCACCCGCAGGATCAGCAGGCCGATGCCGATCAGCACGGCGTCGACGAGCGCGACGAAGGTGGTGCCGCGCATGAACCCCTCGACGGCCACGAACGCGCGCCGGCCCATCGCCTCCATCAGGTCGCCCGAGCGGACCGGGACCACCGAGCGCAGGGTGCCCACGGCCCGGTCGGAGTCGCGCAGGAAGAAGAAGATCAGCACCAGCGCCAGCAGGGCCGTCGCCAGCATGGTCGCCACCACGCCGATCCCGGAGACCACCCCGGAGGCCGCCGTTCCGCCGAACTTGGAGAGCAGGTCCCGGGAGTTCTTCGCGACGTCCTCCAACGAGGTGCCCACCGCCCCGAAGTGCTCCGCGAGGCTCCGGCCGGCCCGCTGGAGCGAATCCACGATCTGGTCGCCCGTCTCGATGAGCGCGAGGACGACGATGTACGAGGCGCCGCCCACCACCCCGACCACGGCGAGGCAGGTCAGCGCCGCCGCCGGCGAACGGTTGACCTTCATGCCGATCAGCCGTCGGTGCATCGGCCCGAGCAGGGCCGTGCCGAGCACGGCGAGCAGCACGGGCGTGACGACGGTCCGCAGGACGTGGCACAGCCACACGACGACGGCGAGCACGGCGGTGACGAGCAGGACGACGGCGCACCAGGCGGCGAGCCGCCGTACGGCCTCGGGCAGCAGCGGAGTCGGGGTCGGCACCGCTGCATCGAACCACGGTGGCCCGCGCCGGCCCGGCTCAGTCGAGCGCGTCGGCGTCCGGCTTGGACCGTTCGTGCAACTCGAACCAGATGGACTTGCCCTCGCCCCGCGGATCGACGCCCCAGTCGTCGGCGAGCATCTCCATGAGCAGCACCCCGCGCCCGCTCGACGCCATCTCGCCGGGCTGCCGCTTGTGGGGCAGCTCGTCGCTCCCGTCGGCCACCTCCACGCGCAGCCGCCGGGTGCCCAGGTCACCCGCCGCCTCGGCGACCAGCAGCGCGTCGCCGTCGGTGTGCACCAGTACGTTCGTCACCATCTCGGAGACCATCAGCACCGCCGAGTCCACCTGGTCGGGGTCCGCCCAGTCGTGCAGCAGCTCCCGGATCTGCCGGCGGGCCCCCGCGATCCGGCCGGGTTCGGCCTGGGCCACGGTCAGCATGGTGCGCCGGGCGGGCCGCGCCGGGTGCGCGTCCGTGGTGCCGCAGCCGCAGCCCGAGCCCTCGCGGCACAGCAGCACCACCGCTATGTCGTCCTCGCGGCGGTCGGCGAGCGGCCCCGTGGTGTGGTGCGAGGACGGCCCGTGCACGGCCTGGACCAGGAGGTCCGCCATCCGCTCCAGGTGCGCCGAGCCCGGGGCGCTCGCGTCGCCGCCCGCCGGCCGCGCGGGCTCGGACTCCAGGATCGCCCGCAGCCGGGCCCAGCCCGTGTCGTGGTCGTGCCCGCCGGTCTCGATGAGCCCGTCGGTGCACAGCATCATCGTCTCGCCCGGCTCCAGGGCGAACCGGGTCGTCGGGTAGTCGGGGTCCGGGATGATCCCGAGCGGCAGCCCGCCCGCCGTCGGCCGCATCAGTACGGTGCCGTCGGTCATCCGGACGGCCGGATCGGGGTGGCCGGCGCGGGCCACCTCCAGCATTCCGGTTTCCGGGTCGCACTCCACGTACAGGCAGGTCGCGAAGCGCGGGCCGGTGTCCTGACCGGCGTCCTCCTCGCGTTCCTGCGAGGAACACAGCCCGGCCAGGAAGCGGGAGGCCCGCGACAGCACGGCGTCCGGCCGGTGGCCCTCGGAGGCGTACGCGCGGACCGCGATCCGGAGCTGGCCCATCAGCCCGGCGGCCCGTACGTCGTGCCCCTGGACGTCGCCGATCACCAGCGCGAAGCGGCCCGAGGGCAGCGGGATCATGTCGTACCAGTCGCCGCCGACCTGGAGCCCGCCGCCGGTCGGGACGTAGCGGGCCGCGATCGTCATCCCGGGGACCTCCGGACCCAGCTGCGGCATCATCGACCGCTGGAGCCCCGTCGTGAGTTCCCGCTCGGATTCGGCCACCCCTGCCCGCTGGAGGGCCTGGGCCAGCATCCGGGCCACCGTCGTCAGCACGGACCGCTCGTCGGGCGAGAAGGACACCGGGTACTTGAAGGCGGCCATCCAGGCGCCCATGGTGCGCCCGGCGACGATCAGCGGCAGGAAGGCCCAGGAGACCCTGCCGAACCGCTGGGCGAGCGGCCAGGCGGCCGGAAAGCGCCGTTTGTAGTCCTCGGGGGTCGGCAGGTAGATCGCCCGCCCGGTCCGGACGACCTCCGCGGCCGGGTAGTCCGTCTCCAGCCCCATGTCGGTGAAGGGGCCCTCGTCCCCGGGCCCCTGCCCGTGGTGCCCGATGACCGACAGCCGGTCTCCCTCGACGCCGAAGACCGCCAGCCCGTCCGGGTTGAACCCCGGCATGGACAGCGAGGCCGCCACCCGCAGCACCTCCGACGTGGAGCGCGCCTCGGCGAGCGCCCGGCCGGCGTCCAGCAGGAACGCCTCGCGCGAGCGCCGCCAGTCGCCCGTGATCGGGGTGTGCGCGGCGGTCGTGCCGGGCTGCGGCTCGGCGATCTCCTGGAGGGTGCCGATCAGCTCGAAGTCGACCAGGCCGTCCGGGGTGCGGCGTTCCAGCGGCTTGGAGCGGCTGCGCACGGTGCGCAGGACCCGGCCGTCCTCGTCCATGATCCGCAGACGGGCCTCCGCGAGGGTGTCCTCGGCGACGGCCAGGTTGATGATGCCGTTGATCTCGTTCCAGTCCACCGGATGGAACCGCGACCGCACGGCGACCTCGGGCAGTACGACGGGCTCGGCGGGCAGCCCGAGCAGCCGGGCGGCCTCGCCGTCGAGCGTGACCTTCCCGGAGGCGTTGTCCCATCGCCACAGGCCGGTGGCGATGGCGGCCAGGACGTCCTCGGTGCGCACCCGGTCATCTTTACAGGTCATCCCATGGACCTGCCTGTTCGCCGCCCTCTCCGGGCGCGCCCACGCCGTCACCGCCCGGGCGGTAACCTGGGGACGGTTGAATCCTCCCTGGTATCGCGTAGAACTGGATGACTGATGCATCGGTACAGGTCCCACACGTGCGGCGAGCTCCGTGCTTCCGACGTCGCCTCCGACGTCCGGCTGAGCGGTTGGCTCCACAATCGTCGAGACCTGGGCGGCATCCTCTTCATCGATCTGCGCGACCACTACGGCATCACGCAGCTCGTCGCCCGTCCCGGCACCGCCGCGAACGAGGCGCTGAGCAGCGTCACCAAGGAGACCGTCGTCCGCATCGACGGCAAGGTCGTCTCCCGCGGCGCCGACAACGTGAACCCCGAGCTCTCCACCGGTGAGGTCGAGGTCGAGGTCACCGCCGTCGAGGTGCTCGGCGCGTCCGCCCCGCTGCCCTTCACCATCAACACCGACGACGGGGTGAACGAGGAGCGCCGCCTGGAGTACCGCTTCCTCGACCTGCGCCGCGAGCGCATGCACCGCAACATCATGCTGCGCTCGGCCGTGATCGCGTCGATCCGCTCGAAGATGGTGGCGCTCGGCTTCAACGAGATGGCGACCCCGATCCTCACCGCGACCTCCCCCGAGGGCGCCCGTGACTTCGTCGTCCCGTCGCGTCTGAACCCGGGCAAGTTCTACGCCCTGCCGCAGGCGCCGCAGCAGTTCAAGCAGCTGCTGATGATCTCCGGCTTCGACCGGTACTTCCAGATCGCGCCCTGCTTCCGCGACGAGGACGCCCGCGCCGACCGCTCGCCGGGCGAGTTCTACCAGCTCGACGTGGAGATGTCCTTCGTCGAGCAGGAGGACGTCTTCCAGCCGATCGAGCGCCTGATGACCGAGATCTTCACGGAGTTCGGCCAGGGCCGCGAGGTCACCTCGCCCTTCCCGCGGATCCCGTTCCGCGAGTCGATGCTCAAGTACGGCAACGACAAGCCCGACCTGCGCTCCAAGCTGGAGCTCGTCGACATCACCGACGTGTTCGAGGGCTCGGAGTTCAAGGCGTTCGCCGGCAAGCACGTGCGCGCGCTGGCCGTCCCGGACGTGGCCGCCCAGCCCCGCAAGTTCTTCGACGGCCTCGGCGAGTACGCGATCTCCCTCGGCGCCAAGGGCCTGGCCTGGGTCCGCGTCGGCGAGGAGGGCGCCCTGACCGGCCCCATCGCCAAGTTCCTCACCGAGGAGAACGTCAAGGTCCTCACCGAGCGCCTCGGCCTCGCGGCCGGCCACGCGGTGTTCTTCGGCGCCGGCGAGTTCGACGAGGTCTCCAAGATCATGTCGGGCGTCCGCGTCGAGGCGGCCAAGCGCGCGGGCCAGTTCGAGGAGAACGTCTTCCGCTTCTGCTGGATCGTCGACTTCCCGATGTACGAGAAGGACGAGGAGACCGGCAAGATCGACTTCTCGCACAACCCGTTCTCCATGCCGCAGGGCGGCATGAAGGACCTGGAGGAGAAGGACCCGCTCGACATCCTGGCCTGGCAGTACGACATCGTCTGCAACGGCATCGAGCTGTCCTCCGGCGCCATCCGCAACCACGAGCCCGAGGTCATGCTGAAGGCCTTCGAGATCGCCGGTTACGAGGCCGAGACCGTCGAGCGCGAGTTCGCGGGCATGCTGCGCGCGTTCCGCCTCGGCGCCCCGCCGCACGGTGGCATCGCCCCGGGCGTCGACCGCATCGTGATGCTGCTGGCCGACGAGCCGAACATCCGCGAGACCATCGCGTTCCCGCTCAACGGCAACGCCCAGGACCTGATGATGGGCGCCCCGACGGTGCTGGAGGAGACCCGCCTGCGCGAGCTGAACATCGCGCTGCGCAAGCCGGTCGAGACCAAGGCCTCGGAGCGTCCCGTCTCCGACGCGGTCATCCCTGACGCGGGCTCCCCGCGCGGCTGAACCCCGTGACACGCGAAGGCGGCGCCCCCTCCGGTCGGAGGGGGCGCCGCCTTCGTTCGTTCGGGTACCGCCGCGCTGCTAGAAACCGTCGAGCAGGCCCTTGAGGAGCGTGGTCGAGGGCAATGCGGCGGGCGTGGGGCCGGCGTGGAAGAAGCCGGCGTTCCCGAGGTCCAGCCTGCGCACGAAGTCGAAGCCCTTCGCGTCGAGGTCACCGAACGCGACGAACTGCCAGCGGACGTCCGGAGCGGCGGTCGCGGCGTCCGCGAGGGCCTGCCGGGCGGGCTGACGGTTGTCGGGCGCGCCGTCCGTCTGGAAGACGACCAGGGCCGGACCCTCGCCGCCGTCCTTCTGGTACCGCTCCAGGACGGCCTCGACGGCCGCGTGGTAGCTGGTGCGGCCCATTCGGCCGAGCTCGGAGTGCCGGGCCCCGACCCAGGTCGCGTCGTGCGCGTCCAGGGTCAGGTCGGCGGTGCCGTCCACCTCCGTGGAGAAGAACACCGTGTGGACGGTGGCCTGCTCGTCGAAGTGCGCGGCCAGCGCGAGCGCGTGGTCGGCGAGGTGCTGGGCACTGCCGTCCTTGTAGAACCCGCGCATCGAGCCGGAACGGTCCAGTACGAGGTACACCTTGGCCCGCGCCCCGACCCGCCCCTTGCCGCGCAGCACCTGGCCGGCGGTCTTGTACGCACCGCTCACCCCGGGCGCCCGCCGCCGCACGGCTGCCGCCGCGACGGCGGACCCGAGCACGCCGACGGCCGCCGCGGGGGCGATGTCGGCGGGCTCGACGGCTTCCGGGGCCACGGGCACGGCTACGGGCTCGGGGGCTTCCGCCGCCACGGGCTCGGCTGCGGGCTGGACGGCTTCCGCCGCCACCGGAACCACGGCTTCCGCCGGCACGGGCTCGGCGGCCACGGGGACCACGGGCGCGGGGGCTTCGGATGCCGGCTCGGCGGTCACCGACTCCGCCACGGGCTCGGGCGCTTCGGGCGCGACCTCGGCAACCACGGGTTCCGCTTCGGGCGCGGAGCCGGCGTCGGCGGTGACCGCGGCAGCCGCGGGCAGGGGCTCCGGCTCGGCCACCGGCTCGGTCACCGGTTCCACGGGGGCGGCGGCGGGTACGGGCTCCGCGACGGGTGCCTCGGCCCCGGGGGCGACTTCCGCAGCCGGGGCCGGTACGGCCGACTCGGGCTCGGCAGCAGCTTCCGCTTCGGCTTCCGCTTCGGCTTCCGGGGTGACGGCCTCGACGGCCGGTGCCACGAGGGCCACTTCGGCCTCGGGCGCGACCTCGACCGCGGCAGCGGCCCGGAGTTCGGCGTCGGCCGCGGCGTCGGCCGCGACGGCGTCCGGAGCCTCCGCGACAGGTGCCTCGACCACGGGGGCGGAGTCCTCGGCCACGGCCGGTACGGCCACCTCGGCCTCGGGCTCGACGGCGGCCGGGGGCTGAACCGCGGCCACGGCGACGGGCTCGACAGCGGTCTCCGCCTCGGTCACGACAACGGGCGCGACGACGGGCTCGGCAGCGTCCGCCGGCGCCTCGGCCACGACAACGGCCGCGACGTCGGGATCGGCAGCCGGCTCCGTGGCCGGCTCCGTGGCCGGCTCCACCTCGGCGTTCGGCCGGGGCTCGGGCTCCGCGGCGACGGCCGGGGGTTCCTTCGCCGCCGGCTCCGCCGCGGTCGTCGTCGGGCCCTCGCCGCCGCCCTGCGGCGCCTGCGGGGTCACCGGGCGGCGCGCCTCCGGAACCGTCGGGTCCGTGGCGGGCACGGGGGCGGTCATGACCGTCCCCGGCTCGCGGTCCCGCGATGCGGGCTGCGGCGGAACCGTCGGGTTGTCGAAGGACGCCGCCACCAATTCGGCGGCCACGTCCAGCGGAGTGCGTTCCGTCTGGCTTGGAAGGGCCGCCGAAGGGGCGTCCGACGTCTCCGGAACCGGTTCCGCAGACCGTCCGAACACCTTGCGCAACAAGCTCCGAATACCCATGGGCCAGGCCTTTCGCATGAGTGCGTGAGTCATTTGTCCGTGCTGCGCGGATGATCCCTGCCCAGAGTGGACACGTAAGGTTATCGGCCGCCCGGCTGGATCTTCGGCAGGGGCGCCTTTCGTGGCGCCCGACTGTCCAGGCAAACGTGCCCGCGGTCGAACTCCCCCTCCGCCGTGCCGGGTTCATCCAGCGTTCATCCCCGCGCCGCCGCATCGGCGCAACCCGGGCCTAGCGTCACGGCTGGATTCGTTCCGACGCGTTGTCGGCACCGTGCACCTTCCGGAGGACACCTCGTGCGCAAGCTCCTGCCGCTCATCGGCAACCCGCATGGGAGCGGCCGTTCCGCTCTCACCTGCCGCTACCGCTGCGGCGACGCATGCTTCAACGAGGTGCCCAACACCAGTGACAACGAGTACGCGGGGGACGTCATAGCCCGCGCCTACTCCCGTCGCTCGATGCTGCGCTCCGCCGCGGTCGTCACGGTGGCGACCGCCGCCGGCACCGCCGTCACCCTCGGCGGCAGCGGAGGCCAGAGCGCCAACGCCACCCCCGTCACCGACGCCCAGCGCGGCGGCGAGGCCGCCCGCGGACTGCGCTTCGCGTCGGTCGCGCCGAACACCGACGACAAGGTCACCGTCCCCGGGGGCTACGAGCAGAACGTCGTCATCCGCTGGGGCGAGCCGATCGTCAAGGGCGCACCGGGGTTCAACGCCGACAAGCAGACCGCCGCCGCCCAGGCCGGTCAGTTCGGCTACAACAACGACTTCCTGAGCCTGCTCCCGCTCGGTGGTGACTACGAGCGCCAGCAGCTGCTCGTGGCCAACCACGAGTACACCGACGAGATCCTCATGTTCAAGGGCTACGACCCCGCGAACCCGACGCGCGAGCAGGTCGAGATCGCCTGGGCCGCGCACGGCCTGTCCGTGGTCGTCGTCCAGGAGGACCACCGCGGCGGCAAGCTGACCGCGGTCACCCGCCACCAGCTCAACCGGCGCCTGCACACCAAGAGCGAGTTCCGCATGACCGGCCCGGCCGCCGGCGGCGCGCTCCTGAAGACCTCCGTGGACCCGACCGGTACGAAGGTCCTCGGCACGCTCAACAACTGCGCGGGCGGCACCACCCCGTGGGGCACCACCCTGCACGGCGAGGAGAACTTCAACCAGTACTTCGCCAACGCCGGCCAGGTCACCGACCCCACCGCGGCCGCCCGCCTGAAGCGCTACGGCGTGACCTCGGGCGCCACCGAGCGCAAGTGGGAGCGGTTCGACAAGCGCTTCGACGTGGCCCAGGAGCCCAACGAGTCCCACCGCTTCGGCTGGGTCGTCGAGCTGGACCCGTACGACCCGAACTCCGTGCCCCGCAAGCGCACCGCGCTCGGCCGCTTCAAGCACGAGGCCGCTCAGCCCCGCCTGACCGAGGACGGCCGTCCGGTCGTCTACATGGGCGACGACGAGCGCTTCGACTACTTCTACAAGTTCGTCTCGTCGAAGCAGATGAAGAAGGGCAACTCGCGCGCGGCCAAGGAGCACAACCTCACGCTGCTCGACGAGGGAACCCTGTACGTCGCCAAGCTCACCGGTGACTCCCCGGTCGAGCAGTTCGACGGTTCGGGCAAGCTGCCGGCCGACGGCGAGTTCGACGGTTCCGGTGTCTGGATCAAGCTCGCCACCGGCAACGTCTCGCACGTCGAGGGCATGACGGCGGAAGAGGTCTACGTCTTCACGCGGCTGGCCGCCGACAAGGTCGGCGCGACGAAGATGGACCGCCCCGAGGACGTCGAGCCGTCCCCGCGCACCGGCCGCGTCTACATCGCGCTCACCAACAACACCGACCGTGGCAAGCCCGGCAAGGAGGGCGCCACCGAGTCCAACCCGCGCAACCTGAACAAGCACGGCCAGATCCTGGAGCTCGCCGAGAACTTCGACGACCCGGCCGGCGACGGCTTCGCGTGGCGGCTGTTCCTGGTCGCGGGCGACCCGAACGATCCGTCCACCTACTTCGCCGGGTTCCCGAAGGACAAGGTCAGCCCGATCTCCTGCCCGGACAACGTGGCGTTCGACCCGCACGGCAACCTGTGGATCTCCACGGACGGCAACCAGCTCGGCTCCCACGACGGCCTGTTCGGCGTCGCGACCGCTGGTGACCGCCGCGGTGAGCTGAAGCAGTTCCTCACCGTGCCGCGCGGCGCGGAGACCTGCGGCCCGATCATCCAGGACAAGCGGGTCCTCGTCGCGGTCCAGCACCCGGGTGAGATCGACGGCGCGTCCGTCGAGAAGCCGCAGTCGGTGTGGCCCGATGGGCCGGGCAAGATCGTCCGTCCGTCCGTGGTCTCCGTGTGGCGCAAGGACGGCCGCAACATCGGCGTCTGAAAACGCGAGTTGAGCCGCCCAGCGGGGCCGTGTTTCACGTGGAACACGGCCCCGCTCCGTTGGGTCGCCCCGTCAACCGTCCGCGGTCAGCAGCCCCACCGGAAGCCGGAGCGTGCTCACGGCGCCCCCGTCGGGGGCGTTGGAGAAGGTCAGCGACACGTCCAGGACGGCCGCCTGACCGGCGGCGATCGTCAGTCCCAGCCCGTGTCCGCGGCCCCGCCCGGGGTCCCCGGTGCGGAAGCGCTGCGGACCCTGCTCGATCAGTTCGGCCGGGTAGCCGGCCCCGTGGTCGCGGATCACCACGACCGGCCCCTCGACCGTGACCTCGATCGGCGGCTGCCCGTGCTTGTGGGCGTTGACCAGCAGGTTGCTGACGATCCGGTCCAACCGCCGCCGGTCGGTGAGCACGACCGCGTCCCGTACGACCTCCACCGACGCGGCCAGCCCGGTCCCGGCGACGGCCCGCCGGACGGCCCGGCCGAGGTCGATCCGGGCCAGTTCCGCCCGCTCCACCCCGGAGTCGAGCCGGGAGATCTCCAGCAGGTCCTCCGTGAGCAGGTGCAGGGCCTTGAGCCGGTCGTTGATCATTTCCTTGGGGCGGCCGTCGGGCAGCAGGGCGGCGGCCGCCAGCGAACCGGTCAGCGGGGTGCGCAGTTCGTGCGCGACGTCGGCGGTGAACCGCTTCTCGGCCTCCAGCCGGCCTTGCAGGGACGAGGCCATCAGATCCAGCGCCTGCGCCACGTCCCGCACCTCGTCGCGGTCGCCGGCCCGGCGGGGGTCGGCGCGGCGCGGGGGGAAACCGACCCGGGCGTCCAGGTCCCCGCCGCTGATCCGGCGGGCGACGGCCGCCGTCCGCGCGAGCCGGCGGCTGATCCGGTCGGCCAGGAAGAGGCCGGCCAGCGCCACCACGCCCGCGGCGAGCGCCGCGGAGGCGAGGATCGCGGTGTCGATGTCCCGGAGCCGCTCGCGCGTGCCCTCGTACGGGATCCACACCGCGAGGGCCTTCCGGTCGGCGGGCCCGGCCCCCCACATGACGGGTTCGCCCCGGTACTCGCCGACCATGCTGCCGGTCTGCCCGCGCCCGACGAGCCGGCGCAGCGGTACGGGCAGGGCGGGCGGGTCCAGGGCGACCGCGATGTCACCGTGCGCGGTGCCGTACTCGTAGTGGCCGAGGGCGTGGTCGAGGTCCCGGTAGACGTCCTTGCGGACCTCCCCGGAGATCTGCTCGGCGACCACGTTGTGCACCAGTACGCCGAGCACGGCGGCGACCGCGCAGCACACCAGGGTGGTGGTCAGCGCGATCTTCCAGCGGAGGCTGCTCAGCGCGCGCATCGCGTCCCGTCCTCACCGAGGGGGGCGTTCGCGAGCTCGGAGCACTCGTCGAGGGTCAGCTGCGACAGGTTCATGATCCCGGCCTCCGGGTCCCACACGTAGTCGGAGACGGAGATGTATGCGGGGTTCGAGGTGGGCTCACGGACCGCCAGGTGCTCGGCGGCCACCTCCACCCCCTCCAGCACCGCGCGGCGCGACAGGATCCGGGCGATGTTGCCGTCGTCCCGCACGGTGTAGACGCGCAGCTCGCTCAGCCGGCCGTCGATGTCGAGGGCGGTGATCAACTCGTCCTTGCCGTTGCCCGTCACGTCGTGCAGGACGGGGGGCCGCACGGGGCAGTCCGGACCGCCGTCCACAGCCTGTGTGCAGAGCGTCAGCCGCTGGGCCGCGCGCGGGTCGACGAGCCGGCCCGTCCCGCCGTCCTGGGCGGTGGCGGCGGTGACGTCGGCCCGTACGACGTCCACCGCGTTCACGCCGCGCATGCTGCCGGTGGTCACCTTGGGGAGCCCCGGCACGACGGCGGCCGCGCCCGGCTCCTGCCCCGGGGCGGCGGGATCGGGCCGGATCTCCCGCCACAGGCTCTGCGGGGCGTGCACGGTCCCGTAGTCGCCGACGCTCTGCAACCCCTCCACATCGGCACACCCGGCGCACACCCCGACCAGCACGACGAGCCCCGCCGCCCACCGCGCCCGCCGCACCGAGTCCATACCCCCGATGCTCCCCCCACCCCAGCCCCCGGGCCCGCACACTGACCCATTGGAGCGACCCGACCCCCGCCCCGGGCGTACGGCACCTCCTGGCGGCGCCGGGTCCGCGGGCCGGGATCGGTTCGAGTGCCGCGTGGCGCCGACCCCCGGGACTCCGCCCCGACCCCCGCGCCTCAAACGCCGGCGAGGCTGAATGGGCGGGGCCCCCTCCGACCGGGCTCGATGCGCGGCCCGGGGCCGGGTCGACTGCCGCGTGGCGCGGGCCCCCGGGACTCCGCCCCGGCCCCCGCGCCTCAAAAGCCGGCGAGGCTGGGATGGCACCGGCGGTGCTGGATTGGCGGTGCTGGATTGGCGGGGCCACCTACGCCGAGGCTGAATCGACGGGGGCACCGTCGGCCCGGGTGGGCCGCGCAGGTCGGGGTCGGGGACGGGGTGGGGTGTCGTCCGGGACTAAAACGTGATTTGTTGGCGCCCGGTACCGTCCACCAGCGCAGCCTGGACAGGGCGCCATAAATCATGCCCGTCCCGGACGGCACCCCACCCCGGCACCGGCCCCGACCCACCCGCAGCCCCGAACCGGCACCCGCCCGGCACCCGCCCGCAGCCCGGGACCGACCCCGCACCCCCGCGCACCGGCCCCGACCCACCCGCAGCCACCCCGACCCCGCAGCCCCGGGCTGTCCACCCAGCCCGGCCACGGCTACCGCGTGGGTTGCGCTATCGCGCGAGCCGCCGCCACCTCCTGGTGGACCGGGGACAGGACGCTCGACGCGTTCGGTGCCGGGGGCACCTCCACCCGGACCGGCGTCACGCTGCTGCGGACCCCCTCGGCGAGCCCCCGCAGCTCCCGCGCGATCCGTTCGACCTCCTCCGCGGCAGGCGGCTCCGCCCCGTGGTTCACCCGCACCCGCGCAGCCGTCGTCGCGTCGACGATCCGCTCCACGGCCACCACCAACGGCCACCACGCCGCCGCCCGCGCCCCGGTCGGCGGCGGCTCCGTCAACGCCCGCTGGAACTCGCTCCGCACCCCGGACAGGTCCCGATAGATCCGCCGCCGCGCCTGCAACCGCGCCTGCCGAGCCACCCGCACCGCCGCCTCGTCCGCCACCGGCGCAAAGCACCGCTCCACGTACCGCGCCGCGTCGTCGACGCAGTCGGCGAGCCGGTCCCCGAGCCGGGTCCGCCAGCTCTCCGGCCACAGCAGGTACCCGGCCAGCAGGGTGATCGCGCACCCGATCAGACTGTCCAGCAGCCGCGGCCGGATCAGGTCGAACCCCTGGTGGTTGAGCAGGTCGGACAGCAACAGGATGACCGGCGTGATCGCCGCCGTCTGGAACGCGTACCCCTTCGCCGAGAACGCCGGGATCAGCGCGGCGAGCGCGAACATCACCGGCACGTCCCACCAACCGCGCGGCACCTCCGCGAGCACCGCCGCCGCGAGCACCAACCCCGCCGCCGTGCCCAGCGCCCGCAGCAACGCCCGGGAGAACACCGAGCCGAAGTCCGGCTTGAGGACGAAGGTGACGGTCAGCGCCACCCAGTACGAGCGCTCGACCTCGATCAGCGAGACCAGCGACTGGGCGAGCCCGATGCACAGCGCGAGCCGCAGCCCGTACCGCCAGGACGCCGACGACAGCATCATGTCGCGCACGGCGCGCCGCGCCCGCACCCGCAACGCGGCGGGCCGGCCGAGCCGGTCGTCGACGTTGTGGGTCTCCGGCTCGGCGAGGTGCACGATGGCCGCCGCGTGCCGCAGCGCGGCGTCGATGGCCCGTTCGGACTGGCTGTGCGGGGCGGGCAGCACGAGGACGTGGGCTCCGGTGCGCCCCTCCTCGACCGCGTCGGCCAGCTCACGGACGGCCGCCGGCACCTCGGGCGCCAGGGGCCGACGCCGCAGGTGCGCGGCGGGGGCCGCTTCCACGAGCGGGATGAGCACGTTCAGCTGGGCGAGCATCCGCACGAGGGACGGGCTGCGCCCGTGGACGCGGGCGCGCCGACCCAGGACCAGGTCGTAGGCGTGGTTCAGGGCGAGGGTGACCTGGCGGCGGCGGTCCTCGTACCCGGGCCCGCCCGCCGCTTCGAGGCCGTCGGCGAGGGCCCGGTAGGCGGCGGCGACGGCGGCCCGTTCCGGCCGGCGGCCGCGCAGGGGCCAGCCGAGCAGGGTGAGCGCCAGGACGAACAGCCCGCCCGCCGCGAGGAGCAGGGGCGCGATCCACCAGGGCCGGGGCATGGGCAGCCCGGCGCCGACGACGGCGTTGAGCAGGAGCAGCAGCCCGGACACCGAGGCGACGGTGCCGATCGAGGAGATCATGCCGGAGACGAGGGCGATCAGGGTGAGGACGCCGACGGCGAGCCAGCCGTGCCCGAAGACGAGGGTGCCCAGCGCCACTCCGACGGCGCCGAAGAGCTGCGGGACGGCGATGTTGAGGACGCGCATCCGATAGGCGTCGGCGGTGTCGCCGATCACTCCGGAGAGGGCGCCCATGGAGACGAGCGCACCGTACTCGGGCTCGTCCAGGGCGAAGCCGACGGCCAGCGGGACGGAGAGGGCGACGCCGGCGCGCAGGACGGCGGCCCACGGGATGGGGGCGGCCGTCGGCCGCAGGCCCGCGAGCAGCCAGGCGGGGGGTGCGAGGGGGTTCGGCCGGTCCCGGCCGGGGGGTATGTGCTCGGTGCGTCGTTCGGTGGTCATTCCGCTTCCGTGTCGCCGCTCGCGAATCGGTTCTTCTGGGGAGTTCTGCGGAGGATGGGTACCTTCCGAGCTTATGGGGTGCGGCGGAGCCGGCCTGCCAGCCAGGCGCCGAGCGCCGCGGCGAGGCCGATGGCGAGCACGATCCAGGCGGTGGTCCGCAGCCAGGCGGTGAGCGCGTCGTAGACCGCGGCGGCGGCGGGCCGGTCGACATCGGTCGGCAGGTCGTCGAGGGCGAGCCTGCGGCACAGGGTCACCGTGATCCACAGGAGTCCGGCCCCGACGGCGAGCCCGATCCCGGTGGCGAGGACGGCGCGCCGACGCCGGACGGCGACGGCGATGGCCGCCGCGGCGAGCGCCAGCGTCAGCAGGGGCAGCCAGACTCCCGCGATCTGGAGCATGTGGAAGCCCTTCCGGAGCGCGCCGAGGTTGTCGTACTCCATGACCTTCACGGACAGGTGGGTTTCGGGGATGCGGTCGGCGAAGGGCACGCCGTCCCCGACGAGTTCGCTCTTGACCTGGGCGATCACGGGGGCGAGGTCGATGGTGAGGGCGTCGCCGTGGCCGGTGGTGAGGGCGTCGAGGAAGGCGGCGTGGGCGGCGCGGTTCGCGGCGTCCCAGGCCGTCCGATA
Source organism: Streptomyces sp. NPDC001568 (assembly GCF_042893755.1). Lineage (NCBI taxonomy): Bacteria > Bacillati > Actinomycetota > Actinomycetes > Kitasatosporales > Streptomycetaceae > Streptomyces > Streptomyces sp. NPDC001568. Next base: position 152,353 of record NZ_JBIAVF010000003.1, on the reverse strand, counting down.
GGCGGGGGTGCCGGCGAAGGAGCGCAGGGCCTCGCCGATGAGGTCGTCGACCGTGTCCTGGAAGGGGCCTGCGTCGATCTGTCCGGCGAGGGCGCGGCCCGCCTGCGTGACGACCACTCCCTGGACGGCGGGGTCCTCGGCGAGCGGGGACATGGCCGCGGTGTACCGGTCGGCGTTCCCCAGTTCGTGATCGGCCCAGTACGCGACGGCGCTCGCGGGCACGAGCAGGGTCACGAGGACGATCAGGGTCGCCGACAGGAAGGTGCGCACGTCACCAGGGAAAGGCGGGGCGCGGGGCGGCGCCACCGCTGCTGCTGCGAGTGGGTGGGAGCGGCCCGGCCGACACCGCCCCGCCGGCGGCCGGACGGGTGATCCACTTGCCGGGTGGGGGTGGCGGGTGTGCTCTGGAGGCTGGAAGAGAGGAGCCCGTCATGGCACATGCGGCACCTACCGTCTCCAGGCGGCGCCGACCGGCGAGGTCGGCCGATGCGCACCACACGAGCAGGAGCGCGCTGCTCCGCCCGTTGCTGGCCGGCCTCGTCTACGGGGTGTGGGCGGCCTTCATCAAGCGCCAGATGGGCCCGGTCGACGCGGGCAACGTCTTCTACGGGATCCTGTGCGGAGTCCTCTTCGCCGCGATCATGTTCGCCCTGGCCCGGGTGGGCCCCCGGCTGAAGCGCGAGGTGCACGCCGCCGCCTACGGCGTCTTCGGCGGTGTCGCCGCCGGCTACCTGCACAGCCTGACGAACGAATCGGTGCTCCGTGCCACCGGCGTCGGGTTGGCGGTCGGCGTGGGCGTCGGACTCGGGGCGTTCTACCGCTACTACACGCGAGAACCCTGATCGAGTCCGCACGAACCGTTCCTGATCGAGTCCGCACGAACCGTTCCTGATCGAGTCCGCGCGAACCGACCCTGATCGAGTGGGCGAGAGCCGACCCCGATCGAATGCGCGCGAACCCGGAGCCCACCCCGCCACGGCCCGTCCTTTCGGCGGACGCGCCTCGGCCGCGCGCACGAAGCGCTGCGCGCCGCCGCTGCCGGACACTGGCGGCGGCGCCGGTTCCCGTGCCCGTGGTCGAACCTCACGTGACCACTGCTGCACGCCGAGGGCGTGGGAACCGGCGCCCCCCATGTCTCTGTCTCGGTCCGGGGCTGTCCGCGCGGGCTACGCGGCCGTGTCGGGCGTCCCCGCCGCCACGGCCGGCTGGTGTTCGCTCTCGGCCTTGGGCTCGGTGGTGACGGCCTGCGGCGCGGAGCGTTCCGGCTTGCGGGCCGGCGGGGTGAAGCGGGCGGCCTCGGCGCGGAGCATGGCGTTCAGGGCGGCGTAGGGGTCGATGGGCATGGCGGAACCTCACGGTGTTCGAGGGGGGTGTGGGGGGTCGCTCCGCTGCTCGGCCCGCTCAGCAGCGCAGGACCACACTCCGCACGACGATCAGTGAGGCGACCGGTCCGGCCGGCCCGTACGAGGTCACGCGGGAAGGCGAGCCCGCGTGTTTCACGTGAAACACCCTCGGGGGCAGCTGCCGTACCGACGGCAGCGCGCGGGCCGGGGCCCGCAGGGCGGCGCGGGCCTCGGGGTCCGAGGCCGGATCCGACTGTCCCTCGGTGGGTTCGGCCGGGGCGGAGGAGGCGGGCCGGATCTCGGCGACCGTCGCGGCCGCCGGACCGGCGCCGAACAGGCACAGCAGCGCGACGCAGGCCACTGTCAGGGCCCTCGCCGCCACTGCCCGTGCGAATCGCGCACCGCTCATGCCCCGCTTTGTGCCCCGACACACCGGTCAACTCCCCACCGGAGCCCAAGAAGCCCCCGACCGGAGGACGAAGACACCCCCGTCGGCTGACAAACGGTCACCTCCGGCGCCGGTCACCACCCCGACCGAGCGACCCTCCGCACCGCCCGACAGCCGCAGCCCGCTCCGGCACCCGCCTAGAACTCCTGAGCCGGCCAGTCCAGCAGTCGGGCCCCGATCGCCGCCGTCTGGAGGGTGTACCGGTGCACCGGATCCCCGGGGTCGGCCCCCGTCAGCCGGTGGATCCGCTCCAGCCGGTACGTCAGCGCCCGCACGCTCAGGCTCAGCCGCCGCGCCGCCTCGGCCGCCACGCACCCGGAGTCGAAGTACACGGTGAGCGTTTCCAGCAGGGGCCCGGCCCCGCCGCGGCCCGCCTGGAGCGGCCCCAGCACACTGAGCACCAGATCGGCCATCGCGGCCCGGTCCCGGGCCAGCACCGGAAAGACCAGCAGGTCGGCCGAGCGCAGCACCGGCCCTTCGAGGTCGAGCCGGTCCGCGAGGTCGAGCGCGCCGAGGGCTTCCTCGTACGAGGTGACGACGCCGCCCGCGCCCGGATGCGCCCGGCCGATCCCGACGAGGCCGGGCGTGCCGGCCGTCGCGTAGGCCTGCTTGGCGAAGTGGGTCAGTACGTCGTCCTGGTCGCCCGGGGCCACGCAGATCAGCATCCCGTCCTTGGTGGCGAGGAGGAACGTCCGGTTGCCGAACCGCCCGGTCAGGGCCAGTTCCACCTGCCGGATCGCCGGGCCCGTGTCCTCGTACGCCTCGGAGCCCCGGGCGACGGCGACGGCGTGTTCGTGCGCCAGGTGCAGTCCGAAGCGGGCGGCTCGTTCGCTGAGCCGGCCGAGGTCGCTGCGTCCGAGCAGCAGGTCGTCGATGAACTCGCGCCGTGCGGCCTCCTCCTGGCGGATCGCCAGCCGCTGTGCGCGCTCGTGCCCTTCGGCGAAGGCGTCGACGGTCTGTTCCACCGCCGCCAGCAGGTGGTCCGGGGTGAGCCGGCCGCCCAGCACCGTCCGGGTGGCGGCGAGGTGGGCGCCGACCAGGCCGCGCAGCCCGTAGCCGGCTTCGGCGGCCTTCTCGCCCAGAGCCCGGCGGGCGTCCAGCTCGTCCCGTCCGGGGCGGCGGCCGGTCGCCGCGACGCCTTCGAGGATCCGTACGTACCCGCTCAGGTACTCCTCGGGTATGTCCTGCCCTGACGTCACACCAGCCCCCGCGTTCGCTCGAAGCACCCATTCTCACCCGTCGCCCGGCGGACGTCCCCGAGGGCGGTTCCCACCTCCCCCGAGGACGGCTCGGGGGCGGCTCCGGGTCCGCCCGGGGGCCGTCCCCGATGCCCGGCGCACCGCGCCGTTCGTAGCGTCAGGAGCATGTCGAAGACCGGGAAGCGGCGGATGCCGCGCTGGAAGCGGATCGTGCTGGTGCTCGCGTCGATCGTGGCCGTCCTCGCCGTGACCGTCGGGACGCTGTTCACCTGGCTGTACACGGGGGCCCGGATCTCCACCGTCGGCGCGGGCTTCCACCGGGCCCTCGCCGTGCCCCCGTTGGCGTCCTCGACCGTGGAGCCCGACGGGACCCGCGTCTTCGACCTGCGCATGCAGGCGGGGGAGACGGACTTCGTGCCGGGCGGGAAAACGCCGACCTGGGGCTTCAACGGCGGCTACCTGGGCCCCACGCTGCGGGCGGAGCGCGGCGAGAAGGTCAGGGTCCGGATATCCAACACGCTGCCGGAGGCGTCCACGGTCCACTGGCACGGGATGCACCTGCCCGCGGCGATGGACGGCGGTCCCCACCAGACGGTCCCGGCGGGCGGCGCCTGGTCCCCGCAGTGGACGGTCGACCAACCGGCGGCCACCCTCTGGTACCACCCGCACCCCCACGGGGCGACCGAGACCCACGTCCAGCGCGGGCTGGCCGGCATGTTCCTGCTCGACGACGAGCGGACGCGGACCCTGACCCTGCCCAGGACGTACGGCGTCGACGACGTCCCCGTCATCGTCCAGGACGTCCGCTTCGACGGGACCCGCTTGGACCACGGCCACCAGCTGATGCGCAGCGCGGGCTTCCTCGGCGACCGCACGATGGTCAACGGCACCTTGGACCCCTACCTGGAGGTCAAGGACGAACTGGTGCGGCTGCGCCTGCTGAACGCCTCCACCGCCCGCGTGTACGACTTCGGCTTCGCCGACGGCCGCGAGGTCCACCGGATCGCCTCCGACGGCGGCCTCCTGGAGGCCCCGCACACCACCGACCGGATCCGGCTGTCCCCGGGGGAGCGCGCGGAGATCGTCGTACGGGTACGGCCCGGCGAACGGGCGGTGCTGCGCAGCTTCGAGACGGCCGTCGGCCCGGACTTCTGGAACCAGCGGTTCGGCGGCGGTGACGATTCCTTCGACGTACTGGAGCTGCGGGCGGCGGCCGTCCTGCGCCCCTCGCCCCCGCTGCCGCAGGCCCTCGCGCCCTCGGAACTGCCGACCGGGCAGGACGCGGCGCGCCACCGGTTCTTCGAGCTGAGGATGTCCGGCATCAACGGCCGGAAGATGGACATGGCACGGGTCGACGAGACGGTCACGCGCGGCACCTCGGAGGTGTGGACGGTGCGCAACGGCAACGGGATGCCGCACAACTTCCACGTCCACGACGTGCAGTTCCGCGTCCTCGACGTCAACGGCGCGGCCCCGCCGCCCTCGCTGCGCGGGCCGAAGGACACCGTTTTCGTACCCTCCGGAACGACGATGCGCCTCGCGATGCGCTTCGACGGGGCGGCCGACCCGGACACCCCGTACATGTACCACTGCCACCTGCTGTACCACGAGGACCAGGGGATGATGGGGCAGTTCGTGGTCGTGGAGCCGGGCGGAGCCGCGGGCACCCCGCAGGGGGCCCCGCACGGCGCGGGCGCGCACGGTCACCGACCCTGACCGCGGGGCTCACAGCACGACGAAAACCACGGCCGCCGCCCCCATGAGGGCGGCGGCGAGGTGCATGGCGGAGTGGCCGTGGTCGCCGTACCAGAGCTGGCGGGCGAGGCCGCCCAGAGCGGCCAGGACGGTGATGACGCCGATCTGGGCGAGCAGGGTGACGGCCGTGAACGGGGCCAGGAGCAGGAGTAACGAGTTCAGCCAGAAGGGCGTGGCGCCGGTCCAGCCCCGCCACTCCCAGATCGCGGTATGCATGTCCCGGCTCCCACCCTCAACACCCTCGGCACGCGCACTCTCCGCCCCGTCGCACCAACCGCACCACGGGAGTCACGCGTGACTTCCTCAACTCGTTGGCTGTACAGCCTCCTTGGGAGCGGCGGCGGGGGCAATAGCGCGGTCGACCAGAAAAGCGAAGGCCAGGCCGAAAGTGGCCCACAGGGTGGTCTGGATGGCGAGCGAGGCCAGCCTGAACTCCCAGATCAACGCGGCCGGGAAGCCCTCCGGGACCTCGTTGATCCCGGGCAGCAGGACGTACGCCAGGGCGACGGCGGCGACGAAGGCGAGCGAACCGACCACCGAGGCGTTCCAGTTGCCGAGCCGGGGTGCCAGGCGCCGCCCCAGGAGCAGCGCGCCCGCCGCGAGGAGCGCGCTCAGGGCGATCATCAGCAGGTAGAGCGCGGTGCGTCGGGCGGCGGTGTCGGGGTCCCCGACGGCCGGCGGGTTGGCGGGGTACTTGAGGAACGGCACCAGCGTCACGGTGACGAAGAGGGCGCCGGTGACCAGGGCGGCCGTGGCCCGGGGGCCGAAGCGGCCGATGCGGCCGAGAGCGAAGCAGAAGACGAGCGCGGCGATGCCGCCGAGTGCGACGGCGAACAGCAGGACGCCGGTGCCCAGGCCCGCCGTGGCCTGCAGGGCCCGGCTGACCGGCGGCTCGTCGCCGTGGTCGTGGCCCACGGCGGCGCCCGCCTCCTCGATGGCGATCGCCGCGTCCACCTTGGACTCACCGAGGAGGTAGGCGACGAGGAAGGCGGCGACTCCGGCGAGCAGGCCGGCGAGCATGCCCCGGACGAGCAGGACACGGGGGGAGACGATGTTCACTTGGGTTCCCTTGCGCGGGTGCGGACGACGCGGAAGCCGGCGACGCGGGTGGGGGCGACGCGGAAGCCGGCGACGCGGGTGGGGGCGACGCGGAAGCCGGCGACGCGGAAGCGGACGGCGCCGGTGCGGGCGAGCGGTCGGCGGGGCTCAGTGGCAGGGGAAGCCGAGGAGGTGGCGCCCGTCGTGCAGCCATTCGTGGATCGTCTCGCCCTCGAAGAGGGCGGTGGCGCCCTGCTCGACGCCGACGAAGTACAGCAGCACCAGGGTCAGTACGCCCGCGAAGACGGCCCAGGGCGCCAGCGCGGAGAGGGAGATCGGGGTGATGGCGGCGGGAGCCGTCGTGGGCACGGCGGAGTGGGCCATGGCAGAACCTCCTGGGGAACACGCGTCCCGGTCAGTGGTGCTCGCGACGAAGGCGGCGGGTCTGACTTCCCCTTCCGGCGTGCGGGAGGGGTTCACAGTGGCGCGACCGTGCCGGAATTTCACCGTGCTTCCGTCGTACCTTCGTCATGTCGTCCGAGAACGTACCGCGCGGGTGGCTCGAACGCCACGGCGCGCGCACCCCGCCCCACGCCCCGCCCGCGAGCCCTACGCTCCCCCCATGTCGTCCGTACGCCTGCACCTGACCACCCCGCCGCTCGACCCCGACGCCCGCCGGGCCCGGTTCGGGTACGGGGACCCCTGCCCCGGCCACGCGGGCCTGGCCGGACCCGCGACCGGCGCGTGGGCGGGCCGCACCCTGGACGAGGTCGCCGCCGAGGACCCGCAGGCCGTCCGCCGCTGGTTGACCGACCCGCAGTACGCCCCTCCGGGCGGCGGGGAGTCGGTGGCCGCGCTGATCGCCCGTACGGGCGATCACCTGGCCGCCCTGGCCCCCGGGACGCACCGCGCGGTGGTCGCTCAGGCCGTCGTACGGGCGGTCGTGGTGGCGGCGCTGGACCTGCCGCCGGCCACCTTCTGGCGCCTCGACGTACGACCGGAGACGGTCACCACCCTCAGCGGTCGCGCGGGCCGCTGGAACCTGCTGCTGGGCGCGCCGGAGGCGGAGCCGCCGGACGCGGAGCCCACGTAGGACGGCGCCCCGGCCCGCGGCGGCGCCCCGGCCCGGGACAGCACGACGGCCCGGACCCCGCGACGCGGTCCGGGCCGTTGCGACGGCACTGCCCGGTCGACGACCCGGCCGGCCGGATGACCTAGGCGACGATCCAGTCGGACGTCGCGATCACCGGCTGCACCCCGTCACGGTGGATGGTGCCCTCGATGAGGCCGTACATCCGGTCCGCCGCGAAGTAGACCTCGTTGTCGTTCTTGAGGCCGAAGGGCTCCAGGTCGACGAGGAAGTGGTGCTTGTTGGGGAGGTTCAGCCGGACCTCGTTGACCTTCGGGCAGTTGTCGAGCACCCGCTCGGCCATCTGGTTCAGCGTCTGCTGGAGCGAGTACGAGTAGGTCTCGGCGAAGGCTTCCAGCATGTGCTTGCGGACCTTCTTGTACGACCGGTCCCAGTCGTACTCCGGGTCGTCGGCGGCCAGTGCGGAGTGCGCCCAGCGCGAGGTGACCTTGGTCGCCAGGATGCGGTCGTACGCCTCCTGGAGGGTCGTGTACTTGTCCTTGATGTAGCCGTGGAACTCGGAGTTCGTCGAGTTCATCACCGTCAGGTCCTTGAGGCCCGAGATGACCTGGAGACCGGTGGTCTCGCTGTAGGTGATCTGCGCGGTGCGCACTTCCTGGCCCTTGAGGACGAAGGAGTGCTGCTCCTTGCGCGTCGGGACCGGGATCCGCTCCCAGGCGTACTCCTCGATGCGGATCTGAGCCCCGCGGATCGGCTGCTGCGAGGAGACGAAGTGCTTGGCGAGCAGGATGCCGAAGGCCTCGGGGGAGGCGATGCCGTGCTCCTTGCCGAAGGCGTACACCGTGTTCTTGGTGGTGTCGGTCGGCAGGCAGTTGGCGTTGTCGCCGGTGAGGTGGACGTCGCGGAACTCACCCTGGAGCGCGACCGAGACGTTGAGGTCGCGGATCTCGTGCCAGGAACCGTCGCTGCCCTTGCGGGTGACCTTGACGATGCGGTTCTCGGCCTTGCCGTACTGGTTCTGCGCCAGGACGTGCTTGCTCATGCTGTCTTCCTTCGGGTCTCGGGAACACGGAGTCCGGTTTTCTGGATCCCGTACGCCCGGCGTCCAGCGCCCGCCCGTTGAAGGACGTCCCGCTCCCCGCCGTTCGGCCCCGAGGGGCCGCCCCGGGACTGACGTGCATCCCGGTCCGTAGGTGCTCGGGCCCGCAATGTGTCGCTCGTTGCGGTTCCTGCACGGATTGCAGCATGTGTACGACGGTTCAACCACCGTACGGATCATCCGAACACCAGCACCCACGGATTGGGCGACCCTACAATTTCGCAGGTCAGGCGGTGTGCGCGTCGGCCACGGTCAGCGCCTCGTCGAGGATCGCGAGGCCCTTCGCCACGTCCTGGGCGGAGATGTTGCAGGGCGGGGCGATGTGGATGCGGTTGCCGGCGATCAGCGGCCACAGGCCGCCCTTCTTGCAGGCCGCCCCGAACGCCGTCATCGGAGCGTTGTCGCCGCCGGAGGCGTTGTACGGGACCAGCGGCTCGCGCGTCTCCCGGTCGCGGACGAGTTCCAGGGCCCAGAAGGTGCCCGCGCCCCGGACCTCGCCGACCGACGGGTGTCGCTCGGCCAACGCCCGCAGGCCCGGACCCAGCAGCTCCGAGCCGGTCCGGGCGGACTGCTCGACGATGCCCTCCTCGACCATCGTGTTGACCGTGGCGACGGCTGCGGCGCAGGCCAGGACGTGTCCCGAGTAGGTCAGACCGCCCGGGTAGGGCCGGCGGGCGAAGGTCTCGGCGATGGCGGCGGAGATGGCCACCCCGCCGAGCGGCACGTAGCCGCTGGTGATGCCCTTGGCGAAGCAGAGCAGGTCGGGGGTGACGTCCCAGTGGTCGGCGGCGAACCACTTGCCGGTCCGCCCGAAGCCGACCATGATCTCGTCGAGGATGAACACGATCCCGTAGCGGTCGCAGAGCGCGCGGACGCCCGCGAGGTAGCCGGGCGGGGGGACGAGCACGCCGGGAGCGCCGCCGACGGTCTCCAGGATGATCGCGGCGATCGACTGCGGGCCCTCGAAGACGATGGTGTCCTCCAGGTGGCGCAGGGCGCGCTCGCTCTCCTCGGTCTCGTTCGCCGAGTGGAACGGCGAGCGGTACAGGAAGGGCCCCCAGAAGTGCACGACTCCGGCGGTCGCGCTGTCGTTGCCGAAGCGGCGGGCATCGCCGGTCAGGTTGATCGCGGTGGAGGTGGCGCCGTGGTAGGAGCGGTACGCGGACAGCACCTTGGGCCGGCCGGTGTGCAGCCGGGCCATCCGTACGGCGTTCTCGACCGCCTCGGCGCCCGCGTTCGTGAAGAAGATCTTGTCGAGGTCGCCGGGTGTGCGCTCGGCGATCAGCCGGGCCGCCTCCGAGCGGACGTCCACGGCGAAGCCGGGGGCGACGGTGCACAGCTTGCCGGCCTGCTCGGCGATGGCGGCGGCCACCTTGGGGTGCTGGTAGCCGATGTTGGTGTAGACGAGCGCACTGGAGAAGTCGAGGTAGCGGTTGCCCTGGTAGTCCCAGAAGTAGGAGCCCTCGGCCCCGGCCACGGCGAGCGGGTCGATGAGATCCTGCGCCGACCAGGAGTGGAAGACGTGCTTCCGGTCGGCGTCTTTCACGGTGGCGAGAGCGTCGGCTTCTGCGTTCATATATCGAGGGTAGTTGTCCAGGATGTGGACCCGGGGTCGACCGGGCCCGGCGCGGACGGAGAACGGCGACGCCTCGGCCGGGCTCGCCCCGGCGCCCGGCCCGGGTGCCGGCCTCCGGGCCCGTCATCGGGCCGTCCGCGTGTCCTGTTCGTACCGACTTGGGGCTCGTTTCGGGTCGCCATTTCTGCCGTGGGCCGGTACGCCGTATGTTCCGGACGTGTCCAGGTGGGGGAAAGAATGGGATTGTCCGAGGCAGGGCCGGGTAGGTGCGGCGCCGAGGGGCAGGGCGGAGACGGGAGAGCCTGTGGCTGAGCAGACGCGGAGGCTCGTCCTGGGCGGCGCGACGACCGGGGTGGTCACCCGATGCCGGGACTTCACCCGGCGCGCACTGGACGACTGGTTGTGGCCGCCGCACGCGGAGGAGACGGAGGACGCGCTCCTCCTGGTGTCCGAGGCCGTCACGAACGCCTGCCTGCACGCGGGCGGACCGCGCGAGCTGGTCCTGCGCCACGCCCCGGGGCGCCTGCGGGTCGAGGTCAGCGACGGCAACCCCGAGCCGCCGAGCCCCCGACCCGCCAGTGGCCGCTCGCGGCCCGGCGGGCACGGGCTCGTGCTGCTGGGGCGGCTCGCGAAGGGATGGGGCTGGGAGCCCTCGGCGGACGGCCGCGGCGGCAAGACGGTCTGGCTGGAGGTCGCGGCCCCCGAGGCGTAGCCGTGAGGGGCGGCTGCCCGGCCGGGCAGCCGCCCCTCACGGCATCTCGGGGTCATCTCGGGGTGGTCGGGGTCTCAGGCGTCCGTGAGGAGGCCGGAGCGCAGGCGGCTCAGAGTGCGGTTCAGCAGCCGGGAGACGTGCATCTGGGACAACCCCAGGCGGGCGCCGATCTCGGACTGCGTGAGTTCCTGCCCGAACCTCAGCGTCAGCAGCGCGCGCTCCCGCTCGGGCAGGCCGGCCAGGATCGGCTTGAGGGACTCCAGGCACTCGATGGTGTCGTAGGCGGCCTCCTCCTCGCCGAGCGAGGCCCGCTCGGCGACCGGGTCGCGGTCGGTGTCCTCGGGCGCCGGCGCGTCCAGCGAGCGGGCGGAGTAGGCGCGGGCCGCCTTCTGGCCCTCCGAGAACTCCTCCGGCGTGACGTGCAGCTGCTCGGCCATCTCGGCGTCCGTGGGTTCACGGCCGAGGTCCTGTTCGAGCGCGTCGTGCGCCTTCGCGGAGTCGATGCGCAGCTCCTGGAGCCGGCGGGGGACCTTCACCGCCCAGCTCGTGTCCCGGAAGAACCGCTTGATCTCGCCGGTGATCGTCGGCATCGCGAAGGTGGTGAATTCGACCCCGCGGTCGGGATCGAACCGGTTGATGGCCTTGATCAGCCCGATCGTGCCGACCTGGATGATGTCCTCCATCGGCTCGCTGCGGCCGCGGAAGCGTCGGGCGGCGTACTTGACGAGGCTGAGGTTCAGCTCGACGAGGGTGTTGCGCACGTACGAGTACTCGGACGTCCCCTCTTGCAGCGTGGCCAACCTGCGGAACAGGGCCACCGAGAGGGACCGGGCCTCGTGCGTGGCGACGTCGGTGAGGTCGGTGTGGTCCATCGCTCTGCGCTCCTCCGAGGGCGTTGACCCCGGGCCGGGCCCGGGGTCGTACTCGGTTGCTATCCAGGTGGATATACCCGGATCAAACGCCACATATCCGCATGTTTTTTCGAACATGGGCGCCGTTTCACGTGAAACACGCGTCTGACCAGCGAAGGAACCCGACCGGCGACCGCTTCACACCGGATCGGCCACCGCCTCGGCGTAGAGCCGGAAGAGGCGCGGCCCGTCGGGCGCCGCCGCGGACCGGAGCCGGGACCAGGCCGCTGCCGCCGCAGTGCGGGCGGCCGCTCCGGGCCAGGGGCGGGGCAGCAGCTCGGGGGGCAGCAGCGGATCCGGGCCCATGGCCTCGGCGAAGGCCGCCGCCAGGGTGACGGCGTGGGCGAGGTCGTCGCCCGGGCCCTCGGCGAGGGCGCGCAGGGTCTCGTACCGCCGCGCGATCGCGTCCAGCGGCCACAGCCGGGCCGCGAGGTCGGCCGGGTCGGTGATCCCGCCCACGGCGAGGTCCCGGCTGGTCAGGCAGGTCAGCCCGGTGGGGACGCCCAGGTCCGCCGCGCGGGCCCTGACGTACGGGCCGACCTCGTTCGGGGTGACGTACAGCCCGCCCTGGACGGGGGCCGCCCCGAGGGAGGTCAGGGTGTCCCGCAGCGCGTCCCGCGCGCCCCGCGCCGCTTCCGGGACGGCGAAGGCGAACAGGTGCCAGGCTCCGTCCCACGGCTCCAGCCCCGCGTCCTGCCGGTAGGCGTGCCGGACGAACTCCACCTCGGGGACCATGGGCAGCCCGGCCGCCCCCGCCCGCGCCGTACCGGTGAGCCGCAGGACGGCCCGCCGGCCCCGGCCCTCCTGGGTGAAGCGACCCTCGGCCGTGAGCCGCTTCACGCACAGCCGGACCTGCTGGTCGCTCATGCGGAGTGCGCCGGCGACCTCGTAGAGCTCCCCGGCGTCCACGGAGCCGTCCTCACGGACCAGGGCGTGCACCACCAGCCGCGTGGGGACGGCGGGGGCCGCCGCCGTCCCCTCGGGAGTCTGCGCGGCCCCTGCCGGGCGCGTCGTGCTCATCGGACCGTCACCGCCTTGTGCATCGTCGTCACCGCTCCGAACCCCAGGACGTCCCGCAGCCACGGGGTGCGCCGCACCAGGACGGGACGGAATCCGCGCCGCTCGTACAGGGCGCGGGCGCGCGGGTTCTCGGCGATCACGTCGAGCCGGATCCGCCGGCATCCCTGCTCGGCCGCCACTTCCTCGATCCCGTCGAGGAGCAGCCCGCCGATGCCGCGCCCCCGCGCCGCGGGATCCACCGCGATGCCGTCCATGACGAGCTCGCCGCGGGCCGGGGTGCGTTCCAGCAGGGCCAGCAGGAGCGCCCGGTACAGGCCCCTGACCTGCCCGTACTGCGCCCTGACGGCGGCGGCGTCGCCGCCGACGAGGCCCCGCCCGGCGAGCTGGTAGCCGGCCACTCCCAGGACCCGGCCGGCCTCGTCCAGGGCGGTGAGGGCGCGGTCCCGGTGCAGGTGGGAGGCGATGAACCGGCGCCCCGCCGGGGCGGGGCCGAGGGCCGCGCCCAACTTCCGGCCGAAGGCCTCCCAGTACAGCTCGGCCACCCGCTCCTCGGCGCCTTCGGGCACCCCGCGCCGCACCTCGGTGCGTCCGTTCTCGGTCGTCATGAGAGCAAGTCTAATACGTTCATTCTCATTACGATCGTTTTTGAAGTGATAGAAATATGAGTGGATGGAGCAACCGGGCGGACCGAATCGGGCGGACCGACCGGGTCGAGCCGAGATCGAGCCGAGACCGAGCAGAGAAGGAGCGGGCATGCGCAAGGCCTTCCTCGTCACCCTGGCCGCCGTCGTCCTCGTGGCCGCCGCCCTCGTGGGCGTCGTGCTCTGGCAGAACAGCTACGACCTGCGCGAACAGCGGGTCACCGTGCCCGCCGACGGACGCCTGTTGGAGGGTGTCCTGGCCACCCCCGCCGAGGGCACGGGCCCCTTCCCCCTCGTGGTGTTCGTGCACGGGGACGGCGACGTGGACGCCACCCACGACGGGTTCTACCGGCCCTACTGGGAGGCCTTCGCCCGCGCCGGATACGCCTCGCTGTCCCTGGACAAACCCGCCGACTGGCTCTCCCGGTCCATGGACGACCGGGCCCGCGAGACGACCGACGCCCTCGCCTGGGCCCGGACCCGCCCCGGGATCGACGGGACCCGGATCGGCCTTTGGGGGGCCAGCCAGGCCGGCTGGGTGCTGCCCAAGGTGGTGGCGCGGACCCCCGCGCCGGGCGTCGCCTTCGTGATCGCGGTCGGCACCGCCGTCAACTGGCACCGGCAGGGCGAATACCACCTGCGGTCCGAACTCCGCGCCGAGGGCGCCGACCCCGCCCGCGTCGCGGACGCCCTGCGCGCCCGGGAGGCCACCCTGGCGCTGCTGCGGCGCGGGGCGACGTACGAGGAGTACCGGGCGTCCCCGGACGCCGATCCCGGCCTCGGCCCCGAGCGTTGGACGTTCATCGCGCGCAACCACACCGCCGACGCGAGCGCGGACCTGCGCGCGATGCCCCCGGTGCCGGTGCTGCTGCTCTCCGGGGCCGACGACCTCAACGTGGACGGGGCCGAGACCGAAGCCGTGTACCGGCACCTGCTCGCCCCCGGCACCCTCACCGTCCGCCGGTACCCCGGCGCCACGCACGCCCTGGTCCGCACCCCGGTCGAGCGTTCGTCCTGGCGGCTGCCCCTGACGGCCCTGTTCGCCCCGCGGTCCCTCTTCCCGCCCGGCCTCCTCGCGGACCAGCGCACCTTCCTGGAGCAGCAGGAGCGGCCGGGGGCGTAGGAGATCCCCGGGGACGACGTGCCGGTGCGGCCGGGGAGCGGGAGGCTCCTCGGCCGCGGGGCGGGGGCCGGGTCAGCGACGGGGCTGGAAGAGGGCCGGGATCAGGGAGGCGGCCATCAGCGCGACCACCCAGACGTAGGTGTCCTGGAAGGCGGCGGCCAGTGCGGGAGCCGAGGCCGGGCCGGCCTCGACCAGTCCGCCGGCTCCGGCCGCGGCCGTGGTGAGCAGGACCGACAGCAGCGCCGTACCGGCGGAACCCGCGATCTGCGAGTTGATGTTGATGAGGGTCGAGGCCGCGGGCACCTGCTCGGCGGCGAAGCCCCGGGTCGCTCCGGTGACGGTCGGCATCATCGTCATCCCGGCGCCGGCGCCGGCCAGGGTCAGCGCGCCGGCCAACTGCCAGATCGGGGTGTCCGCGCCGAGCCGCAGGGTGAACAGCCCGTACCCGAGGACCGCGAGGACGATCCCGAAGGGGACGATCCGTCCGGCCGGGATCCGGTCCGTCAACCGGCTCGTGATCTGGAGGGCGACTCCGGTGGCGACCACCTGCGGCACGCCCAGCAGTCCGGACATCGTCGCGCTCTCGCCGCGGACCAACTGGTAGTACATCGGCACCAGCATCATGGCCCCGAAGTAGGCGCCGGCGAACAGGGCCAGGGTGCCGATGCCGCTGGCGAAGGCGCGCACCTTCAGCAGCCGCAGGTCCAGCAGCGGGGAGCGCGTCCGCAGGGCCCGGACGACGAAGCCCAGCACGAGGGCGGCGCCCAGCACGCTCGGCACCAGCGTTCCCGCCGAGGCGAAGTCACCGTGCTCACCGCCGGTGGCGAGCCCGTAGATCAGCGCCGCGAGGCCGGGGGACAGGAGGAGCAGGCCGATCACGTCGAGGCGGACGGTCCTGCGGACGGTGTCCCGGGGAAAGATCCGAGCGGCGAGCACCAGGGCGAGCACACCGACCGGCACGTTGATGAAGAAGATCCAGCGCCACGAGGCCGCGTCGACCAGCCAGCCGCCCAACACCGGCCCGATCAGCGGAGCCACCAGGACGGGAAGGCCCAACAGGCCCATCATCCGCCCCTTGTGCTCCGGGGCGGAGGCGTTCAGCACCATGACCATCCCGAGCGGCACCACCATGCCGCCGCCGAGCCCTTGCAGGACCCGGAACGCGATCAGCGTTTCGATGCTCCAGGCGATACCGGCCAGCGCCGAACCGATGCCGAACAGGGCGATGGAGAGCATGTAGAGCCGCTTGGTGCCGAACCGGCCCGAGGCCCACGCGGTGATCGGGATGACGGCCGCGAGGGCCAGCGTGTAACCGGTCGCCGTCCACTGGATGGTGGAGAGCGGGGCATCGAAGTGCCGGGAGAGCCCGCCCAGGGCGACACCCAGGATCGTGGTGTCGAGGACGATCATGAACGCGCCGATGATCACGACCATCGCTATCGCCATGGGTGACGGGTTCGGCCGGGAGGGGGCGGGTGCCCCGATGGCGGCCAGGGACGTGCTCATGGTGTGCCTCCTCGTCGGTCCGGCGGGTCCGGCCGCGGCGGCCGGATCGGGAGGGGCGGTGTGCCGCCCGTGATCCCTTGCTCCGAACCTAGGGTCGACGGTGCGACCGGAGCCTCTGTCGAACGACTGGGGTGGGGTACCTGGTACCGACCGGCGGATGCGGTGCCGGCCCGTGTTCCACGTGAAACACCGCCCCGGGAAACGGCGTTCGGGCGCGATCGGTTTCACGTGAAACACGGGCCGACGGTACGGCGGGGCCGCATCGCCGGCGCCGGAGCCGGATGCGTCGCGCTACGTCGTGCTACGCGGCGCGGTGTTACGTGGCGAGGTCCAGCCGGGCCAGCTCCACACGGGAGCTCACGCCCAACTTCGGATAGGCGTTGTAGAGGTGGTAGCCGACCGTTCTGGGGCTGAGGAAGAGCTGCGAGCCGATGTCACGGTTCGTCAGACCCGCTGCCGCCAGCCGGGCCACCTGCAACTCCTGCGGCGTCAGGCGGTCCGCGAGGGACTCCGCCTCCGGCCCGGACCGGCTCTCCCCCGAGGCCCGCAGCTCCGCGGCGGCCCGGTCCGCCCACGGGCGCGCCCCCAGCCGGTCGAAGGCCTCCTGTGCGGCCCGCAAGGGCCCCCGGGAGTCCACCGGCCGCCGGCTCCGGCGCAGCCACTCCCCGTAGAGCAGCCCCGTACGCGCCTCCTCGAACCGGTCGGTGTCCCGGGCGGCATGCAGGTCCAGGGCCCGCCGGAAGTGCTCCTCCGGTTCCCGACTCGGGGCCGCCGAACGGCCCCCGACGCCCGAACCGCCCCCGACGCCCGAACCCCCGGTACCCGAGCCGCCCGCCAGCAGCCCTTCGCACCGGGCCAGCACCGCGTGGACGGCGGGTCCGTCCAGGTGCCGAGCCAGCTCCGCCAGCCGGTCGAAGGCCTCCCGTCCCTGGTCGGGACGGCCCGCCCGGACGGCCGCCTCCACCTCGTCGGCGTCCCGGCCGCAACAGGTGCACGCCGACCCGGCGGGAGCGGCGGCGGCCCGGTCCGCCGCCGCTTCGAAGCGGCCCAGCCCCAGGTCCAGCAGGATCGCAGCCGAGGTCCTCAAGTGCCGTACGTCGGGAAGGTCCACGGCGTCCGAGAGCGCCCCGAGCTCCTGGAACCAGGCCTCGTCCCCGCGTGCGGCGGCCAGTTGGGCCAGCGCCGCCGCGAGCTGGGCCCGGGTCCGGGTCTGGCCGGTGTCCGAGGCGATCCGCAGCCCCTCAGTCCCCCCGGCCAGCGCGTCCCGGTGCAGCCCGAGCCGCAGTTGGGCCTGCGCCACCTCCAGCAGGGCCCGCGGCATCAGCCCGACCGCCCCTTGCGCCCGGCACTCCCGCTCGACGGCCCCGGCCCGCTCGTACGCGACCCGGTGATCGCCCAACAGGCCGTTCCAGCACGCCGCCCTCAGGCCTTCGCGCAGATCCCCCAACGGGCCGGACGAGGCCTCCCGCAGGGCCCGTAGCGCTGCCGTGCGAACGCCGGCGTCGGACGAGGACACCCGGGCCAGGGCCTGGATCGCGGGACCGCCCGGCAGGTCCAGTTCGGCCGCGGCGGTCGCCGCACCGGCCGCCGCCACCGGGTCGCCGGCCACCCAGGCGCTGCCCACGGCCAGGAAGAGCATCCGCGCGGCGTCCTGCGGCTCGGCCGCCGCGATCGGCAGGGCCGCGTCCAGCAGCAGGACGTGCGCCCGCGACAGGTTCCCCTGCTCGTTGGCGACCTCGGCGGCGATCTCCGCCACCCGGGCGCGCGCCGTCGCGTCGCCGCCCTGTTCGCGGCGGGCCGCCTCCGCGAGCTCCCCCGCCCGGTCCAACTGCCCGGCATCGAGGGCGGCCCGGGCGGCCGAGCCCAGCCTGCGCGCCCGCTCGACCGGCTCCGGACTGAGGGCGGCCGCCCGCTCGTACACCGTGGCCAGCGCCGCGTGACCACCCCGCGCGCGGACCTGCTCGCCGCTGCGCTCCAGCTCCGCGGCGACGCCTTCGTCGGGTGCGGCCTGCGCCTGGGCCCGGTGCCACGCGGCGCGGTGCCCGCCGCCCGCGTCCGCCAGGGCCCGGTGCGCGGCGAGCCGCCGGGCCGCCGGGCCGGACCGGTAGGCCGCCGAACGGATCAGCGGGTGCCGGAAGACGAGCCGGCCCCCGTCCAGCCGGACCAGGCCCTGCGCCTCGGCGGGGGCCAGGTCGGTGACCCCCGCGCCCAGCAGCCCCGCGGCCTCGAACACCGTCCCGGCGTCCCCCTCGTCGGCCGCGGCGGCGACCAGCAGCAAGGTTCCGGACGCCTCGGGGAGCGCCCCGATCCGGGCGGCGAAGCCCTGCTCGATCCGGCCGTGCGGGCCGTCGTACGACAGCCCGTGCCCCTCCCGGCGCGCGGCGGTGAGTTCCAGGAGGGCCAGCGGGTTGCCCTCCGCCTCCCGCTGGATGCGCTGCCGTTCGTGGTGGTGCAGGTCGGCCGCGTACAGGGTCAGCAGGTCGCCCGCGGCCGCCGGGTCGAGGCGGCGCAGCCGCAGCTCGTCGAAGCCGTCGGGCCGGAACGCCGGGGTGTGCGGGTCCCGTACGCCGAAGAGGACCGCGATCCGCTCCGCGTGCAGCCGCCGGGCGGCGAACACCAGCGCCTCGGCGGAGGCCAGGTCCAGCCACTGGGCATCGTCCAGTACGCAGAACAGGGGCCGCTCCTCGGCGAGTTCCGCCAGCAGGGTCAGCACCGCGAGCCCGACGAGGAACCGGTCCCCGCCGCTGGGCGCGGCCTCGCCCATTCCGAGCGCGGTCCGCAGGGCCCCCGCCTGGGCCCCGGGGAGGGCGTCGATCCGGCCGAGCGCCGGCCGCAGCAGCAGATGCAGCCCGGAGTAGGGCAGCGCGCTCTCGAACTCGGTCCCGGTGCCGCGCAGAACGCGTGGACCGTCCCCCGCCGCGGCCACGGCGGCGTCCAGCAGGGCGGTCTTGCCGATGCCCGCCTCGCCCCGGACGACCAGGACCCCGCTGCGCCCGGCCGCCGCTCCCGCCAGCAACCCGTCGACGACGGCGAGTTCCTCGCCCCTCCCCACCAGCACGGAAGTTCCCCCTTCGATCCCGGTCATCCGACAGATGACCACGACGCCTTCGCGGTCCTACGTTTGCGCCGTCAGCCGTTCCCTGTACGGGAACCGTACTCGGAGGCCCCAGGTGAAGATCGAAATCACTCTCGACATCCCTTGCGTCTGGTCGTACTTCGCCTTCAACCGGCTGCGCCGGGCGGCCGCCCGGGTCCGGGCCACCGGAGCCACGGTCGATTTCGTCTTCCACCCCTACCAGTTGGCGCCCGGAACGAGCAGCGATGCCGAACCCAAATCGGCGGTGCTCCGCCGGGCGTTCGGGTCGGGAGCGGACGCCGCCGTCGCCCGCGTCACGGCGCTCGCCGCCGCCGAAGGCCTGGAGTTCGACCACGAACGGGCCCTGTGGTCCAACACGTTCGAGGCGCACCGGCTGATCGCGGACGCGGGGGCGCGGGGCCGCGCCGAGGACGTGGTCGAGCGGCTCTTCCGGGCCCACCACACCGACGGCCTGAACATCGCCGACCCGGAGGTCCTGCGGAGCGTCGCCGCCGAGTTCTCGGTCGTCCGCCGCGGCGACGGCGCCGACGCACTGCGCTCCGCTCTGGAACGGGTCCGGCGCGAGGCCCTGCCCGGCATCCCCTTCCTGCGGTTCCCGGACGGCGCCACCTCCACGGGCATGCCGTCGACCGCGCTGCTGGACCACGCGCTGGGCCTCCCGGAACGGGCGACGTCCGCCTGAGACCGGGAACGGGGCCCGCCACCGGGGGCCCGTGCTCCGGATGCCCGCCGCCGAGGCCGCTCCGGCCCGTGGCGGGGCACGGCACTAGGCTGCGGCCCATGGAGTCCTACACGATCGGCCAGGCAGCCCGGCTGCTCGGCGTGAGCAGTGACACCGCCCGCCGTTGGGCCGACGCAGGCCGCTTCCCCACGCGCCGTGAGGGCAACCGGCGCATCGTGGACGGGCCGGACCTGGCGGTGTTCTGCGTCGAGGTCGCGCAGGAGGGCGCCGAGGACGAGGACGCCGCGCACACCTCGGCCCGCAACGCGTTCCCGGGGATCGTGACCGGCATCAAGCTGGGCACGGTCGGCGCCCAGGTGGAGATCCAGGCCGGCCCGCACCGGGTCGTATCGCTGCTCACCCGGGAAGCGGTGGAAGAGCTGGGCCTCGCGGTCGGCATGCGCGCCACCGCCCGCGTGAAGTCGACGAGCGTCTTCGTCGACCGCACCTGACGCCGCCCCGCTCACCAGGATCGGCCCCCTCACCGGGATCGGCCCGCCCCCGTGCGGCTCCCGAACCCCGTTCACGCGTGCGCCCCCGTTCACGCGTGCGCCCCCGTTCAGGCGTACGCCCCCGCGCGGGCCGCGGCCAGGGCGGCGCGGGCGGCGCGGCCGGCCGCGGCCCCGTCCAGGGGGGCGTCGGTGGTCAGGAACCGGTAGTACAGGGGGGCGGAGACGGCCCGGATCACCTCGGCGGGGTCGGTGCCGGCGGGCAGTTCACCCCGCTCCACGGCCTCCCTCACGCAGGGCGCCCACTCCGCGACGCGGACCTCGTAGAAGCGGTGCAGGGCCTCCGCCGTCCTCGGGTCGCTCGTGGCCGCCGCGATCACCGCCTTGAACAGGGCCCCCTGGCGCGGGTCGGTCAGCGTCCGCCGGACCAGGTCGGCGTTGGCCGTGAGGTCGTCGAGCAGGGAGCCCGTCTCGGTGCGCGGCAGCGACTGTTCGGCCATGTCCGTCAGCAGGTCGGCGACCAGGGCGGCCACGGTTCCCCAGCGTCGGTAGACGGTGGTCTTCCCGACGTCCGCGCGGCGGGCGATCTCGGCCAGGTCCAGTGCGTGGAAGCCCTGTTCGGCCAGGGTGTCCCCGGCCGCCCGCAGGACGGCCGTACGGACCCGTGCCGTGCGGCCCCCGGGGCGGACGGTTCCGGGTTCGGCGGCGGCGTCGCTCGAAGCCATAACGGGTCTCCGGTTCCATTAGCGGTGGCGTGGTGTTACGTTGGGATCACCTTAAAGGGTCTGCGGTTCCGTTACTGCTTTCTGGAGGGAACGTCATGGAATACAGGCAGCTCGGCGCGTCCGGTCTCAAGGTCCCCGCCCCCAGCTTCGGAGCCGGCACGTTCGGCGGCCGGGGCCCCCTCTTCGGGGCCTGGGGCACCACCGACGCCAAGGAGGCGCGGCGGCTGGTGGACATCTGCCTGGAGGCGGGCATCAACCTCTTCGACACGGCCGACGTGTACTCGGAGGGCGCCTCCGAGGAGGTCCTGGGCCGGGCGGTCCGGGGCCGTCGCGACCAGGTGATCCTGTCGACCAAGGCCGGCCTGCCGACGGGCGACGGGCCCATGGACGCCGGAACCTCCCGCTCCCGCCTGATCAAGGCGACCGAAGACGCCCTGCGCAGGCTGGGCACCGACCACCTCGACCTCTTCCAGCTGCACGCCTTCGACGCCGCCACCCCCGTGGAGGAGGTGCTCTCCGCCCTCGACCAGCTCGTCCGCGCAGGCAAGATCCGGTACGTGGGCGTCTCCAACTTCGCCGGCTGGCAGCTGATGAAGTCCCTGTCCGCCGCCGACCGGCACGACTTCCCGCGCTACGTGGCGCACCAGGTGTACTACTCGCTCGTCGGCCGCGACTACGAGTGGGAGCTCATGCCGCTGGGTCGGGACCAGGGCGTCGGCGCCCTCGTGTGGAGCCCGTTGGGCTGGGGCCGGCTCACCGGCAAGGTGCGCCGGGGCCGCCCGCTGCCGGCCGGGAGCCGCCTGCACGACACCGCCGACTACGGCCCGCCGGTCGACGACGAGCACCTCTACGACGTGGTCGACGCCCTCGACGACGTGGCCCGGGAGACCGGCCGGACCATCCCGCAGGTGGCCATCAACTGGCTGCTGCAACGCCCCACGGTCTCGTCCGTGATCATCGGCGCGCGCAACGAGGAGCAGCTGCGGCAGAACATCGGCGCGGTCGGCTGGTCCCTGTCGCCCGAGCAGACGGCCCGCCTCGACGCCGCGAGCCACCGCCCGGCGCCGTACCCGTACTTCCCGTACGAGCGCCAGGAGGGCTTCGCCCGCCTCAACCCCCCGCTGCTCAAGCCCCCGACGGAGATCTCCCCGCCCCACACCCCCGCGGTGGTGTGACGCGCTCACGGGGGTGCCCGGCCGGACCGCCCTTCCGCCCGACACCGGGCCGGACCGGACCGGACCGGACCGGACCGGGGAGCGTACGTACGTCGCCGGCTCAGCCCGCGAGGACCGGGCTCAGGTCGATCCGCGCGAGTCGCTCGGGGTCGGTGAGGATGTCCAGCGCGGTGATCCGGCCGCCCCGGACGGTGAAGGCCATGACCGACAGCGGCTTGCCGTCCGCCATCGACACCACCCCGGGCGTGCCGTTGACCAGCGCAGGGTAGGCGGATTCGGCGAACCGGGCGAAGGCGATCGCCTGCGACGCCACGTCGGCCGCGCCGCGCCGCAGCAGGCCGGGCAGCAAGGAACCGCCGTCCGAGCGGGCCACGATCTCCGGGTCGAGCAGGGCGACCAGGGCGTCGAAGTCGCCGCCGCGCGAGGCGGCGAGGAAGGCGTCCACGACCTGCCGGCGCCGGGCCGGGTCACTGTCGGGGGCGGGCGCCGCGCCCTGGACGCGACGCCGGGCGCGGGCGGCGAGTTGCCGGGTCGTCGCCGGGGTCCGGCCGAGGATCGGCGCGATCTCCTCGAAGGTCACCGCGAACATGTCGTGCAGGACGAACGCGAGCCGCTCGGCCGGCGACAGGGCGTCCAGCACGACCATCAGCGCGATGCCGACCGAGTCGGCGAGCAGCACTTCCTGTTCGGGGTCGACCAGGTGGGGGCCGCTGACGACCGGGTCGGGCAGCCGTACCGGCCGGTCGCCCACCTCCAGCGGCTCCTCGCGCCGGGTGGCGCGGGAGCGCAGCAGGTCCAGGCAGATCCGCCCGGTCACCGTGGTCAGCCAGCCGCCGAGGTTCGCCACACCGCTCGTGTCGGACCGGCTCAGCCGGAGCCACGTCTCCTGGACGGCGTCCTCGGCGTCGCCGAGCGATCCGAGCATGCGGTAGCCCACCGCCCGCAGGTGGGGGCGGTGCTCCTCGAAACGCCGTGCCAGAAGATCGGCCCGGATGCTCTCCCCGTCCATCCCGCTCCCGCCGTTCCGGTCCTGCTCGTCGGCCCGGCCGTGCAGGGCGATCCGGCTGTCCCGGCCGTCCCGGTTGTCCCGGCCGTCCCGGCCGTCCCCGCCGTGCTCGGCGTTCCGCTCGTCCCGGCTCATCGGTCACACCCCCGTGGTGATCCGTCGCCCGGTCGGCCCGTCGGCCGGCCGGTCCGTCCGGGCGACGGTAACCGGCGATCGGCGCGACAAGTGGCGCGGATTCCCCGAACGGCCGCCCGGAGCCGGGCGCGCACGGGACGTCAGGGCGGGCGCGCACGGGACGTCAGGGGGTGCCGGAGGCCTCCGGGGGACGTCGCGGCGCGGACCCGCCGCAGGGAGTCAGCCGGTGTCGCCGTCCGGCCGTCCCGCGGCACGCCGGTATTCGGCGTTGATGCGCTGGGCCTCTTCCAGCTGGTCCTCCAGGATGACGATGCGGCAGGCCGCTTCGACCGGAGTGCCCTGGTCGACGAGTTCCCGGGCCCGGGCGGCGATCCGCAGCTGGTAGCGCGAGTAGCGGCGGTGGCCTCCCTCGGAGCGCAGTGGCGTGATCAGCCGGGCCTCACCGATGGCACGCAGGAACCCGGGCGTGGTGCCGAGCATCTCGGCCGCCCTCCCCATCGTGTAGGCGGGGTAGTCGTCGTCTTCCAGTCGGTCGCCGAGCGGGTTGTCCGCCGTCATCCGCACCTCCTCGGGGAACGTGACGGGGCCCCGGCGCCGTACGGCACCGGGGCCCCGAAGGAAATTCAACACCATCCGCAGGTTCCGTCGTCGCCCCACCCTCGGGGCAACGCCGGCGTCCCCACCTGCGGGCGGGTTCCGTGGGTCAGGCGGACACCGGCGTTCCGAGTGCCGCCTCGGCCCGCTGGAGGGGGGTGAGGGCGGGTGCGGGCGCGGGCGCCGGCTCGACGGGAAGGGTGCGGCAGGTGAAGCCGAGGGCGGTCATGGCCCGGACGACCTCGGCGGCGCTGAAGTCGCGGCGGTCCTGCCGGGTGACGACCTCGCCGACCTGCTTCACGGGGTACGTACGGCGCCCGATGATCACGGAGTCACCGGTCACCGGCTCGGGCTTGACGCCCTTCATCTTTTCCAGCACGCCGCTCTTGGTCAGGTCGAACGGGAAGCGGGCGATGACGCAGCGCATGGGACCTCACAGGGAATCGCAGGGGAAGAAGGGGAAGGCCCGGTGGTCGGACCCCGGCCCGGGGCCGGGCCCCGACCTGGAGCCTCGGCCCTCAGGCCTCAACCGTAGGGCCCGGAGCCCGAAGCCTCATACCGCGGGCTTCGTACGCCGGCCCTACGCCACGAGCCGGACCGCGGTCGGACCGCGGTCGGGCGTCGTGGCCTTACGCCGCGGCGTCGAGCGACGACTGCGTACGGGCCGGACGGCGACGGGCCTGCGAGGGGCGGCCGCGGCCGCCGCGGGAGGTGGCGCTGCGCGACGAGCGCTCGGCCGGGGGCGCGGTGATGACGACCGGCACGCCCGACGGCGTTCGGGCGCCGGTGATGCGCTGCAGTTCGGCCTCGCCGGAGCGGACCTGGGTGACCGTGGGGCTGATCCCGGCGTCCGACATGAGGCGGGTCATGGCGCGTCGCTGCTGGGGCGTGACCAGGGTGACGACGCTGCCGGACTCGCCGGCGCGCGCGGTGCGGCCACCGCGGTGCAGGTAGTCCTTGTGGTCGGTCGGCGGGTCCACGTTGACGACCAGGTCGAGGTTGTCGACGTGGATGCCGCGCGCGGCGACGTTCGTGGCGACCAGCACGGTGACGTGACCGGTCTTGAACTGGGCGAGGGTGCGCGTGCGCTGCGGCTGCGACTTCCCGCCGTGCAGCGCGGCGGCCCGTACCCCGCTGTTGAGCAGGTCCTGGGTCAGTCGGTCCACCGCGTGCTTGGTGTCCAGGAACATGATCACGCGGCCCTCGCGGGCGGCGATCTCGGTGGTCGTGGCCTGCTTGTCGGTGCCGTGTACGTGCAGCACGTGGTGCTCCATCGTGGTGACGGCGCCCGCGGACGGGTCGACGGAGTGCACGACCGGGTCGTGCAGGTAGCGGCGCACCAGCAGGTCGACGTTGCGGTCGAGGGTGGCGGAGAACAGCATCCGCTGCCCGCCCGGGCTGACCTGGTCCAGCAGGGCCGTGACCTGCGGCATGAAGCCCATGTCGGCCATCTGGTCGGCCTCGTCGAGCACCGTGATGTCGACCTGGTCGAGCCGGCAGTCGCCGCGGTCGATCAGGTCCTTGAGCCGTCCGGGCGTCGCGACGACGACCTCGGCGCCGCCGCGCAGCGCGGAGGCCTGCCGGCCGATGGACATGCCGCCGACGACGGTCGCCAGCCGCAGCCGCACGGCGCGGGCGTACGGGGTGAGCGCGTCGGTGACCTGCTGCGCGAGCTCGCGGGTCGGTACGAGGACCAGCGCGAGCGGCTGTCGGGGCTCGGCGCGTCGCCCGGCGGTACGGGAGAGCAGCGCGAGGCCGAAGGCGAGGGTCTTGCCGGAGCCGGTACGTCCGCGGCCGAGCGCGTCACGGCCGGCGAGGGTGTTCGGCAGGGTGGCGGCCTGGATCGGGAACGGGACGGTCACGCCCCCGGCCACGAGGGCCGCGAGGATCGGTCCCGGCATGCCGAGGTCGGCGAACGCCTCGACGGCGGGCAGCGCCGGGGTGATCGTCTCGGGCAGCGCGAACTCCCCCTGCGGGGCGGAGGGCCGACGGCCGTAGCCACCGCTCGGACGGCCGTAGCCACCCGACCGCCCCTGACCGCCGCCGCCACCGCCGCCGGAGCGTGCGGGGGCACCCGAACGGGTGGAGGAGGACCAGGAGCCGCCGCCGGAGCGGCCGCGGGAGGATCGTTCATTCGTACGTGTGCGGTTCATGGGGAACCTTCCTTGATGCGGCGCGTATCAAGGAATTCCCGCAGCGAAACGCACCGCGCGGAGAATAGCGAGAACGGGCCGGATGAAAATTCGGAACGGGGTGGGCCGAACGATGCGGCCGGGCGGGCCGCGGAGGCTCTTACGGAATTCAATTCCGGAGCCGTGGGCCCTGCCCCCGTGTGAAAAAACGGACGAGCCGGGGCCCGCACCCCAAGGTGCGGGACCCGGCTCGTCCAACGCGTGCGTCAGGCAGAGACGATGTTCTCGGCCGTCGGGCCCTTCTGGCCCTGCGCGATGTCGAAGTTGACCTTCTGGCCTTCCTGGAGCTCGCGGAAGCCCTGGGAGGCGATGTTCGAGTAGTGGGCGAACACGTCAGGGCCGCCACCATCCTGCTCGATGAAACCGAAACCCTTTTCGGCGTTGAACCACTTCACGGTGCCAGATGCCATGTTAAATCTCCTTCGGGGGCAAAGCCCGGAGTCCGCACTGTGCCGACTCCGTGTCGCCGCGATGATCGCCCCGTCCGGAAAACGCACCGGAAATACAGAAGTGCTTCCACCCGAAATAATCCGGTGGAGGCACTTGGAGTTTTGGGAACCACAACTGCAACTGGTATCGACAGTAGCACGGTGGGGGCGGTTCCGTGGGGTGAATAATTTCGGCCCGTCGCATGCGTGAGAAATGTTTACCGGGCCTTGTCGCTAATTCTCACTTCGCGGTGACAGATATCGAAGACCCCCGGAGGGAGGGTTCGAGCGGCGTGCGGCGCGCCTCCGGCGTCGGGTGTGTGCGGGCGGGCGAACGGGTCGCGCCGGCGGGTGGGTGGGAGGCGGGTGGGAGGCGACTCCGAACGGAGGGTGTCCGGGTGCGTCACGTGTCGATCGATACGGATGCAGGCATATGTACTGATAAGTCTCGTGGCATCCGCCCTGTCTGTTGTCTGGTCGAGGAAGGCCCCCTCCATGAAGCGTTTCCCGGTGATCGGCGTGCTCTGCGTCAGCGTGGTGTTCGGTCTGAGCGCGTGCTCGGACGACAGCGACAACTCGCCCTCCGACGAGGCGAGCAAGGCCACCCAGGCCGCAGCCGCCCTCTGTACCGATCTGGCCGCGCTGAAGGCCGACAACGCCAAGCTGAAGGCCCTGAGCCCCGCGAACGCGACCAAGGACCAGGTCAAGGACGCCGTCGACGCCGTCCAGAAGGACTGGGAGGGCGTGAAGGAGAACACCTCCGCGCTCAAGGAGGCCGAGCGCTCCGCGGTGCAGGCCGCCGCCGAGGACCTCAAGAAGGCCTACGAGGGCCTCCCGGGCGACACCACCGGCAAGGACGCGCTCACCCAGCTCCAGCCGAAGATCCAGACCCTCGACGAGGCCACGACGTCCGCCTCCTCCGGCCTCAAGTGCTGACGAGGCCGCGCTCCCGCCACGCGTGAAGGCCCCGCCCGGAGGACCGGGCGGGGCCTTCACGTCATCCGTGCGCCGCCCGCCGACATCCGTGCGCCGTCGTCCGCCGCCCGCCCGTACGCCCTCATCCGCCCGCCGGCGCGGGCGCGGGCGCCTTCCCGCCCCAGGGCAGCAGCTCCGTGACGACGAAGGCGACCACGACCGCCAGGATCACGACGGGCATCATCGCGGCGCTGCCGAGCAGCAGGACGACGAGGACCACGCTGCTCACCGGCAGCCGCAGCATGGCGGCCGTGGCGGCCGCCATCCCGGCGGCCATCGCGGGGGCGATGCCCAGGCCGGGCAGGGGCGCCAGGAGCACGCCCGCCGCGGCGCCGAGGAACAGTCCGGGAAAGACGGGGCCGCCGCGCAGGCTGCCGAGGCACAGCGCGTAGGCGACGCCCTTGAACAGCAGCAGGGCCAGCAGCGCGCCGACGCCCCAGGCGTACGGATCAGCCGCCAGCGAGGCGAGGGCGGCCTGCCCGGACAGCGCGGCCTCGGCGGGGGACCGGCCGGTGAGCAGGGCGTAGAGCGCGGCGCAGGCCGCGGCGCCGAGGGCGCACAGCACGGTCCGTACGAAGGGTCGCCCCGTGACGTAGCGGGCGACGGCCCGGGCCCCGACCGACACGGGGTGCAGGGCGACGGCGAAGGCGGCCCCGATGGCCACCGCCCAGAACACGTCCGGCGCGTCCAGCCGGGGGAGCGGCGCGTACAGCTCGAGGGACAGGTCCCCGGTCCCGAGCCCCGTCCAGCGTCCGAGCCCCGTGAAGACCAGGGACCCGATGCCGCTGGACAGCAGGGCGGGCAGCATCACGGCGAACAGCTGGGGCCCGCCCACGCCCGCCACCTCGATCAGCAGGACCGCGGCGATGAGCGGGTTGCCGAAGATCGCGGAGATGGCGGCGGCGGATCCGGCCGCGCCCAGCAGCGCGATGCCGCGCGGGGTCGCCGGTGCCCGCGACAGGTCCCGGAAGAGCAGGGCGAGGCCGCCGCCCAGGGCGATCAGCGGTGCTTCGGGGCCCAGGACCGCGCCGAACGGCAGGCAGGCCGCCGCCGCGAGCAGGATCCCGGGCAGCGCGGCCGACGAGGCGACCCCCGTGTGCAGCCCGTCCCCCGGCACGTCGCCGCCCGCGCCGGGCAGGTGCTTGGCGACCAGGCCGACGCCGGTTCCGGCGACGAGGAGCAGCGGGAACGGCCACCACCAGGGCGGGCGCGTCAGGCCCAGGGCCGAGGGGAGGTCGGCCCACAGGACGTTTTCCAGCTCGTGCAGGGCCACCAGGAACCAGAACGCGGCCAGGGACACCGGGATGCCGATGAGGGCGCACAGGACGAGCGTCTTCAGGTAGCCGGGGGTGCGGAGGATGTGCCGCAGGACGTCGGCCTCCAGCGGCTGTCCGCCGTCCGGAGCGGACTCGGAAGGGGTTCGCGGCTCCGCCATGGATCACTTCCTTTCGCGCTTCCTCGATGGTCCACCCGGGTGGCGGCGCCCGCCGCCCGGACCGCCCGTCGGGGCGCCCACCGCCGGGTCCTGCCGTCAGGGCCCGTCGTCCGCGTCCGCGTCCGCGTCCGTGCGCGTGGCGCCCGCCGCGCGGCGGGCGACCCCGATCCTGACCGCGCTGAACAGCACCTTGGCGATCAGGCCGACCACGATCAGGTCGGCGATCATCTGCACGGTGGTCAGCACCCGGCCGGTCTGGGTGGCCGGCGCGATGTCCCCGAAGCCCACGGTCGCGAACACGGTGACCGTGAAGTAGAGGGCGTCGGTCCGGTTCAGCGGCTCGGAGAACGACCCCGGTTCGTTCTCCGAGAGCAGGAAGTACGTCACGGAGAACAGCAGCAGGAACAGCGGGACGGCGGTCGCCAGCGCCTCCACGGCCCGTAGCCGCGGGTGCTGCGCGTGGGTGATGGCGAAGACCTGCCAGACGACGAGCGCCCCGAACAGGCCGAGGCCCAGGACGAGCAGCAGCACGGTCGTGACCCCGGCCTCGTGGTCCAGCGGCGCCACGTAGAACAGCCAGGTGAGCAGACCGGCCGAGGCCACCGAGCGGGCCAGGGGCGCCACGAGCATGCGGCGCAGCTGCCGGGGGCCGGCGTTCTCCCGGTCCGGTGCCGCGGATGCCTCGGGCGCCTCGGGTTCCATGGCTTCAGGAGAAGGTGCCGACGCGTTCCGCGCGACCCGGGCGACCCGCTACGGGGGCGTCGGGGCGGCCCACACCAACGGGTGGGCCCCGGCGCCCGTGCGGTCGACCCGGCGCAGCCGCTCCCGTACGACCGCGCGCCGCTCCGGGGGGCAGCGGGCCTCCAGCCGGGCCAGCAGGTCGCGGAGCCTGCGCAGGGCCATCGGGGAGCCCGCGGCGGCGTAGGAGAGCTCGTCGATCGCGGTGGCGACGTACTGCTCCCAGTCGGGGACCGGGAGCGTCACGCGTGGCCGGCCCGCGCCGTCGGGGAAGTGGCCGATGCCGAGGTCCCGGTCGGCCAGCCGGGTCAACAGGTCCTCCGTACGGTCCATGCTCTCGACCGCCGTCGCCGGGTCGTTGACGGCCGGGGACAGCGCCCGTAGCGCGATGTCCGCCAGGAGCCGGAAGGGCAGGTCGGGGTCCTGGTCCAGGGTGCGCTCGGACCCGGTGGCCACGGCGTCGAGCAGCGTCGGCGCGGGCGGCCCGGCGCCGCCCGAGACCTCGGCGAGCACCGTGCCCCGCCACACGGGCATGCCGGGGGTGACGCGGAACGCGATGGTGCAGTCGTGTCGCTCCGCGAGGGCGACCAGCGCGCGCACGTCGATCCGCTGGACCACGGCCGCCGGCCCGGACCACCGGACGGGAGCTCCGTCTCCCGGCGGGGGAGGAGTCGCCCGGTCCGGGTCGTACGGACGGTCGTAGAGGTCGTCGAAGAGGCGGTGGGCGCGGCGGCAGATGGCGGTCAGCGAGTGGCCGAGTTGGATCGAGTCGAACGCCTTCGTCTGCAACGCCCGCATGAGGCCGATCGCGATCAGCGAGGCCAGCATGGCGAGGGAGGGGACGAGGGCCGAGACGTCGTCGTCGGCGCCGATGGACAGCCCCGAGGTGACGCAGAAGACGAACACGCCGACGGTGAAGGCGAAGGCGCGCCAGACGATCGGCTCGTCCCGGAACAGGGCCAGGCGCGGGGAGAAGGCGCCGGCCGAGAACTGCACGACCAGGAACAGCATCGAGTAGATGATGCTGACCAGGCTGATCACGCCGAACCCGATGGTGAACAGCAGGTTCGCGGCGCGTCCGGCGTCGATCCGGGGCCCGGCCGGCACCATCGGCGTCACCAGCCCCAGCAGCAGCCCGAGGACCGCGCAGATCAGCTGCGACAGGTCCCGGCGGACCGCGCGCGCCGGGCGTTGGAACAGCGCGCCCCGCCGGCGTCGCCGGTCAGGGGCCCGCACGGGCCGCACCCCCGTCCCCGTGCCGGGGCGCGGTCGCGCCGGCGGCCCGGCCGGCGGCGGCCAGCAGGGCGAGTACGGCGAGGACGGCGAGCAGGATCAGCACCAGCAGCAGCACGGTGAGCACCGTCGGGTGGTTCCACAGCGCGAACACGACCGCGAGGACGGTCACCACCACCGTGGTCACCCACCGCCGGTTGGCCTCCACCCAGGCGCCCGCGCGCCCGCCGCTCACCCCGTGGGCGGCGCCCCACCGGGCGGTGGAGTCGGCGGTGCGCTCGGCCCGACCGCGCACGCCGCGCGGCAGCCGGCCGGGCCCGGTCAGGTACGCGCCCAGCGCCACGACGACCCCGAGCACCAGGGCGGTCCGCAGGGCGACCCGCAGGAACCGGACGAGCGTGTCGAAGACCGCCGCCGCTGCCGCCGGGGACTGGACCTGCGCGGGCAGGTGGTCGAGGTAGTAGCGGCGTGCGACGACCAGCGCGATGCCGACCAGCAGGCAGCCGGCGGCCGCGCAGAGGGCGGTGGTCACCAGGGCCCGGCGGCGGCGCCGGGCGAGCAGCACGCCGGCCGCGGCGAGGGCCACGGTCAGCACGGGCAGCCAGTTGCCGACGACGTCGAGGAGGTGGACGGCGCCCCTGATCTTCTTCAGTTCGTCGGACTGGAAGAGGACCATCTGCTTGTCGACGTCCGGGATCTTCTCGGCCGGGGAGAGCCCGGCGTCGACGAGTTCCTTCTTGACCGTCTCCACGGCGGTGCCGAGGTCGAGGGTGACGGTGCCGCCGTCGACCTCCACCGCGCCCCGGCCGTGGCCGGTGAGCGCGCGGACCACGGCCCCGTGGGCGAGGCGGTTGGCGCGGGTCCACACGGTCTCGAACCGGTCGCTGTCGACGAACCGGGTGGCGACCTTCGAGACCGCCTCGTCGGCGGCGGAGTCCAGGGAGGGTCCGAGCGCCTTGACGGCCGTACCGACCCTCGGGGGCAGCCCCTGTTCCTCCAGCCACTTCGCGAGGTCGGCGGTGATGCGGGCCCCGTCGATCCGTACGTCCGCCGCCTCGCCGATGCGGTGCACGGCGGCCGCCTCGATCGCCGGGTTCGAGGCGAGGGGGGCGACGGTGGACACGTAGCGGCCGGTGTCCAGCACGATGTCGTGCACCCAGACGGTGATCAGGGACAACGGGACGAGGAGGCAGGCGAGGGTGATCAGGACCGCCGAGAAGGCGCTCCGCGCGATCCGCCCCGCACGCGAGGGCTCGCGTGCCGCGGGCGGGTTCGGCGGCGCGGGCTGCGCGGGCGGGCCGGGCTGGTCGGACGGCAGGGTCATGGCACTCCCGGGAACGGCTGGGGCGGAATGCCGCCTCCTGCCATTGGGCACGTGCCGCCCCGCCCCGCGCATGTCCGGTTGGGCCCATCGGGTGCACGCGCGCCCCACGTGTCCGGTGCCGCAGCCCTAGCCGGCTAGTCGGTGACGGTGGGCAGCGAGAGGCCGTAGACCTGGTTGAGGACGGTGGGCAGCAGGGCGTTGGTGGTCGTCCTGCCGTCGGGCGACAGGGTCAGGTTCGTCCACACGACGAGCGTGACGTCGTTGTCCGGGTCGTGGCCGATGAAGGAGTTGAAGCCGGGCAGCTCGCCGCCGTGGTAGTACATCGCGGCCTTCGGGGCGAAGCGCTGGTAGGAGATGCCGTACCCGTACTTCTGCCCGTCGGGCGCGGCCGGGTTCTCGGCCCGCGGGCTGTCGAGCCACTGCTTCTGGGTGGCGGCGTCGAGGACCTTGCCCGTGACCAGGGAACGGATCCAGGTGCTCAGGTCGTCGGCGGTGGAGACGACGCCGCCGGCCGCGAAGGCGTAGGACGAGTTCTGGTGGGTGTAGTCCACCGGCTTCAGCTTCCCGGAGCGCGCCGCCGCCGCCAGCTCGGCGGGGTAGGGCTGGTCGACCAGCGCGTACGCCGATCCGCCGTACATGTAGCCGTGGGCGTACGGGCTCGGCAAGGTGGTGTCGCCGGCGGCGGGCAGCGAGGTCCCCGCCATCCCGAGCGGGGCGTACAGCCGGTCTTGGAGCTGACGGGCCAGCGGTCGGCCGCCCGCCTTCTCGGCGACCAGGCCCAGCAGGACGTAGTTGGTGTTGCTGTACTCGTAGGACGCGTCGGGGGCGAAGTTCGGGGCGCGCCGGAACGCGAGGTCGAGCATCTCGCGCGGTGTGACGGCCTTGCCGGGCTCGGAGTCCATCCGCGCCGAGAGCTCGGGCGCGTCGGTGTGGTTGTAGAGCCCGCTGCGCATCCTCAGCAGGTCGGCGAGGGTGATGTGCTCGCCGTTCGGCACGCCGGCGACGTACGCGGACACCGGATCGGTCAGCTTCAACCTGCCGTCCTGCGCCAGCAGCATGATCAGCGCGGCGGTCATGGTCTTGGTGTTGGAGGCGATCCGGAAGTGGTCCGCCGCCGTGGGGCGGTCGGAGGTGCCCAGCTCGGTCGTGCCGACGGCCGTACGGAAGGTGCCCTGCGGGGTACGGAGCAGCACGACCGTGCCCGGGACCCCCAGCTTCTTCGCCGCCGCCTCCACGGCCGACCGCAGCGCGGCCGGGTCGATGGGCCTCAGGTCCGCCGGGAGGGAGGGGCTCGCGGTGGCGACGGTCGGACCGGCCGGGTCCGCCGCCCCCGTTGCCCCGGCCGGCAGGGCGCAGCCCACGATCAGCAGGGCGGCGCACGGCGTGACCACGGCCGTACGACGTCGGAGCCGCCGGAGCCGGTGGGGCCGGTCGGGTCGGCGGTACGGGGCTTCGTCCTCGGCCCGGGAGTTCCTCATGCCGGCATCACAGCCTTCGCCCTCGTGCACGGCGATCCGGCGCCCCGGCCGGGGGCGCGGGGGCCCGAATCACCCGAATGGGGAGGTAATCAACTATTCCACAACGAGCTCGACCGGGTCGGCCGGGTCGGCCGACACGACCGGGCGGGAGCGCCGCCGGGCCCGGGAGCCGCCGGCGGCGAGGTCGGTACGCAGCCGGCCCAGCAGCGCCGTCGCGGCCGGTCCGGCCGGTCCGGCGGTCCGCCAGGCGAGGGCGACCCGGGCGCGCGGCTGCGGTTCGGCGAAGGCCAGGATCCGCAGCCCGAGGGCCGAGGCCCGGTCCTCCGCGATCCTCGGTACGGCGGCCACCCCGAGCCCTCGGGCGGCGAGCTGGGCCAGGAACCGCGGATCGGCTGCCTCGAACACCACGCGCGGCCGGAACCCCGCCCGTGCGCAGGCGCGTTCCAGCACCCCGCGACTGCCGGTGCCGCGCGGCAGGCTGATCACCGGCCGGTCGCGCAGCGCCTCCAGCGGCAGGCCCCCTCCGCCGGTGTCGCCCGCGAGCGCGATCAGGGGGTCGTCGGGGGCGACGGCGGCGACCAGCGGCTCGTCGATCAGAACCTGGAGGGCGACCCCCGCCGGCGGTTCCTCGTCCGCGAGCCCGACCAGCGCGAGGTCGAGCACCCCGTCCCGCAGCGCGTCGAGCATCCGCTCCGAGGAGTCCTCCGTGACCGCGACCTCGATGTGCGGGTGCCGGGCGTGAAAGGCGGCCAGCGCGGCGGCCAGGTCGAACTCGTGGACGGCGGCCCCGGAAAGCACCCCGATGGTGACCCGTCCGCGGAGCAGCCCCCCGAACTCGTCCGCCACCTCGCGGGCGCCCTCGACGGCGGCGAGCGCGGCCCGCGCGTACGGCAGCAGGGCCCGCCCCACCTCCGTAGGCGTCACCGACCGGCCCGAGCGGTCCAACAGCGTCTGTCCGAGCTCCCGTTCCAGTTGCCGGATCTGAGCGCTGATGCCCGGTTGGGCCAGGTGCAGTCGTGCGGCGGCACGCGTGAAGCCCGCTTCCTCCACCACCGCGACGAAGTACTGCAACTGCCGGAGCTCCATAACCAGCGATTCTAGAAGGGAGCACAACAGGCTCTTGGACTTCCGAGGTCCCTCGCGATCACCCTGGACGCATGGTGGACACCACGGAACTCAGGACGGTCATCGCGGCCGAACGCAGGGAGCTGGCAGACCTGTTGGCAGGTCTCCCGGTCGAGAGCTGGGACGCCCCCAGCCTGTGCGCGGGCTGGCGGGTGCGTGAGGTCGCGGCCCACATGACGATGGGATTCCGGTACTCCCTCGCGAAGACGGCGAGGGAACTCCTCAGGGCGGGCGGACGCCTCCACCGGATGACCGACGCCTGTGCCCGCCGGGACGCGACCGCGTACCCGCCCCGGCAACTGGCCGCGTTCCTGAAGGACAACGCGCACCACCCTTGGACCCCGCCGGTCGGCGGCCTCCCGATGGCGCTGGCCCACG
Source organism: Streptomyces sp. NPDC001568 (assembly GCF_042893755.1). Classification (NCBI taxonomy): domain Bacteria; kingdom Bacillati; phylum Actinomycetota; class Actinomycetes; order Kitasatosporales; family Streptomycetaceae; genus Streptomyces; species Streptomyces sp. NPDC001568. The sequence continues at coordinate 117,684 of NZ_JBIAVF010000003.1, read as the reverse complement.
ACGTCGTGCACGGCCTGGACGTCACGGTCGCGCTCGGCCTCGACCGGCGGGTGCCCGAGGACCGCCTGCGCGTCCTGCTCGCCGGCGTCGACGCCCGGACGCTCAGGTTCTTCCGTACGGACCTCACCGGGATCGAACTGCGCGCCACCGACCTCGACTGGTCCTTCGGCGCCGGCGCCCCCCTCCACTCCACCGCCCAGGACCTCCTCCTCATCGCCCACGGCCGCAAACTCCCCCCGCACCACCTCCCGACCTCCGCGGTGAGCACCCGCTTCTCCCGTCCCTGAACCCCACGGAACCCCTCCTTCACCACAACCGGAAAATATGGTCAACAGAGCGCGCTGCCCCACGAGTTCGGATCCGACGCGAATCGCCGTGCATGATGCGGGGCCAAGGCGTATCCCCATGCCCCGGCCGTGGCAGTCTTCTCGCCAGCACAAGGTTCTTGGAGTGGAGGTACGCACCCCGTGGGTGTCACTGTCAATCCCACCGTCAGCAGGCGCCGACTGGGGTCGGAGCTGCGTCGGCTCCGGGAGATCAGCGGTATGACGACGCGGGAGGTGTCGACCAGCCTGCTGATTTCCCAACCCAAGATCAGTCTGTTGGAGAACGGCCGCCGCAACATCAAGCCGCGCGACGTGCGAGATCTCTGCGGGCTGTACGGAGTCCGGGATCAGCGGCGTGTCGACGATCTGATGAGGATGGCCGGGGAATCGGGTCGGCAGGGCTGGTGGAACGCCTACGACGACATCCCGTACGGCGCCTACATCGGCCTGGAGACCGAGGCGGCCGCGGTCCGCTGCTACGAGCCCCACGTGGTCCCCGGTCTGCTGCAGACCTCCGCCTACGCGCGGGCGGTCATCGCAGGAACGATCCCTCATGCCACTGGCGAACAGGCCGCCACACGCCTCGCCGTACGCATGCGGCGCCAGGACCGGCTGCGCGGTCCGGGCAGCCCGCTGCGCGTATGGGTCGTGCTGGACGCATCGGCGCTGTGCCGCGTCGTGGGCAGCCGCGAGGTCATGCGCGAACAGCTGGAACATCTGACCCACCTCGGCGCCCAACCCCACATCACCGTGCAGGTCCTTCCCCACGACGTGGGTGCGCACCCGGGTGTCTCCGGACAGTTCACGCTGCTCGAGTTCGCCGAGACCACCGATGGGAGCGTGGTGTATCTGGAGAGGTTCACCAGCGACCTCTATCTGGAAAAACGATCCGACGTACGACGCTACGGCGACGTGTACGCGCACCTACAGGCCCAGGCGCTGAGCCCGGACGGCACCCGGATCTTCATCGAGGAAGTCATCAAGGCGTACGCCGACGGCCCCGAACCGTCGCCGGACACCCGCGCGCCGTCCCCGCCGAACCCGTGAGCACCGTCGTCCTGCGCGGTGGGTGACAGGGTGGCAGGGCCCGGCCGGGGTGACCGCGGACCGGTGGCCGGGCCCTGGGCGTGCGACGGCGTTCCGGTCAGAGGTTCTCGTCGTGCAGGTCCTCTTCGCGCAGCAGGTCGTCCTCGCGGCGGCGCGAGGTCTCCTTCTGCCCCTGCTTCTGCCCCTGCTTCTGTCCCTGCTCGCGGGACGACCTGCCCGGCTGGGGGTGAGCGGGATCTCCGGAGCGATGGTGCTCCTGTGCCTCGCTGCCCTTGCCCGGCTCCTTGGGCTTGTCCTGCGTACCGCCCATGACGTCGACTCCTTTTGGTGCGTGGGGTGCGGGTTCCTCCCGGATGACGCTGACACGCACGGTCGCGGTCTGCATCATTTCGACTGCGAGGCGAGGCACGCGGGTGATGCCCGTGCCCGACGCGGTGTGTGGGAAGGGCCCGGGCCGGCCGTTCGGTGCCGGGGACGGGTGCGTTCCCGGCGCCGAACGGCCGCCCCGTCAGTGGGGCGTGGCCGCTCCCGCCCGTGCCGTGCGGCCCGTGACCGGTGCCGCGGTCCGGCCGCTCAACTCCGGTCGGGCGCGAGCCTCGTGGTCGGCGCGGTGTCGCTCCGCGCAGGGGCGACCCGCTGCTCGGCGTCGGGGACGCCCGGCCTGCCCTGCGGTGGTACGGATCCGCATTCCGCCGCTCGGCCGGGTGCGGGCCGCCACATCCCCGTGCGCCGTGCGGCGCGTCGCCACAGGTGGGGCAGGAAGGCGTAGAAGCGGTCGGGAAGGAAGACGGCGTCCGCGATGATCATCGCGCCGGAGAAGAGGGGCAGTCCCAGGAGCACCGCGATACCGAGGTGCATGCCCAACAGCACCGTCAGAACGGGGTACTTGAGCTTCCCGAAGAGTACGAACGGGAAGGCGACCTGCAGGAGAACCGTCACGTAGCCGGCGATCGCGATCACCATCGGGTAATCGTCCACGAGGTGGGAGAGTGCGGGCCAGGGCTGGAAGAGTTCGAGGTTCAGCGCGTAGTGGAGAGCGGTGCCGCCGCCCCAGGTGGGACCCTGGATCTTGTAGAGGCCGGCTGATCCGTAGAGGAAGCAGACCTGTGCCGCGATGACGAGGATGCCGCAGTTGTGCACCACCGTGGTCAAGGTGACTCGGGCGTCGAGGAGTTGCCGTACGTACGGGCGCCGCACCGGCTCCGGCGCGTCGTCCGCGCGAGCCCTCCTGAGCCGCTCTCGGCGTGCGTCCAGGGACCAGCGCCGACCGCACGCGGTGAGGACGAGGTAGAGGGCCATCAGCAGGATCAGGTTGTCGCCCCCGTCCGTCATGAAGATCGACCTGGCATGGAACGAGGCCACCACGACGGCGAACAGGAAGGACGTGGCGCGGGTCCGCCAACCCAGCATGAACAGCGCGGACGTGAGGAGCGCCGTCACGTAGCAGAGTTCGAAGTAGGCGCGGCTGTCGGACAGGATCAGGAAGCTGTTCCAGCCCGTCTGGTCGAAGAGCTGTTGTGCCAGCGCCGGTGTCCAGGGGGAGCCGGGGCCCCAGATCTCGTCGCGGTGCGGGAACTCGCGCAGCAGGAAGACCAGGTAGAGCAGCCCGTAGCCGATGCGCAGGGTCGACGCGGCGTACAGGGAGATCGGCCGGTCGGTGAGGAGCGCCCACAGGTCGCCGATCCGGTCGAGGAGCCACCGGTGGGCCGTTGCGGCGAGCGAAGGCTCATGGGCCGCAGGTCGGTGCGGCGTGGCCGCCGCGGGAGCGGGCCGGGCGGTCTGCTCATTTCCCATGGGAGGTCACCTTCCACCAGGGCAGGAGCCGGTCCTCGGTGGGCGCCGGCGGTCGGCTCCCGGCCGGTGCGCCGGGTCCGGCGACGGGCAGGGTGACGACGCGGAGCTGGACGAAGTCGAAAGTGCCGCCGTCGTTGTGGGCGGCGAAGCGGTCCGCGGCGATGTTGCGCAGGTACGTCCGCACCATCACCGCCCGTTCGGAGCGTGCCGTGTCGCTCCCTCCGTGTGTCTCGACGTAAGAGGTCCAGGCGCGGCGTAGGAGGTTCTGGGACGTGTGGCTCGGAAATACGTTGTGGTCGACCGCCGAGTGGTCCACGGCGGCCAGGTCGAACCAGGGGGTCACCCGCATCGATCCCCCGGGGGCGGTGTGTGCGGTTCGCGCCAGGATCTTCCGGTTGGAGGAATCGGGGTCCGGGGCGAAGAGCCGCCAGTTCTGCTCGAAGAGCGGGAACACCCATCCGTTGACCTGCGAGCTGTACCGCTTCGATACGGGGTTGGAGGGGGCCACATGAAGGAAGACCAGGACGACGTGGACCAGAGCGGTCACCAGACAGAGGGCAGCGGCGGTGCGCAGCCCCGCTTTCAGCGCACGAAAACCCACGGCTGATTCGGGCGGCCCGACCGCGGCGTCATGGCGCTCCTGGGGGTCCGGACCGGAATCGGACTGATGGATTTCCTTCACGCCCGCGGATTCGATTCCGCTCAACACCGCCCACCCGGTCTTTCTCATGTTGCTGTTCGCCTGAGGTCTTTGCGACTCCCACGGACGGCGCGCGGCGGATTCGATGACGATTCCGCCGCGCGCCTTCATCCGATGTACGGGCTTCGGGCAGCCTGTCGCCTAGCCCTCGTGGCCCGCGGGCTTGTTGCCGTAGCCGTAGTGGTCGCCGGGCTTCCCGCCGTGGTCGTGGCCGTGGTCCGGCTTACCGGGTCCCCCCTCGTGCCCGTGGTCCGGGCCGCCGTGGTCCGGGCCGCCGTGCTGCGGTCCGCCGTGCTCCAGGCCGTGGTGGTCCGGGCCGTGGTGGTCCGGGCCGCCGTTGCCGGGCCCGCCGTGGTCCGGTCCGCCGGGCCCGCCGCCGTTCCCGCCGGTGACGTTCCCACCGATGGTGTTCCCGGCCGTGTTGCCCGCGGTGTTCCCGGAGGTGTTGCCGGCGATGTTCCCCGAGGTGCCGCCGGACACGAGGTCGACGATCGGTCCGCCCAGGAGGCCACCACCGATGAGACCCACGGTCGTGCCGGTCGTCGTGCCGGCGGTCGGCGTGCCGGCGGTCGTTCCGGTGGTGGTGCCGGTGGTGGTGCCGGTGGTCGTTCCCGTGGTGGTGCCCGTGGTGGTGCCCGTGGTGGTGCCGGTCGTCGTGCCGGTCGTCGTGCCGCCGGTGGCGCACCCGCCGAGGAAGATCCTGTTGTTGTTGAGCGTCACTTCGCCGTTACGCGCCAGTGCCCGGCCCTCGATGTTCGCCCCCTGGTTCACGAAGATCGAGGTCAGAGCCATGATGGTGCCCACGAAAGTGGATGTGGTGCCGAGGGTCGCCGAACTCCCGATCTGCCAGTACACGTTGCACGGCGAAGCGCCGTTCGTGAGGAGGATCCGGCTGCTGGACGCCGTGGTCAGGGCTTCGGGAATCTGGAACACCCAGACCGAGTTGGGGTTCCCCCCGGCGTTCAGGACCAGGTCGCCCGTGAGTCCGACACCCGATGTGGCCCTGTGCACGCCGGGAAGCAGTTCCTGGCCCCCGCCGATTCCCGCCGCGAGCGGGAAGTCCGGTGCCTGCCCGCCCAACTGGCCGGCCGCCTGGTTGTAGGCCACGACCAGATCGCTCTTGGCCTGAGCGGCCGCGGCGTCCGCGGGGTGCACCGCGCCGAGCACCAGTCCCGGCGGGAACCCGGTGATGGCCGGGTTCGGGTGCGTTCCGAGGTCGTGGTCGAGCACCGAGTTGCCGGTGTTCGTGACTCCCTGACCGGACAGGACGGAATAGCCGGCGGTGGTACCCAGCGGTACGGGAATCGCGATGGCCATGGCCTGCGTCGGCAACCCGGCGACCATGACAGCGGCAACCGTTACGGCGACGGCCGAGGACACCCAGCCGGACAGAGTGCGGCGCTGAGCCGCTTGGATTTTCAGCTTCATCAAGAGGCCATTTCCTGTGGGGGCGTGGCGTACCGGGCGGAACCGTTCGCTCGGAGGCCCTGGTGTGTCGCTGCCGCATATTACGCAGGAAATTTCACGCACCAATGATGAGCGAGGTGCGGAGGGGGGATTAATACAAACACATTCCACGGGGGAAATAGCGCTGAAAATAATCAGACTCACATTGTCGATCATCCGACGTTCCCCCCGAATGGACAGGGCTCGAATAACCCACAAGGGGCACCACCGCACACCTGCCCGCATGGATCCCACCGCAGCGCGCGGAGCCGTACCGCCAGTCAGGCGATCTCGGGAACCCGCGGGGGCGGGCGTGGCGGCCGGCTCGTGTCCGATCGCCGGGCCCGGCGCCCCACCGTCCACATCCTGTGCACGGAAGACGCGAGGAACGGAACCCGGCCCGGTCGGCACCTGCCCGGCATGATCGGGAGCTCGTCACGGCCGACCCCGGTACGCCCGGTCGGGGCCGACCCGTCGCGCGCGACCACGGCCCGATGGTGACGACGGAAGCCGGACGCTGCCGCGAACCCCGGGGCGCGGCCCGCCGACATCGGCGGGCACCCCCACCTCAGGCCGAGGGCGAGGCCGACGGGTCGGACGATGCGGCGGCGCGGCGGTATTCGGCGTTGATGCGCTGCGCCTCTTCGAGCTGGTCCTCGAGGATGACGATCCGGCAGGCCGCCTCGATGGGGGTGCCCTGGTCGACGAGTTCGCGGGCGCGCGCCGCGATGCGCAGCTGGTAGCGGGAGTAGCGGCGGTGGCCGCCCTCGGAGCGGAGCGGGGTGATCAGGCGGGCCTCTCCGATGGCGCGGAGGAAGCCCTGGGTGGTGCCGAGCATGTCCGCGGCCCGGCCCATGGTGTAAGCGGGGTAATCGTCGTCGTCGAGACGGCCGAACGAAGCGTCTGCTGTCACTGAACCTCTTTCATGGAACGCGTGGAGGGGCCCTGGTGCCATTGGCACCAGGGCCCCGAAGGAACTACTACACCATCTGCCGGCCCTGGTCCTGCGCCGGCCTCCTGTTTCCGTCGACCCGACCGAGATGCTGTCGGGAACGCGGGGATCGCGGTTGCTTGACCGGAGACCACCTCACTATCGATGTCCTGCGGTACCCGGGCTCCGACATCCGCCCGGGCGATCCTGATGGTGCTCGGCTCCTCCGTTCTTCCCTCGGTGATCAACTACTTTTCGCACGTGTACCGCGACTGCCGGTACCGCTTACTGCTCCTACCGCGAATTGCTCAGCGGCCCGTGTCGGCGCCACTCTTCGGCAGCCGGCCCCGTTGCCCGTCCTGCGTCTGCTCTGGCTTGGAACCCCACTGCCGAACCTCCCGGTGCGCGCGTCCGCAGCCGACGCCTTCACCGAGGTGCTGCTCACTGCCCTCACTGCTGGGTACTGCCACTGCTGGGTACTGCTCACGGCGGCCCCTCATCAATGCGGGCCACCCGGTCCGGTCGTCAGCCCCGTCGCCTTCCTGCAACAACCCTGGCTCCGGAACTCCACCACCGCACCGTGATGCGGACTGCAACTGCGGTACTGCTCCCGGCAGTTCGTCTCTGCCGGGCCCTTCTGTCTCTCTGGGCTACGAGAGAAACCATAGCCACGTCACCACTCAATGTCTACTCCGGCCGGCATAGATTTTTGGGCCTCTATGAGGGAGGTAGGTTTTTCCGGTCGGCCCAGGATGTGTAGACCAGTCGTCGTCGCAGGTCAGCGGCCCGGGAGGAGCACGGATACTCCTCCGGCCCGGGCGCGCGGCGCCCGCGCACCCCTGATCCGTACGGCGGTACCGGGGGTGGATCCGATCGGGCCGCACCGACAGGACGACCGGCGCATAAAATGGGCTCTCATGTCGAAGCCTGACGAGCTGCTCGTGGACGTTGCCACCTTGGTGGAGTCCGGGCAGAGCAATCAGATGTCCCTGACCGTGGTCACCGGTGGCGCTGTCATCACCGGTCGACTCGCACCCGAAGCCGTGTGGAGGCAGCGGGTGTCGGAGGTCCTGACCGATTCCGCCCACCTGGGCGATTTCGCCGCCATCTTCACCGCCACGACACCCCAGGAGGGGCCACCCACCCATCTGCACTTCCACGTGGCCCGCATCCTCCAGGGCACGGTGGGGATCCCGGAGACGGGTGGGATGTACCGCGTCTCGATCGCGGACATCAGCGCCTGGACCATGGGCGACTTCAGCTACTCCAACCACTGACCAACCACTGACCCGCCCTCGCGCGAGGAGCCCCCGGATACGCGGGAGGGCCCGACCGGCGCGTGCCGGTCGGGCCCTCCTCACCGGGTGTCGGCCCGCGCCGGCCTTGTCCGTCAGACGATCGCCGGGACACCGAGCATGTCGGAAGCCTGCTGGAGCGGGCTGAGGACGCGCGTGGGGACGGCGGCCCGGGGCAGCACGCGGCAGGTGAACCCCAGCTGGGTCATGGCCCGGAGTACCTCACCGGCGCTGAAGTCACGTCGGTCCTGGCGGGTGATGACCTGACCGACCTGCTTGACCGGGTAGGTGCGGCGGCCGATGATCACGGACTCGCCGACGACCTGCTCGGGCTTGACGCCCCTCATCGACTCCAGGACACCGCTCTTGGTCAGGTCGAACGGGAAACGGGCGATGACGCAGCGCATGGTGCCTCACAGAGTGAAGAGGGGAACGGTCCGACCACGGTCAGGTGGTTGGTTCAGCGGGCGAGGGCGAGGTCGCCCGGCGCGCCGCCCTGGTCATCGACGCCGGGCAGGGCGGTGAGCCCGTGGTGGCGCACCGCGGGTTCGGCCCCGGCCGTCGTGGTCACGGGCGGGGTGACCGGAACGCGCTCGCCGAGGACGTCGCGCAGCCGGACCCGGTCGGTGTACGCGGCGCCGTCGCGGACGGCGGTGAGCCGGTCCCGGGTGATCAGCCCGGTGCACAGGCCGTCCTCGTCGCAGACCAGCAGGTGGTCGGAGCGGGCGCCGGCCAGGACGGCCAGGGCCACCTCGACCGTCATGTCGTCGCAGACCTGCGGGCCGGCCGCTTCCACCGCGTCGTCCGCCGTCCGGGGCGTGAGGTCGGCGTGCGCGGAACGGGGCTGCATCCGGACCAGCGTCAAAACGTGCCTCCTGCAGAGATGGGTCAGTTTCCGGATCACCTGTGTTCAGGCCGCCGCATCGAAGGCGGACCGCCGCACGCCCGCCCGCCGGCCCGCCGAAGCGGGCCTGCGCCGACCACGGGAGGACGCGCCGCGCTCGGGCCGCTCGGAGACCGGCGCGGTGATGGTGACGGGGATGCCGGAGGGTGCCTGGGCGCCGGTGATCCGGTTCAGTGCCTCTTCCCCGGAGCGGACCTGGGTGGTCTGCGGGGTGATGCCGGCGGCCTGCATGAGGCGCGTCATGTCGCGGCGCTGGTGGGGGGTGACGAGGGTGACGACGCTGCCGGACTCGCCGGCGCGGGCGGTGCGACCGCCGCGGTGGAGATAGTCCTTGGGGTCGGTCGGCGGGTCGACGTTCACGACGAGGTCCAGGTGGTCGACGTGGATGCCGCGCGCCGCCACGTTCGTCGCGACCAGCACGCTCACGTGGCCGGTCTTGAACCGGGCGAGGGTACGGGTGCGCTGCGGCTGCGACTTCCCTCCGTGCAGCGCGGCGGCGCGGACACCGCTGTTCAGCAGCTCCTGGGTCAGCCGGTCGACGGCGTGCTTGGTGTCCAGGAACATGATCACCCGGCCCTCGCGCGCCGCGATCTCCGTCGTCGTCCGGTGCTTGTCGGCGCCGTGGACGTGCAACACGTGGTGTTCCATCGTCGTCACCGCACCGGCCGAGGGGTCCACCGAGTGCACGACCGGATCGGTCAGGTAGCGGCGGACCAACAGGTCGACGTTGCGGTCGAGGGTGGCGGAGAACAGCATCCGCTGCCCCTCGGGACGCACCTGGTCCAGGAGGGCGGTGACCTGCGGCATGAAGCCCATGTCGGCCATCTGGTCGGCCTCGTCGAGGACGGTGATCGCTACCTGGTCCAGACGGCAGTCGCCCCGGTCGATGAGGTCCTGCAACCGGCCGGGCGTGGCCACGACGACCTCCGCGCCCGCGCGCAGCGCTCCGGCCTGCCGGCCGATCGGCATGCCGCCGACGACCGTGGTCAGGCGCAGCTTCACGGCGCGGGCGTACGGCGTGAGGGCGTCGGTGACCTGCTGGGCGAGTTCGCGGGTCGGTACGAGGACCAGCGCGAGCGGCTGGTGCGGCTCGGCGCGCAGGCCGGCGGTACGGGCCAGCAGCGCGAGACCGAAGGCGAGCGTCTTGCCGGAGCCGGTGCGCCCGCGGCCGAGCACGTCACGGCCGGCGAGGGTGTTCGGCAGGGTGGCGCCCTGGATCGGGAAGGGCACGGCCACGCCCTGCGCGCCGAGGGCGGCCAGCAGCTCGGCCGGCACGTCGAGATCGGCGAACGCCTCCACGGCGGGCAGCGCGGGGGTCATCGTCCTCGGCAGGGCGAACTCGCCCTGAACCGCGGCGGGCCGACGACCGTAGCCACCGGAACGGCTCGGACCTGCGGTACGGCTCGGACCTCCGGAACGACCCGGGGTCGACGGGACGGAGCGGTTGTTCGTACGGGTGCGGTTCATTCAGAACCTTCCTTGATGTGGCGCGTATCAAGGAATTCCCGCAGCGAAAGCGCAGCGCAGGGAATCACGAGAACGGGCCGAATGGAATGCCGAAGCGTCTCCGGCCCGCAGGGATTCCGTGCGGGGCGGGTTCAGGCGCAGGCGATGAGATGGGGGGCGTCATGTGGACGCGAATCAAAACAAACCGAGCGGGCGCAGACCCGGTGGGTACGACCCCGAATGCCGAGTCCCGCAGGCGACATCACTGCGGGAAATGTGTGCAGCTGGGGCCCGCACCCCGAGGGATGCGGGCCCCAGCTACGGAATGTGCGTCAGCGTCAGGCGGGAACGATGTTCTCGGCCGTCTGGCCCTTCTGGCCCTGCGCGATGTCGAAGGTGACCTTCTGGCCCTCTTGCAGCTCGCGGAATCCTTGGGCGGCGATGTTCGAGAAGTGGGCGAAGACGTCGTCCCCGCCGCCCTCCTGCTCGATGAAGCCGAAACCCTTTGCCGCGTTGAACCACTTGACGGTGCCGGATGCCATGTCGATCTCCTTTGGGGCAGTGGACCGGCATCCGCACTGTGCGGACACCGTGTCGCCGCGATGATGCCCCGCCGGAAGTGACCGGAAATATGAAGCGCTCGAATTGTGGCGCGAAGGCCGACAGGAGCGCTTTAAGTTTTTGGGTACCAAAACTGCAACCGAGATCGACACTAGCATGGTGGGGCGGTTTTTGCGGGCGAAATACCCGGCCGAGTGCGGTGCGGTAAAAACTCTCCGCGCGGGGCCCATTGAACTCTCCGACCGCGGTGACAGATATTGATTCCCCCCGAGCGCAGCGTTTCGATAACAGTGCGTCCGTAGGCTGACCTGTGTGAATCATCCCCGCCGAGCGTCTTCCGGAGCCCCTGCCCGCTCCGGTTCTGACCGCTGTTGACCGCTCCTGGGGGCACGGTGGGGGCACGGTGGGGGCACTTTCCCCTGATGGTGGCCAGGAGCGGGCCGGGTCGCCCGGCGGGTCGGCCCGGCCCGGACGCACCTGCCGGAACCTGGTCCGCGCCAGTGCCTGTCATCCGTGGTCGGTCGTCATCCGCACCGTCAACTGCCCGTCATTACCCCTGAGGTAATCGTTTTCGCCGGCGCCCTTGAAGAAGCTTGATCCATCGAAGCGATCAAGCGATCAAGCGATCACGAACGGGGAACGACATGAACATGCGGAGGTACACGCGCACCGGAGTGTTCGCGGCGGCCACTCTCCTCGCAGGCCTCACCGTCGGTGCCGCGCCGGCCACCGCCACCGCCGAGGGCGGCGAGTGCGCCGAGGTCCGCGAGAAGGTGGACCGGCTCGAAGGGCGGATCACCCCGAACGCCTGCGCCTTCATGAAGCGGCAGATCGTCTTCGGCGAGGCCCCCAGCCTCCGGACCTACCTGGACATCTTCGACGAGGAGGCCAGCCTCTGGGAGGCCGGCGGCAAGCCCCAGCGCGGCCACGAAGTGATCGGCGCCTCGATCAGCAACTCACTCCGCCTCGTGCCGGACCTCCGCTACCGCGGCACGAACGTGGTCGCCGACGGCGCCGTGATGATGTTCGGCCAGCAGAACACGGTCACCCTCAAGGGCCACAAGGTCAGCTACCCGCAGATCGCCCGCAACGTCCTCGGCGATGACGGCAAGACCATCCAGGCCCGCCGCTACTACGACCGCTACGAGCTGTTCCAGGTCCTGCCCGAGTCCCAGCGGCCCCGCCCCCTCTTCGCCGGCATCGCCGACCCGGCCGGCCCCGGCCCGCGCGGAGCGGCCCCCGACCGGTTCCACGCCCAGGAGATCCCCGCCCGCCTCGCCGCCTGGAACAGCGGGGACGCCGCCGCGCTGGCCGCCCGTACCGGCAACGCCAAGCTGGCCGGGCCCGGCCTGGACCGGTCGCTGACCACCCAGGGGGGCAAGACCGCCTACCTGCAGCGGCTGTTCGAGAACGCCGACGTCCGGTTCAAGGCGGGCCAGGTCGCCTTCGGCCGCACCACCACCTACATCGAGTGGCACGGCACGATGACCGACCCCAACGCCACCGACCCCAAGCGCACCGACATCCCCTTCGGGATCGTCGAGCGCATCGGCCCGAAGGGCGAGTGGGAGCTCTACTTCGACACCCTGCCGGTGATCGCGGACGAGGACGAGATCCGCGGCCTGTTCAAGGCGCTCGCGAGCTAGGTGCCGGTGCGGTCGTGCCCCGGCCGCTCCCCGAGCCGGCCTCCGGCCCGCCGGAACAACGTCGGGGTGGGCGCCATCGGTGCCGCCCTCCCGGTGGAGGCTGTTCAGGACATGCCGCTCGACGCGCGGACGCCCTCCCCCGCGAAGCCCGCAGCGACTCGGCGAGCAATCCGGACCGCCATCAGGGCAGTTATGGCACGCGAAGGGCACGCGGGCCGGGAGGGGCCCGGACAACGAAGAAGGCCCAGGTCGATGACCTGGGCCTTCTTGCAAGAGCGGATGACGGGAATCGAACCCGCGCCATAAGCTTGGGAATCACTCGGCACTTGGGCGCTCGGATGGCCTCTGACCTGTGGAAACCTCCATGGAGGGTCCGGCCTTGACTGTTTTGTCAGACACCTTGCTGACCGCTGTTTACCGCCGCTACTGGCACGTTGTGGCACGGCCTCTGGGCCGGTAGTCGCGGCGATGGGTACTGATGAGCCGGCTGCTCAAGCCGGTGGGCCCCACCCCCGTCGGCGTGGGCGGCGGCAAGGGCATCGCCCTGTTCGTCATCGCCTCTTGCAAGTTGATGGTCGTCCTCGACAACACCATCGTCAACATCGCGCTTCCGCACATCCAGAGTGCCCTCGACTTCTCCACCACCAGCCCTGTCCTGGGTGGTCAACGCCTACACGCTGGCCTTCGGCGGCCTGCTGCTCCTCGGCGGCCGGGCGGGCGACATCCTCGGCAGGAGCCGGGTTCTCATCTTCGGCGTGCTGCTCTTCGGACTCGCCTTGCCGCTTTGCGGGTTCGTGCAGGCGTTCTGGCAACTCCTAGCGGTCCGCGCCCTCCAGGACGCCGACAGCGTGATCTCCTCGCCGACCGCGCTCCCCCTGATCACCACCATCTTCGAGGAGGGGCCCGAACGCAACCAGGCCTTCGGCGTGTTCGCGGGAGCGTCGGCGGACGGCGGGGCGATCGGCCTGCTGGCGGGCGGAGTGCTCTTCGAATGGCTCGACTGGCGCTGGATCCTCTTCGTGAACGTGCCGATCGCCCTGATGATCCCGCCCCTAACTTCCGCCATGTCAAGAATTCGGAACGTCACCCCGGCCACTTCGACCTGGCGGGCGCGCTCATGTCGACCCTCGGCATGGTGGCGCTGGTGTACGGCTTCATCCGCGCGGCGCAGGAGGGATGGAGCGATCCGTACACGATCGCCTCGTTCTGCGCTGCGGTCGTCCTGCTGGCCACGTACGTCCTGGTGGAACGCCGCTCCCGACAGCCGATCACCCCCTCCACATGCCTGCCGACCGGAACAGGGCGGGCATGTACGGCATCATGCTCTGCCTGGCGGCGGCGATCTTCGGCAGGTTCTTCTTCCTGACGCTCTTCGTGCAGCAGATGCTGGGCTTCAGCCCACTGGAGGCGGGCCTCGCCTTCCTGCCGGTCAGTGCGGTGATCGCAGTGGTGGTCGGCCTTACCTCCCAACTCCTGCCGAAGTAGGGCCCGAAGCCCTTCATGGTCCTGGGCTCACTCTGCCTGGCCCTGGCGGACGTCCACTCCACCTACGCGGGCTCGACCCTCGGCCCGATGCTGGTGTTCAGCGCGGGTACGGGCATGATGTTCGTCTCGCTGGCCCTCTCGCCGACGTGCGGCCCGCCGAGTCCGGCGCGGCCCGTCCTCCTCGACGCCACCCAGCAGGTCGGCGGCTCGCTGGGCCTCTCCATCCTGGTGACCGTCTTCGGTACCGCCAGTCGCAACGAGGTCGACCAGGAGATCCCGGCCTTCCTCGCCCGGGCGGGCCCGGCCGAGAAGGCCCTCTTCGCCCGCACCGACGGGCTCCCGCCCGCCTGTGGCAACCAGATCCTCACCTCCGGCGTCTCGGCTGGCTTCATCGTCTCCGCCGCCTCGCCGTGATCGTCTTTCTGGTCGCCCTCTTCGCCATCCAGGTCCGCCCCTCCGACATGGAACGGCTCAGGGGTGGCGGGATGATGCCGGGCGGCTAAACAGAAAAAATTCGGCCGTTCTATTTGTGACGCGCGCGCCGAATTGTGAATCCCATGTCTATCCGAAGTTTTTCTCCTCTAGCTTGACCGCATGAGCGAAGATGATTCCCTTCCGTCAGCTCCTCTGTGTGCTCTGGTGCCGGACGAGGAGTGGGCACGACTGACGCGGTATCCGGAGCAGACCTACCTCGCGGGCCGCGCCCTGTTGCGGCAGGGGGACCGGGGGACGCATGTGCTTGCTCTGGTGGACGGGCTGGTGAAGGTCGTCAGGACCGAGCCCGACGGGCGGCAGCGACTGCTCGGTTTCCGGGGGCGGGGCGAGATCCTGGGAGAGATGGCTCTTCAGCCCGAAAGTGTCCGGATGGCCGATGTGTGGGCGCTGAGGAAAAGCAGGGCATGCATTGTGCCCGCACAGGATTTCCATCGCTTCGTCCAAGAGGCCAAGCTCGCCCGCCCTATTTTTGAATTAGCCTGGAATCGTATGCGCGAACAGGCCGAGCTGTGCGAGGGGGCTGTTCATGAACGTCTCGCCCTGGCCCTGCTCCGCCTGGTCACGGCAGCCGGTGAAGGGAAGCAAGGGAAGCACTGCTTCTCCCTCACCAGGGAGGAGCTGGCCCAGCACATCGATGTGGGCCGCAAAGCCGTCAGCAAGGCGCTGGAGCGGCTCGGCCCCGACTGCGTGAGCGTGGGAAACCGCCGGATCGAGGTTGTCAGCGTGGAGGGCCTGCGCAAGGTGGCCGGCGGCCACGCGGCCGGCTGACACCCCCGTCGGGGATGTGGTCCTCATCACTCCCTATCGGGTCCTGCGGAACGGAACGGCTCCCCGCCCGCTGTGAAGCTCGACGTCACGCGACAGCGTTCCCGCCCGGCCCGAGAGCGGCCGGGCGGGCTTCACGGAGGAGTGACATGCCCGAGTTCAGCAGCGCCCTGCCCCAGCGGATCACCGCCCCGTACACCCACAGCAGGCCGCTGCCTCCCTACCGGGGCATTCTGGCCGTCGACGCGAAGGACTTCACGGGCCGCCCGGCGATCGAGCACGAGGCCGTCAGCCGGGTCGTCCCCGAACTCCTGAAGACCGCGCTCCACAGGACCGACCTCGGAGACCTGTGGGAGGACCGTACGTTCCCGGCCACCACCGGGGACGGCTATGTCTTCGGGTTCGACCCGGCACGCATGCCCTTCGTCATCCACCCCCTGCTGCTCGCCCTCCAGGAGGTCCTGACCGACTTCAACGTCCTCTCCCACGGGGCGGTGCCGATCAGGCTCCGCGTCAGTCTGCACGTCGGCCCGCTGCCGGAGACCGGGGACGAGTTCGGCGGCAACGGCACAGCGCGCAACGACACCCACCGGCTGCTCGACTCGCGCCCCGTCAAGGCCGTGCTCACCTCCCACAACGAGAACATCACCCACGTCGCGGCCATCCTCTCCGAGCGGTGCTACGAGGACGCGGTCGCCGGCGGGTACACCGGGCGCCACCCCGACCACTTCGTGGAGGTGGCCGCGACGGTCGAGGGCAAGTCGTTCTCCCGACGGGCATGGCTCTACGTCCCCCAGGCCTCCGGCCCTCTCTACGAGGGGACCCTCGTCGAGGGCGCCGCTCCGGAGCCCGTGCAGGAGCCCTCCCCGCAGTCCGCCGACTTGTCCGGCGACGACACGACGGCCCGCGGCACGGATGCCATCGCCGCCCCCCGCGGCAACATCAACACCGGCACCGTCCACGGCGGTCAGAGCGTGAGCAACCATCACGTGGCCGGTGACCATGTGGCGGGCGACCGGATCGCCGGTGATTACGTGGAGGGCCACAAGATCGGCAAGATCCGCCGCTTCCAGGGCGACCAGGTCCGCGGCGACAAGCGCCAGGGGCGCAAGTGACGGGGGACGGGAGGGTGGGGGCGGCCGGGCTGCCCGGCCCCGGACCCCTGCCCGAGGAAGGGGCTCCGCGATCCGAAGCGGACTACGACATCACCGAGTTGGTCGGCGGGGCCAAGGAGTGGGCGTCCGTGATCTACGCCCCCGGAGGGAACATCAACAACGGTTCCGTGTACGGCGGGCAGGGCGTACGCAACGGCTCCAGGCCGGAAGGGCGGCTACGGGAAAGCAGAGTACGCGAGGGCCCGATCCCGGACATGGAGAGAGAGGCCGCCGCGCTCGGTTTCGCACGCCCCGACTGGTTCGAAGCAGCCCTCGCGAAGCTGAAGCAGGGGCCCCTGTTCCTGGTCGGCCGACCAGGAACAGGCCGTCGTACCACGGCGCTCAACCTGCTGCGGGAGAGCTGCGGGGCTGGTGCGCCACTGCGGGCACTGGACGGCGTCACCGAACTGGACCGCTGGAAGCCCACCGACACATCGGCTCGGGGCTATCTCATAGACGGCCTGTTCCCCTCCCGCCCTCTTTCCCCGGTCATGCTGAGAAACGTGCGGGAGCTGCTCAAGAAGGCTCAAGCGTGCATGGTGATCGTCCTGCCCGACGACACGGCCCTGCTGCACCGCCTTGAACGGGACCTCCACATCAGCCCCACCGTGTGCTCCCCGCCGTCACCTTCCCTGGTGTTCGGCAGCCGCTTCGAGGCGGTGGTGCCGGACCGGTGGGAGCGGGACCGGCTGCTATCCGCGCTTGCCAGCCGTCATGACCTGGGCGAACTTCTGGTGCCGGAGCTGGTACCCGCCGAAGTGGTGGAGCTGGTGACGGCCCTCGTCGAGGCCGACGGCGATCCGGAGGCTCTCGGCGACCTGGGGCTCCGGCTGAGCTACCGGGCCGAGCGGGAGGTCCCGGAGCTCATCAAGAGCTTGTGCGACGAGCCGGAATCACTGGCCTTCCTGCTGGCCGCTTCGGTCTACGAGGGGCTGGACCAGCAGATCGTCAGGAACGAGGCCGACCGGTTGACCAAGCTGGCGGGCGATCGACTGACGGCGGTGCTGCCCGGCACAGATGCCGACGGGGCCGCGAAACAGGACCGGCCCAATCCGAAGTTCGTCTTCCGGCACTCCCTGACAGAACTGCTGCACGCCGTGCGTGCGGTCCGTCAGAACCGCGAGATCCGGGCGGAGGGAGCCTACTCGCACAGTGTGGAGGCTGTGGCGTTCATCAGGCATCGCCAGGCCGAGGCCGTTCTCAGACATGTGTGGCGTGAGTATGGGCAGTTGTCAGAACTGCTCGTCGAGTGGTTGCGGGACGTACCCCGGTCCGGCGGGCTCGCCGAACCGGCGGGCCGGGCCATGGGACGGGTGGCGAGCTGGGGCGGCGGGCGCAACGCCCTGGTGCACCTTCTGGAACTTGCCCGGTCGGATCGTGCGACCAGTCGGCTCGTCGTGGCGAACGCGCTGGGCGTCGCGGCCGAGGACCCCGTGCTCGTCGCCGAGATTCGTTACCGATTGCATCGCTGGAGCACGGCGACCGACTTCCGTCTCAGGACGACGGTGGCGCACGCGTGCGGCGAGGAATTCGGCCTGGCCCGCCCCGACCTGGCCCTGCGGCTCCTTCAAAGTCTCTTCCACGCGGCACAGGTCCGGGAGGGAGAGGAGTACCAGGTGAAGGTGGCGGTGGAAGCGGCGATCCTGCGGCTGTTCCAGGCCGGCAACGAGACGAAGGTATTCGACTTGCTCCGGAAGTGGCTGGACGACGAGGAGTACGACCAGGAGCAGGTGCTCTCGCTCTTCAGCCGGATGCTCTGGTCTCCCCAGTGGTTCATGAGGAACCTCGCCCTGTGGACGCCGCAGGGGCAGGCGCTGGCCGACCTCACGGGCCGCGCCCTGAACACGGAAAGTTCCTTCGAAACGACGTGCTGGACGTTGCTGCGCTGGGCGGAGTCGGGCCAGTGGGACGACGAACAGTTCCGGGCCGTCGAGAACCTGTTCGCGGCCATGGCCCAGTCCATGCGCTCCGGTGAATTCCGATTGTTCGTAGAAATGGACCAGGCGGGCGCGAACGGCTGGCCCGGCCTCGTCACCGCCCGCGACGCACTCCATCGGTGGCGGACCGGCGCGCACAGGGAGACAGCATGAACGACGACACCACCGACCGTCTCTTTCACCGGCTGGACAGGGCGCCCTGGCGGGAGATCCTCGGCCATCGCTGGTCCGCGCCGAAGGACTGGGCACTGGTGCTCAGGGACGAGGCGGGGGAGTACTCCTTCCTCGGCCGGCGAGGGAACCCGGAGGGTTCCGGCGCCTATCCGCCCCTGGTGGACGAGGCCCCCGCTCCCCACCTGAACGGAAAGTACAGCGACGTCTTCCGGGTGGACACGACGGAGCACGTGGACACGCGGGCGGTCGGCCTCCCCACGGTCTACGGCACAGAGTCGGTCGATCTCTGGGTCTCCTGGTGGGTCCACGACCCCGTACGCGTCGTCCGTGCAAGAAGTCTGCACGGCTGGCACCTGGTACGGACCCATCTCGCCTCTGTCCTCCGTTACTTGTCGGAGGCCCAGGCCGCCTCCGACAACGGGCTGGGGGCGCCGGAGATCATGCAGCATCTGGGCCTGCCGCAGCGCCTGGAGGAGCACGGTCTGAGCTACCGGGTGTTCGACGTGCGACTCCGGGAGAATGATGAGGAACTGCTTCTCGGCCGGCGGGAAAGCGACGGGGTCCGTTACTCCTGGACGGCCAGCCGTCGGGGCGAGTACGAGTTCTGTCTCCAGGCACTCCATGCCGGACCGGTGTCGCTGGCGGCACTATGGCTGCTTCGTCACCCCGAAGAGGTGCGGCAGGTGCTGGACTGGGCGGTCGACCACCAGGATCTGCTGACTCCGCCGCGTTCCGACTGGCAGGAGGAGCTGGCCTCCCTGCTGGGCACGTTGACCGAACAGGAACGCAAGGAGCTCTCCGGCCTGCTGCGTGACCGGATCGGGGCGCTCGGGAGGCCGGTTCCTCGCGAGTACATCTGACTCTGTGGAGATGTATTCGAATATCGAATTTATGGGCGGGTGTGTCGCTTTCGGTGACGCACCCGCTCTTCTTGTTCATGCCGTTCCGTAAACCCTTTCCGTGTGTGACTGGGGTTACTTGATTCCTGGTCCTCCGGAGCAGCTCCGGGGATGAATCCGCGGGAATCTCGACGTGTCGAAAGGAGGACGTCCGCACGATTCCCGGGCGTCCACGGAAGGAAAGGGCGACATGCGAGCAGAAGAACTTCAGACCCCGGACAATGTCCTCGCGTTCCGCCGGCGACGGGAAGCCGCAGGCCCGGCACCCGAGCCCGAGGCGGCCCCGGGCGCCGCTTCCCGGGCGGCGACCTCCCCCGCGACGGTGCTGAACGCCGAGCGCGGCATCATCAACACCGGCACCGTCCACGGCGGTCAGCACGTCACCACCGTCGAATTCTCCGGCCACACCGGCGGAGGAACCGATGGCGACAGCTGATCTCCCCGGCGAGACCGAGCCCGACTTCGCCGAGTTCGCGATGGCTGTGGCGGGCCGGGGGCCGGCGATCTGGGCCCCCAACGGCGTCATCAACACCGGATTGCTGACCGGCGGCCAGCACCAGCGGCTCGCACCTTCGGTGGAGGGCGGCGCGGTTCCGGGGCCGATGCGGCAAGGCCCCGTACGGACGAAACACGTGCAGGCGGCGCGGCGGTGCTTCGTGGCGCCGCCCGGCTTCGAGGAAGCCCTCGCGGTGCGCGAATCCGGCATCGTGGTGCTCGTCGGCGAGGCCGGGACGGGGCGGGAGACACACGCGCTCAACCTGCTCGCGCACGGCCACGAGGCCCCCGTGCTTGTCCAGGTCGACGGAACGGCCAACCTCTCCCGGTGGTCGCCGCGCGCCCAGGGAGTGGACGGATACCTGGTGACGGAGCTCGCGGATCCCTTCGCGCTCCGGGCGTGGGACCTGGCCCGCCTCGAAGGGCTCCTGACCGAGGCGGGCGCCCGCCTCGTCATCGTCCTGGTGGAGGCCCCCGGCCTGGTGGGCGCACTGGAGGACCAGCTCGGCGTGCCGGTCCTGCGCCACCGGCCGCCGGATCCCCGGAAGGTCTTCACCACCCACCTCGCGGACGGCTGCCCCGACGAGGCAGTACACGCCCGGTTGCTGCGTGCCCTGGAACCCGGCGATCTCGACGAGCTGTTGCCCGACGGCCTGCCGCCACGCCACGCCGCACAGGCCGCGGCCACCCTGCGGCGCCTGGGGGCGGCGGGCGGCCCGGCCCCGGGGGAGCTCATGCGCATCCTGGCCGGCGCCGAGGGTCCCGAGATCCTGGCCCGGGCCCAGCGCGATCCCGCCCTCCTGGCCTGTCTGCTCTCCCTCGGCGTCTACGGAGGACTGCACCGTGCCGTGATGATGGAACGGGCGCGAGAACTGCTGCGGCTGGCGGGCCCGGACAGGATGCGGGGTCCCGGCTCCTACGGTCATCCGGGCGAGGAGCCTCCGACGAGGTCGCCAGCCGAAGTCCTGCGGATCCTCGGAGCCCATCGTGTGAGCCGCGCCGATGACGAGGCCACCGACAGGGTGTCCTTCTTCTGGCCCGCCGTGAGCGGGGCCGTGTGGGACGGCCTGTGCCGGGACCGTGCGGACCTCGTGCCGGTGGTACACGCCTGGCTCGCCGACCCCGGCCCGGAGGAGGACCAGATCGAGCGGGCCGGCCGGGCCGTCGCCGCTCTGGCGGAGGCCACGAGCGGCAAGTCCCTGGAACTGCTGCCCGCGCTGGCCTCCACTCCGGTCTTCCCCGCCCCGCGGGTGGCTGGGCGATGCCTGGCGACACGTTTCCGGGACCGGGAGGTGGCACAGACGGCGGCCGACCTGCTGGACCTGTGGAGCGTCACGCCCGAAGCCTCCTTGAAGCACGCTGTGGCGTACGCCTGCCAGGAGCCCGAGGGGCTCGGGGACGAGCAGGCGTTGCGACTGCTGGAACAGCTCGTCGAGACCCTGGGCGCCGGGCCGGACGACCTCTCCGTCTTCGAGGCTGCCAAGGGGGCACTCGTACGACGCTTCGAAAGAGGCGACCACACCACCAGGGTGACCGTCCTGCACCGGATGCGGGACTGGGCGCGGACCGACGGCACGGCCGGCCTGCTGACCGCCTGTGCCTTTCCCGTCATGGCCCGCACCGACTCCCTGTGGTGGAGCGGACGGGCTCTGGCCCGCGCCGGCTCGGCGGCGGTCGCCGTCCACCTCGTCGGACACTCCCTGAACGAGTCGGTCGCCTTCTCCGGCATGGGAGATGCCCTGCTCACCTGGTGCGCCGGGGCGGTCGGCGCCAAGGGCCGGTCCCGGGCGGTCGCCCGGCTCCTCGACGGGCTGGTGACCGCTCGGGAGCCCGGCGTCCTCCGCTGGCTCCTGGCCGTGGAAAGAGGCCCGGACGCGATGCCCGGCAAGGCACCCGCCGCCCGCGCGCTGAAGACCTGGCGAGACAACACCCCGGCCTTGCAGGCCGGTTGAACAGGAGGCGACCCATGACTTTCTTCTCTCGCCCCGGCATCCTCACCACCGTCGAGCGCCGGTGCGCCGGAAACGAACCGACGCCCCCGCTGCGTTTGTTCGACGGCACAGAACCGGCGGGCGTACCCCTTTCCCTGGACCGGGCCCGTGTATTGCTCTACGACCGCACCGCGTGCTCCCTGGCACGGGCTTCCCTGTGGCACCAAGTCGCGGAGCGCTTCCGGACCGGAGGGCCCGACTGGCGGGAGGCGGTGGTGTGGCTGGGGCTCCCGGGGCTGCGCGGCAACGCATCCCGGATCACCCGGTCCCGCCGTGCCGACCGCGAGGACGTCGAGGCGGAGCTCGTCACCTGCTACCTCGAAGAACTGGCGAAGCTGGACCCGCGGGACCCGGAACCCGGGAGTGCGGTGCTGCGGTCGGCCTGCTCCCGCGCCTGGGAGGTCTGGCGCGACACGCACCGCGAGAACGCGGTGGAGGACGTGGAACGCGCGGGCGGTACTCCCCCCGGCGCGGGCAGGGACGACGTCTGGCGGGCGGACTACGACCCGGCCCCGCGCCGTTCGGGGCTCTCCGCGAGCCTGCGGATCTCCGTACCCGCGCACCGTGTCGAAGGCGTACGGATCGGCGCTCTCGCCAGTGCATGGGGCGTGGCCGGTACGGCCACGAGCGTCGGGTACTCCGGACGGGGCCGCCAGGTCGCCGCCCTCTCTCTGCGCCGGGTCGGGAGGGAGGGATGAGCGGCTGCCACGACACACCCCTCACCTTCCGCGAGATCTTCGACCTGCCGGTGAGCGTCGACCTGCGCACGGCGGCCCGGGCGTTCGGTATATGCATGGGCACCGCCTACCGGTTGGTCGCCCGAGACGAGTTCCCCTGTCCCACGGTGTCCGTCGGCCGCCGCCACCGGGTGCGGACCGTGGAGCTGCTGGCCGCGCTGGGCATCGAGGAGCGTCCCGTCTTCGCCGACGAGGTCGCCGACGGCGTGGCACTCACGCTCTTCGACTGATTCCTCTCCCGCCCTGCCGGCGGTCGAGGCCGCCGGCAGGGCCCCACTCCCGGACCGCCACCGAAAGGAAACCACCATGCCCACCTGCCTCGTCATCGACGGGACCGCGACCACCGCCTACTCCGCCACCCCCTGGCTCCCGGAGGAGCGGCACCGGTCCGCCGTCCTCCACGAGGAGATCGTGCGCCCGGTGTGCGAACAGCTCGGCCTCACCCTGTTGAGGGCGGGCAGCCTCGCCGAGGCCGGCCTGCCCCTGGACCAGCTGCTGCACCTGCTCACTGAGGCGGACGTCGTCGTCGCGGACCTCGGCGGTTCCGACCCGGACCTGGCCTTTGCCCTCGGCGCGCGCCACGCCCTCGGCCGGCGCACCGTCCACGTCACCCAGGACGCCGAGTGCCGTCCCTCCCCCCGGACGGTGCTCCGCCTGGCCTTCCTGTCCCATCCGGACGGCACAGCGACTGCCCGGAAGCAACTGCTGGATGTGCTGGCGGCGGACCCGGTGCGGACAGAGGACGGCGCGATCGAGACGGGCTCCGCGACCGGAGCGGAAAGCGGCCCCGACGACAACCTCCCGGGCCTGTTCGATCTGATCGTGGAGGCCGAGGCCCAGATGGAGGCGCTCGCCGACGACATGGCCGACGTGGAAGCGGCCATGTCGGACCTCGCTGAGCTCATGATGCTCCTCGGGGAGGAAATGACCCGGGTCAACCACTCCGGGGCCACGGCGAACAAGATGATGGCCGTGGTGAACCGCCTGGCCAAGGCCATCGAGGGACCGACCGGAGAACTGGAGGCTGCGGCGGACCGCTTTGCCGAACGCATGCGCACCTCCTGCACCGGCTTCCAGGTGTTCCTGGACTGGCTGGCCACCACTCCTCGCGCCGAATGGTCGGAGGACGCGGAGGGAGTGCTGGAGCAAATCGCCCTGACGGACTGGGGCGCCGAGATCGAATCGGCTTCTGTCCAGGAGGGCATGGCCATGATCAACATGATCGGTGCCGCCAGTCGCCTCATGCGCCGCCCTGTACGCAGGATCACGTCGGCCTTCCGGAAAATGCTCCACAGCATCGCCATGATGAAGGAACTGCAGTCCAAGGCAGTGGAGTTGCGCCGCTCCTGAATAGTGCCCCGCCGCGGCGGGGCCCCTGGAGTTGTCGAACTCGCCAACCATCACGGCGCTGTCCGACGTCGAACCGAAAGGGTCGGGTGCGCTTCCCCCCTCCTGCTCAACACCATGCGGCAGGTGGTGGGTTCGCTCGCCCTGTCGACCCTGGGTAACGGTCTTCGGCACCTTGAGCCGCAACGGGGGAGGCGGAGACCCTGGTCTCCGCCTCCCCCGCCCAGTCGGGCCTCTGTGACTCGCGTTCCGACAGACGGCATTCGCCAGGTGGCTCTGGGGGCGGCTGCGTGCTTTGGGGCGGGCTCGTGGCTATGGGGCTCCGCTGCCGTGCTGCCTGAAGGCCGCGTAAGCCTGGCCGATCGCGTGGAGCTTTCCGGTAAACAGAGCTCCGAGAAATGAGCCGAGTCCGAAGACTGCGAGGGCGAGGGGGATGGCGGCCATGAGATCCGCTCCACCCAGGGTCCCGGTCATAAACACCCCAAGTGCAGCAAGGCCGGCGCCGACGAAGACCTTCCGTACCCCGCGGAGGTCCGGCACCTCCGGTCCCGGCTCTGCTGGCAGTGCTTCTGCGTCCAGCAATGCTCCGTACGCAGACTGGGCCTGCCGCACGGCTACGCTCAACGCCATCGCACCGAGGGCACGTGCCGTAGCCTCCCGGTCTTCGACCAGGCCGTCAAGCTTGTCCGCGAACGCCGTCCGGACCTTCTGACCATGCTCCTTGAGACGGCTCCGGTCCCCTGCGTACCCGGGGATTCCGGCCGCCGACTTGGAGCTGTCCGTCACAGCCGTCATGAGTGCGGAGGTCTTTTCGTGGGCGGAGGCAAGGGCCTCGGATCGCTGCCTCCCGGCCGGAGCTCCCACGACGGCGGCAAGTGCAGGCAACACTTCGAGTGCTTCCGTCACGACCTCTTCGCCTTCTCTGACGTACCCCTTCGACATCATGTCCCAGCGGTCTCTGGAGCCGCGCAGGCTCGCAGCCACGAAGACCACACACACAACACCAACGCCGAAGAACTCGAGCTGCTTCTTCTCCTCGCGCGTGAATCCATCGTCCGTGGCCGCAACCGCTGCAGCCTCCTGCGCTGTGGGGGTGGTCTTCGCGGCCTCGGCCCGATTCTCCTTGCCGAAGTACAGCAGGGCAGCCACCAGCACGATCCCCACGTATCCGATAACGACCGCTGCCACGATCGCCCCACTCACGATGCTGCCGATCACGGTCGTAAATGACTTCCAGGGCGAACGGAGTGGCCGGATGTAGACCGCCTGAATGTCATCCCACGGCACGGAATCGCTGCACCCAAGCTCGGTGGCAGCGTTCCGTCCTCTGTCGATGCGTTCTTGGGCGGCTGCGGTGTAGCGGGCACGAACGCGGTCACGGTAACCGGGCCGGGTTGCGGTTGCCGGCGGTAACGGAAGCGTCTGTGGGGCCGCGGTTACAGTCGGCACGGTCAAGGTCGTGGTCCTCTCTCGGGGGCACTCAGGGCACGCCAGCGTCTGAGCCGCCGGTTCCGTTCGCCAAGGAACGTTCGAACGACCGTGACGACGCGCTGCGCACCTTGCCGTGCCGGACTGGCTGAGGCGGTGTTGCAGGGAGCTGTCTGGCCTACCTCGGGCATGGGCCGGAGCCTCCCGCGTGGTGGTTCGGGCGCATCACGCGAGCGAACTCGGCTTCCGTGGTGGTGGGACGGCGCGGAGGAGTTCCCACAGGGGCCGCGAGCCGCTGGCCCATTGGGCGAGGAGGTGGCGGTCGACGAGGTGGAGGCGCTGGGACTTGGCGAAGTCGAGGGCGGGCCGGGAGAAGCGGCCGTTGGTGAGCATGACCAGCACGTCACCGTTGTGCACCTGGCGGCCGGTGCCGTTCAGGACGTAGAGGTCGGGTGCACCAACCGCGGATCCGGACCAGCCGTCCTTCCGGTGCTTGCACTGGATGACCCAGCGCCTGCCTTGGGGGTCGGTGGCCTTCACGTCTGCCCCCTTGTCGCCACCCCTGCCAACCTGCTGCGCGTCCTGACACCCGTCCCGGCGCAGCAGGTCTCGCACGGCGTATTCAAACTGGGTGTAGTGAAGGCCGTCCAAGTGCTCCACTACATACCGGAGCCCCTGGGCTCGAGCGGCCTCCCTACGGGCACGCTCCTTCTGCAGGTACATCCCCACGGCAATCGCGCTCGCTAGAGCTGCGACCGGGAGTGCGAGGACCCAGAGGTGATCGGCCAACCAGGCCTGCACCGCCAAGAGGAAGCCGGATGCCCAAACACCGACCAGGCCGAGCACTAAGAAGAACTGGAAGTCGGAACCCTGCTGCCTACGTGGCCGACTGCCTCGGTTTGGTCGACGTCGAGCGGGACGGCGAGTCACCGGTCGCTCCCTGCGCTGGGGAAGACAATCGGATACGAGACCGTCGGCTGCGGCAGCGGCACCTGCTGGTTCTCCCAGGCCGGCCACTTGATCGGGTAGACCACCGTCGACTGCGGCCTGGGTAACTCCTGACCCGAGCCTGTTCCGGCCCCCGTGGAGGTTGTTCCGTTCCCGAAGACGATCACTCCGGCGACGATCAGGCCGAGCGTCGCGGTCTCCCGCCGGGCCCCGGCAGGTAGCCGGACGTGGCCTTTGACCCGAGTGCCGTCTGCTCGGAAGTAGTCATTGATCCAGGGCACAGCTGTATCCCCCCACCAGTCGCGATGCGCCTCCCTGCGCACCGGATCCATGAAAGCACTCGCCACTGACAATGCGTCACCTGCTTGTCACCACTCGTGATCATCTGCCGAGTCGGGGCGAGCCTGCCTGCGCTTCGGCGGGCAGTACCTTCGGCGACATTCGGAGGTGTAGGGGGAGCGTTGCGCGGTCGCCAACTCGGCCGTGCGGGCGGCGTGGTTGAGGGCTGCCTTCAGGGTTGCGAACGGGCGAATCTGGACGCTTGTGTGGCGCGGGTCACATGAAATGTGTCTCGCGATCCGAGGCGGTTCCGCGTCCGAGTGGTGCAGGTGGTGCGCGAAAGGCCCCCGGAGCAGGGCATTCCTGCGAGTTGGGGCACGCGGAAGGCACGGAAGGGCCTAAGGGGTCTAGATAACAAACAAGCCCCAGGTCGCTGACCTGGGGCTTTGCTGTGGAGCGGATGACGGGAATCGAACCCGCGCTATAAGCTTGGGAAGCTCATGTTCTACCATTAAACTACATCCGCAATATGGACCAGTTGCCTGGATCCGTACCGTTGCACACTGTACCTCATGATCGACCCGCGGTGAATTCGCCCGCGTGGGCGGTGTTGCGCCGGTGAGGACATCCAGGCGCGTGGGTGCGGGAGTTGGGGCGTAGCCTGGGGTGGAGTGCGGCGGCTGGAGTGGCGGCTGGAGCGAGTCCCGAACATCCCCTAATGTGGCGATTCATCGCAGTACGGCTCGTTGGGGAAAGGGACTCGATGGAGCACACCGTCGTCCGCTGTGCCGAAGGGCACGTTTTCAGTACCGCCTCGTTTCCGCTCCAGCACCTCGGTGCCGGCCGGATCGGGCCCGGGCGGCTGCTGAGGTGCCCGCGGTGCGCGCGGCTGAGGCATGCCGTGCCCGTGGGCGGCGCCAAGCGCTGACGCGCCGAGCGCCGGCCGGGGAGTCCGGGCCGGGAGCTCGGGCGGGGCGCGCGGGTCCACTCTCGATTGGGGGTGGCCCGGGCGCTCTGCGTATCCTCGGGACGTGCTTCTCTCCGACAAAGACATCCGGGCCGAGATCGACAGCGGACGGGTTCGCATTGACCCCTTCGACGAGTCGATGGTGCAGCCCTCCAGCATCGATGTGCGTCTCGACCGGTTCTTCCGGGTCTTCGAGAACCACCGTTACGCCCACATCGACCCCGCCGTCGAGCAGCCCGACCTGACCCGCATGGTCGAGCCGGAGGGGGACGAGGCGTTCATCCTCCACCCGGGCGAGTTCGTGCTCGCGTCGACGTACGAGGTCATCTCGCTGCCCGAGGACATCGCCTCGCGGTTGGAGGGGAAGTCGAGCCTCGGCCGGCTGGGCCTGGTGACGCATTCGACCGCCGGGTTCATCGACCCCGGGTTCTCGGGTCACGTCACCCTCGAGCTGTCGAACCTCGCCACCCTGCCGATCAAGCTGTGGCCGGGCATGAAGATCGGGCAGCTGTGCCTGTTCCGTCTCAGCTCGCCGGCGGAGTTCCCGTACGGCAGTGAGCGGTACGGGTCCCGTTACCAGGGGCAGCGCGGTCCGACCGCTTCGCGCTCCTTCCAGAACTTCCACCGCACCCAGGTGAGGCACGACGCATGACTGACGGAGTACGCGAGAACCTCGACTACGAGGGGTTCGGACGCGCCGTGCGCGAGCTCGCGCAGACCATCGCCGACGACGGCTACGAGCCCGACATCATCCTGAGCATCGCCCGCGGCGGGGTCTTCGTCGCGGGTGGTCTGGCGTACGCGCTCGACTGCAAGAACATCCACCTCGTGAACGTGGAGTTCTACACCGGCGTCGGCACCACGCTGGAGATGCCGGTCATGCTGGCGCCCGTGCCCGAGGCGATCGACTTCACGGACAAGAAGGTCCTGATCGCCGACGACGTCGCCGACACCGGCAAGACGCTCAAGCTGGTCCACGACTTCTGCCTCGGCCACGTCGCCGAGGTCCGGTCGGCCGTGATCTACGAGAAGTCCCACTCCCTCGTGAAGTGCGAGTACGTGTGGAAGAAGACCGACGAGTGGATCAACTTCCCCTGGTCGGTCGAGCCGCCCGTGGTCAAGCGCGAGGGCCAGGTCCTCGACGCCTGAGAGGCGTGCGCGGTGACGTGACGAAGTGACGTACGACGAGGGGCCCGCCGCGCGACCAGCGCGGCGGGCCCCTCGTCATGCGTGCGGGTCAGCGGGTCAGAGCGTGCCCAGCTTGATGATCGACAGCAGGGCGACCAGTTGGATGGCGGAGGCGCCGAGCGCCTTCTGCCACGGCAGGTCGTGCGACTTGCTGATCAGCGAGGTGAAGAGCGCGCCGGCCGCGAGCCAGGTGACCCACCCCAGCACTTGGACGAACATGTTGTCGCCGCCCAGGAACACCGCGACCAGCAGGCGCGGTGCGTCCGTGATCGTCATCACCAGCATCGACAGGCCGACCGTCGGCTGCCAGGCCCCGTCGCCGCCCAGCTGGCGGGCCAGCGTGTGGGTGACCGCGCCCAGGATGAGGCCGCAGATGACGAAGGCCAGCCCGGTGGTGAGGACGATCGGGATCGCCTGCGTGAGGGTCGCCTTGATGGCGTCCTCGCGGGCCTTGTCGAAGCCGAAGACCGCGAGCATTCCGTAGAGGAAGGTGACGACCAGCGCCGGGCCCCAGACGGCGTAGTCACGCATCTGGAAGAAGGTCGGGCCCGGCCGCATCACGATGCCGCGCAGGAGCTCCTTCCAGTGCAGCCGGGGCCCCACGGGCCCGGCCGGCGCCGAACCCGCCTGGTAGGTCGGGCTCTGGCTGTACGGGTCCTCGCCGTACACGAAGGCCTGGGTGTGTCCCGGGTTGTTCGCGTACGAGGGCTCGTGCGGAGCCGCGTACGGGGCCTGCGGCTGCTGCTGCTGGCCGTACGGGTCGAAGTACTCCGGTTCGCCGTGATGACCCCCGGCGCCGCCCTGTTGGGGCCAGTGCTGCTGCGGGGGTGGACCGGCGGGAGGGTAGGGCTGCTGACCGTACGGTGCCTGCGGCGCTTGGCGCTGCTGCTGCTGACCGTACGGCTGCTGCCGCGGGGGTTGCGGGGGTTGTTGCGGGGTGCGGTTGTTGTCCCGGCCGCGTCCGATCCTGAATCCAGCCACGTGATCGAAAGTACCTGCTCGGCGGGCCCTCGGTGGCCGGGCCGCCCGAACACGTGGCCTTTGCGGCTGAGCTGTGACATCCCCTAGGGGACGCCCGGGTGGGTGTTTTACCCGGCTGCGCGCAAGTCTGCGGGGGTTCGTTACATTCCCGACGGAATGCCTACGTATCGGGCCCGTAGCTTCGTCGGTGTCGTCGCCACGGAGTCACGAACGAGCAGGAAAGAGCCCGCACCATGCGCAGCACCCGCCGCAGCACCCTTCGTACCGCCGCCGTCCTCACGGGAGCCGCCGCCGTGCTGGCGGTGCCCGTCGGATCCGCCTTCGCGGACTCCTCGACGGGTCCGGGGCCCGAGGTGCTGCCCGGGATCGAGCAGCCGGCCGTGGACCCGACGGCGCCGCCGACCGTCCCGCCGACCGCGCCGCCCGTCACCACGCCGGTCACCCCGCCCGTCGCGAAGCCGACGACGCCGCCGGTCCAGACGCGCGGCTACGTCACCACGGTGAAGCTGGCCGACGGTTCCGTCGCGAAGGTCTACCGGGTCGGAGACGACCGCTTCGAGGCCGACATATTCGCCGGTGACCGGAAGGTGGGCACCCTGGTCGGCGCGAACGGCCAGTCGACGAACGCCACGCACAACGGCCTCCACGTCACCCTGTACGGCAACGGCCGGGTGACCTCGTGGGTCGAGGGCGGCAAGCCGGTCCAGAAGCCGGTCCAGAAGCCGGTCGTGAAGCCGAAGCCGGACGTCAAGAACGAGACCCGGGTCCGCGTCACCCTGCCCGACGGGCGGATCGCGAAGCTCGTCGACGGCCACGGCCACGCGTACGGCCCCCAGGGCAAGCGCGTGGAGCTCTTCACGCCGCACGGGCGCCCGTTGGGCACGATCGACCTCAAGCACCCGACCGCGCTGCACGACGGCTGGACGTACAAGCTGGTCCAGGACGGCAAGCGGCTCAAGTTCGTCGCCATCGACGGTCGGAGCGGCGGCAACAGCTGGGTCTACGACTTCACCACCGGCAAGTTGATCGAGACGTACACGGTGGAGAAGGCGAAGCCGTCCACCGCCCCGGCCCCGACGCCGACCACGGCGCCGCCGGTGAAGCCGGCCGGGACGACGCCCGCCGGGACGACGCCCTCCGAGCGGATCGCGCCCAAGGGCGGCGTGCAGGCCGGCGCGGAGGGAGTCGCCCACAAGGGCGACACCCCGGCGCTGGTGGCCGCCGGCGGCGGCATGGCCGCGGTGGGCGCGGCCGGCCTCGGCTTCGCCATGCTGCGCCGCGGCCGCGGCTGACCCGTCGCGTCCCACCCCGCCCCGCACGACGACACATGAGAGCGGCCGGCCCCTTGATGGGGCCGGCCGCTCTCATGTGTCCTGCGCCGTCGCGCCGGGGCCTACTTGCCGCCCTTGGTCCCCGCCTCGCCCATGACCTCGTCGCCCTTGGCGTCGTCCTCGGCCTTGGCTTCCGCCTGGTCGGCGCGCTTGGCCTCGTCCGTGGTCGTGGCCTCCGCCTCGTCCTCGGCCTTGGCTTCGGTCCTGGCTTCCGCCTCGGCGGTGGCCTCGGCCTTCGCCGGTGCCTCCACCTTCGTGGCGGGCTCGGCCTCGTCCTTGGCGTCCACGGTCACGGCCACGGGCGCGGTCACGGCCGTGTCCTTGTCGGCGGCCTTGGCCTCGGCCTCGGCCTCGACCTTGTCCGTGGCTTCCGGTTCTGCGGCGGGCGCGACGTTCGCCTTCGTCCCGCCCACGGCGTCGGCCCCGGTCTCCGGCACGGCCCCGGTCTCCGGCACGGCCTCGGCCTTCGCCTCGCCGGCGGGAGCCGCCGCGGTTTCGGGCTCGGCCGCCGCAGCGGACTCCGCCGCAGCTTCCGGCTCGGCAGCGGCTCCGGTCGTCGCCGCAGCTTCCGCCTCCGCCGCAGCCTTCGCCGCAGCTTCCGCCTCCGCCTCCGCCTCCGCCTCGGCCTTCGCCTCCGCAGCAGCCTTCGCCTCCGTCTCGGCCTTCTCAGCAGCCGCAGCCGCAGCCGCAGCCGCCTCCTCCGCCTCCCGCGCGGCCAGCGCCTCGGCGAGTTCCTCCGCCGTCGGCTCCGGGGCCTTCACCGACTCCAGCAGCAGCTGTGCCACGTCGACGACCTGGACGGATTCCTTGGCCTGGCCGTCGTTCTTCTTGCCGTTGACCGAGTCGGTCAGCATCACGAGGCAGAACGGGCAGGCGGTGGAGACGATGTCCGGGTTCAGGGACAGGGCCTCGTCGACGCGCTCGTTGTTGATGCGCTTGCCGATCCGCTCCTCCATCCACATGCGCGCGCCACCGGCGCCGCAGCAGAAGCCCCGCTCCTTGTGGCGGTGCATCTCCTGCTGCCGCAGGCCCGGCACCGACGACATGATCTCGCGCGGCGGCGTGTAGACCTTGTTGTGGCGGCCCAGGTAGCAGGGGTCGTGGTACGTGACCAGGCCGTCGACCGGGGTCACCGGGATGAGCCGGCCCTCGTCGATCAGGTGCTGGAGCAGCTGCGTGTGGTGGATGACCTCGTACTCGCCGCCGAGCTGCGGGTACTCGTTCGCGATGGTGTTGAAGCAGTGCGGGCAGGTCGAGACGATCCGCTTCGCCGACTTCGGCTTCTTCGTCGACGGGTCGTCGTCGTCCTCGCCGAACGCCATGTTCAGCATCGCGACGTTCTCCTGGCCGAGCTGCTGGAACAGCGGCTCGTTGCCCAGGCGGCGGGGCGAGTCACCGGTGCACTTCTCGTCGCCGCCCATGATCGCGAACTTGACGCCCGCGATGTTCAGGAGCTCCGCGAAGGCCTTCGTGGTCTTCTTCGCCCGGTCCTCCAGAGCGCCCGCGCAGCCGACCCAGTACAGGTAGTCGAACTCGGAGAGGTCCTCCGCGTCCTTCCCGATGATCGGGACCTCGAAGTCGACCTCCTTCGTCCACTCGACGCGCTGCTTCTTGGCGAGACCCCAGGGGTTGCCCTTCTTCTCCAGGTTCTTGAGCATCGTGCCCGCCTCCGACGGGAACGCGCTCTCGATCATCACCTGGTAGCGGCGCATGTCGACGATGTGGTCGATGTGCTCGATGTCCACGGGGCACTGCTCGACGCACGCACCGCAGGTCGTGCAGGACCACAGCACGTCCGGGTCGATGACGCCGTTCTCCTCGGCGGTGCCGATCAGCGGACGCTCGGCCTCCGCGAGGGCGGCGGCCGGCACGCCGGCGAGCTGCTCGGCCGTGGCCTTCTCGTTGCCCTCCATGTCCTTGCCGCCGCCCGCGAGCAGGTACGGGGCCTTGGCGTGCGCGTGGTCGCGCAGCGACATGATCAGGAGCTTCGGGGAGAGCGGCTTGCCGGTGTTCCAGGCGGGGCACTGCGACTGGCAGCGGCCGCACTCGGTGCAGGTGGAGAAGTCGAGGATGCCCTTCCAGGAGAACTGCTCGACCTGGGAGACGCCGAAGGAGTCGTCCTCGCCCGGGTCCTCGAAGTCGATCTCCTTGCCACCGCTGGTCATCGGCTGGAGCGCGCCCAGCGCGACGGCCCCGTCGGCGTTCCGCTTGAACCAGATGTTCGGGAAGCCGAGGAAGCGGTGCCAGGCGACACCCATGTTGGTGTTGAGCGAGACGACGATCATCCAGATCAGCGAGGTGCCGATCTTGATCATCGCGGTGAAGTAGATGGCGTTCTGCAGCGTGCCGAGCGAGAGCCCCTTGAAGGCCAGCACGAGCGGGTACGAGACGAAGTACGCCGGGTCGTACGAGTCCACGTGGTGGATCGCGCCCTCGAGGCCGCGCAGCGCGAGGATCGCGAGGCCGATCGTGAGGATGATGTACTCGACGAAGTACGCCTGCCAGGCCTTCGAGCCGGCGAAGCGCGACTTGCGACCGGCCCGCGAGGGCAGGCTGAGCAGTCGGATCGCGATCAGGACGAGGATGCCGACGACGGTCATCAGACCGATGAACTCGATGTACATCTCGAACGGCAGGAAGCCGCCGATGATCGGCAGCGTCCAGTCGGCCTGGAAGAGCTGGCCGTACGCCTGGGCGAGGGTCGGCGGCAGCGTCAGGAAGCCGATCGCGACGAACCAGTGCGCGAAGCCGACGATGCCCCAGCGGTTCATCCGGCTGTGGCCGAGGAACTCCCTGACCAGGGTGAGCGTTCGATCCTTCGGGCGGTCCGTGCGGCTGCCCGCCGGCACGGGCTGGCCGAGCTTCACGAAGCGGTAGATCTGCGCCACGGCTCGGGCGAGCAGCGCGACGCCGACCACGGTCAGAACCAGCGACACGATGATCGCGGCGAGTTGCATGGGAGGGCTCCTCGGGCGGGACTTACTAAGCGGTAACTTATTGAGTCAAGGCTTGAGGTTACCCATTCCCCGCGCCGCAATGTAGGTGAGCGTGCGGTGATCTGTGTCGCTCAGGCATGCCTCTGTCGGTAGGCCGCCCGAGGGGTCTGCGCGAGGATCGCGAGATCCATCCCCAGCCAATGGCTCTCCACATAGTGCCGGTCGAGCAGGGCCATCTCCTCCCAGGGGAGGTCGGAGCGCGCGCTGACCTGCCACAATCCGGTCATACCCGGGCGTACCAGGAGTCGCTCCGGTCGGTCCGTATCGGATTGCGGACGCGGTCCGACCAGTGACATCTCGCCCCGCACCACGTTGAGCAGCTGCGGCAGTCCGTCCAGCGCGCACCGCCGGACCGCCGCGCCGATCGGCCCGGCGCCCTCGGCGCGCAGCCGCCAGGTGTGGAACGGTCGGCCGCCGAGGCCGACGGCCGGAGTGCGTACGAGGACGCCCGCGCGGCCGGCCGCGTACAGCAGGGCGGCGGTCAGCAGGAGCGGGACGGCGGTCAGGGTCAGCAGTGCCGTCGCGCCTGCGAGGTCGAGCACCCGCTTGGCGGGCGGCCCGGCGGGCAGGGTCCACCGGGCCGGGAGCGTGAGCTGCAGAGGCATGCCAGCACGGTGCCGGACGGTCCGCGCGCGCCCGGCGCGCCGCGCGGCGGCGGTCCCCCGCACGGCCCTGAGTCCGCTGGGTTGCGCGTAAGGAAGGCCTAAAGGTTGAGCCCCCTCGGCTCAGCTCTGTTGACGGGCGGACGAAGGTGGGGCATTCTTGAGCCTGTTCCACTCAAGTCAGCTGGAGGAATCAAAATGGCACGTGCGGTCGGCATCGACCTGGGCACCACTAACTCCGTCGTCAGCGTTCTCGAAGGCGGCGAGCCCACCGTCATCACCAACGCCGAGGGCGCCAGGACCACGCCGTCCGTCGTCGCCTTCGCCAAGAACGGCGAGGTCCTCGTCGGCGAGGTGGCCAAGCGCCAGGCGGTCACGAACGTGGACCGGACCATCCGCTCCGTCAAGCGCCACATGGGCACTGACTGGAAGATCAACCTGGATGGCAAGGACTTCAACCCGCAGCAGATGAGCGCCTTCATCCTGCAGAAGCTGAAGCGCGACGCCGAGGCCTACCTGGGTGAGAAGGTCACGGACGCGGTCATCACCGTCCCGGCCTACTTCAACGACTCCGAGCGTCAGGCGACGAAGGAGGCCGGTGAGATCGCGGGTCTGAACGTCCTGCGCATCGTCAACGAGCCGACCGCCGCCGCCTTGGCCTACGGCCTCGACAAGGACGACCAGACCATTCTCGTCTTCGACCTCGGTGGCGGCACCTTCGACGTGTCGCTCCTGGAGATCGGTGACGGCGTCGTCGAGGTGAAGGCCACCAACGGTGACAACCACCTCGGTGGTGACGACTGGGACCAGCGCGTCGTCGACTACCTGGTGAAGCAGTTCGCCAACGGTCACGGCGTCGACCTGTCCAAGGACAAGATGGCGCTCCAGCGTCTGCGCGAGGCCGCCGAGAAGGCGAAGATCGAGCTGTCCTCCTCCACGGAGACCTCGATCAACCTGCCCTACATCACGGCTTCCGCCGAGGGCCCGCTGCACCTGGACGAGAAGCTCACGCGCGCCCAGTTCCAGCAGCTCACCGCGGACCTCCTGGACCGCTGCAAGAACCCGTTCCACAACGTCATCAAGGACGCCGGCATCCAGCTGTCCGAGATCGACCACGTGGTCCTGGTCGGCGGCTCCACCCGCATGCCGGCCGTCGCCGAGCTCGTCAAGGAGCTCACCGGCGGTCAGGACGCGAACAAGGGCGTCAACCCGGACGAGGTCGTCGCCCTCGGCGCGACCCTCCAGGCCGGTGTCCTCAAGGGTGAGGTCAAGGACGTCCTGCTCCTCGACGTGACCCCGCTGTCCCTCGGTATCGAAACCAAGGGCGGCATCATGACCAAGCTCATCGAGCGCAACACCACGATCCCGACCAAGCGGTCCGAGATCTTCACGACGGCCGAGGACAACCAGCCGTCGGTGCAGATCCAGGTCTACCAGGGCGAGCGCGAGATCGCGGCGTACAACAAGAAGCTCGGCATGTTCGAGCTGACCGGCCTGCCGCCGGCGCCCCGTGGCATCCCGCAGATCGAGGTCTCCTTCGACATCGACGCGAACGGCATCATGCACGTCACGGCCAAGGACCTCGGCACGGGCAAGGAGCAGAAGATGACCGTCACCGGCGGCTCCTCGCTCGCCAAGGACGAGGTCGACCGCATGCGCCAGGAGGCGGAGCAGTACGCGGACGAGGACTCCCGTCGCAAGGAGGCGGCCGAGTCCCGCAACCAGGGCGAGCAGCTCGTCTACCAGACGGAGAAGTTCCTCGCGGACAACGCGGAGAAGGTCCCGGCCGACGTCAAGACCGAGGTCGAGACGGCCGTCACCGAGCTGAAGGACAAGCTCAAGGGTGAGGACGCCGCCGAGATCCGCACGGCGACCGAGAAGCTCGGCGCCGTCAGCCAGAAGCTCGGCCAGGCCATCTACGCCGACGCCCAGGCCTCCCAGGCCGCCGGTGGCGCCGCCGCAGGTGACGCCGGCCAGGCCAAGGCCGACGACGACGTCGTCGACGCCGAGATCGTCGACGACGAGAAGCCGAAGGGTGGCGCTGCCTGATGCCGGAGGAGACCCCGGGATTCGACGAGAAGCCCGAAGTCCCCGCCGACGGCACGCCCGACGACGCCGCCGAGTCGAAGGCCGCAGCTTCCTCCGAGGAGGAGGCCGCGGCCCCGGCCGGGGAATCCGCAGCGGCTGACGTGGCCCTGCTGGCGCAGCTGGACCAGGCCCGTACGGCGCTCTCCGAGCGCACCGCGGACCTCCAGCGGCTCCAGGCCGAGTACCAGAACTACCGCCGTCGCGTGGAGCGGGACCGGATCGCCGTCAAGGAGATCGCGGTCGCGTCCCTCCTGACGGAGCTCCTCCCGACCCTGGACGACATCGGCCGGGCACGGGAGCATGGCGAACTGGTCGGCGGCTTCAAGTCGGTGTCCGAATCGCTGGAGAGTGCCGCCGCCAAGATGGGGCTGCAGCAGTTCGGCAAGGAGGGCGAGCCCTTCGACCCGACGATCCACGAGGCCCTGATGCACTCGTACGCGCCGGATGTCACCGAGGACACCTGCGTGGCGATCCTGCAGCCGGGCTACCGGATCGGCGAGCGGACGATCCGCCCCGCGCGGGTCGCGGTGGCCGAGCCCCAGCCGGGCGCGGCAGCGGGCAAGTCCGAGTCCGCAGACGGCGACACGCCGTCCGACAAGGACACGGATGCCCCCGACAAGGGCTGACGTCCACCATGTAGGGAACCGAGAGGAGGGCCACCGGGGATGAGCACGAAGGACTTCGTCGAGAAGGACTACTACAAGGTCCTCGGTGTCCCGAAGGACGCGACCGAGGCCGAGATCAAGAAGGCGTACCGGAAGCTCGCACGCGAGTTCCACCCGGACGCCAACAAGGGCGACGCCTCGGCCGAGGAGCGCTTCAAGGAGATTTCCGAGGCGAACGACATCCTCGGCGACGCCAAGAAGCGCAAGGAGTACGACGAGGCCCGCGCGCTGTTCGGGAACGGTGGCTTCCGCCCCGGTCCCGGCGGCGCCGGCGGCTCGTTCAACTTCGACCTCGGTGACCTCTTCGGAGGTCAGCAGCCACAGGGCGGTCCGGGCGGCGGCTTCGGCGGCGGCCTGGGCGACGTCTTCGGCGGCCTGTTCAACCGCGGCACCGGCCCGGGTCCGGGCACCCGTACCCAGCCGCGCCGCGGCCAGGACATCGAGTCCGAGGTCACGCTCTCCTTCACGGAGGCCGTGGACGGCGCGACCGTTCCGCTGCGGATGTCCTCGCAGTCGCCCTGCAAGGCGTGTTCCGGAACCGGCGACAAGAACGGCACCCCCCGGGTGTGCCCGACGTGCGTTGGCACCGGCCAGGTCTCGCGGGGCAGCGGCGGCGGGTTCTCGCTGACCGACCCCTGCGCGGACTGCAAGGGCCGCGGCCTCATCGCGGAGACCCCCTGCGACGTCTGCAAGGGCAGCGGGCGCGCCCGCAGTTCGCGGACCATGCAGGTCCGGATCCCGGCGGGCGTCTTCGACGGCCAGCGGATCCGGCTGCGCGGCAAGGGCGCCCCGGGCGAGCGCGGCGGTCCGGCGGGCGACCTCTACGTGGTGGTCCACGTCGACGGGCACCCGGTGTTCGGCCGCAAGGACGACAACCTCACGGTGACCGTCCCGGTGACCTTCGCGGAGGCCGCCCTCGGTGCCGAGATCAAGGTGCCGACCCTGAACGGTCCGGCGGTCACCCTGAAACTCCCCCCGGGCACGCCCGGCGGTCGTACGATGCGGGCTCGCGGCAAGGGCGCGGTCCGCAAGGACGGCACCCGTGGCGACCTCCTCGTCACGGTGGAGGTCACGGTCCCGACGGAGCTGTCCGACAAGGCCCGCGAGGCCCTGGAGATGTATCGCGACGCGACGGATCCCGAGGACCCGCGCGCCGCGCTGTTCGAGTCGGTGAAGGGAGCATGAGATGGACGGCCGCCGCAGGATCCATTACCAGCTGACCGACGACACCCCGGTCTACGTGATCTCGGTGGCCGCCCAGCTCTCGGGCCTGCATCCGCAGACCCTCCGCCAGTACGACCGTCTCGGCCTGGTCTCCCCGGACCGTACGGCCGGCCGCGGCCGGCGCTACTCGGCCCGGGACATCGAGCTCCTGCGCACCGTGCAGGCGCTGTCCCAGGACGAGGGCATCAATCTCGCCGGGATCAAGCGGATCATCGAACTGGAGAACCAGGTGGCCGCGCTCCAGCAGCGCGTCGCCGAACTGTCCTCGGCCGTGGACGGGGCGGCCGCCGCCCTCCAGGCCCGCGAGGCCCAGGTGCACGCCTCGTACCGGCGCGACCTGGTCCCGTACCAGGCTCCGCAGCCGGGCAGTGCCCTGGTCGTCTGGCGGCCCGGCCCCAAGCGCCCCCTGGACTGACCACCGGGCGCCGCCCGGCCCGCAGTGCGCGGAGGGCCCCTCCCGGAACGCTCCGGGAGGGGCCTTCCGCGCACTGCGGGGCATATGCCGGGCCCGTCGGCCCCTCTCGGGCCGGGAGCCCCTCCCCGGGCCGCTCAGGGCTCCGGCAGCGGCGGCGGTCCCGCCGAGTCGCGCAGGATGCCCGACCGGGCGATGAGGAAGCCCAGCTGGGCGCGGCTGCCGCTGCCCAGGGCGGTGGCCAACTTGGCGATGTGCGCGCGGCAGGTCCGTACGTTCATCCCCAGGCGCCGGGCGATGGCCTCGTCCACGTGCCCCTCGACCAGCAGCTGGGCGATGGAGCGCTGCACGCCCGAGATGCCGTCGGGCCGGTGGGTGTATGTAACTTCCTGGCTGAGCGGCACGGCGCGCCGCCACAACTGCTCGAAGACCTTGATGAGGTAGTCGACCAACCCGGGGTGGCGCAGCTCCAGTGCGACCCGACGGTCGTCGCTGACGGGGATGAACGCCACGGTGCGGTCGAACACGATCAGCCGCTCGATGAGTTCCTCGAGGGTGCGGATCTCGACCTTGCCCGTGGAGATGCGGTCCACGTAGGCGAGCGTGCCCTGGCTGTGCCGGGCGGTGTGCTGGTAGAGGGTCCGGATGCTGACGCCGCGGTCGATGAGCGGGGCGTCCCGTTCCAGGGCCTCGGTGAGGGCGTAGGACGGCCGGGCACCGCCGGGCTGGACCGTCAGCATCTCCGTGTGGCACTCGGCCGTCGCCAGGTCGAGGGCGGCGTTGATCTGGTCGAAGCCCTCCAGCACGGTGATGGCGTGCGTGTTGGCGGGGTTCTGCGCACTGATGGTGAGGAACGGCTCGAATGCATCGGTGAGGTCGATCGCGCTGCGCCGACGGTCCTGGATCTCCCGTTCGAGAGGATGCAGGCGCTGGGCGAGGGCGACCGCCGGGGGAACCGCGCGGAGCTGGTTCGCGTCATCCGGGTCGGGGCGCAGCAGAGCGAATTCGAGCAGGCAGGGGATGTTTTCCACCTCGCTACGAGGTACCCGGCCGGTGCTCAGAGCCGCCGCGTAAAGTCGAGCCCCCTCGTCGCACATGGATGTGACGGGGTGGGGATGTGTCGGGTTTGTGTCGTTTATGGGCAAATCTCCACCCCCCAGGGTCCTGAACATGCAAGAACATGATGCATCGTCCCTGTGGCCGTAACGTGCCTGAATGAGCCATGGTCTGACGTGCGGGGGAGAGGATTCCATCAAGTGAGGACGAAGCCGACCATGTACAAGAGAATGCTTCGCTCGGCGCTTGCCGTTGTTTTCTCCGCTGTTGCGGTATTTGGGGCAGTCAGCGCCGTCAATGGCGATGCGGGGAACGCACTGGCCAGTGACAGCGGCTGGAATATCGTGCCGAAGGGTAAGTCGGACAGCGGTTGGAACGTCGCGCCGGCCGACAGCGGCTGGAACGCCGCTCCCGCAGGTGAACCCGACAGCGGCTGGAACGACACACCCGCCGGCGAACCCGACAGCGGCTGGAACACCCGGCCCGCCGGAGAGCCGGACAGCGGCTGGAACATCGCGCCCGTGAAGGCGCTCTGATGACCCCCGACGACCGCGACTTCCGCCGCGAGATGGCCTCCGCCTACCGGTCCGGATGGCAGTTCATCGATCTCGCCACCGCCATTCCCCACTCCGGCGATTCGTTGATGGTCACCCTGTTCGGCCAGCCGATCGTCGTCGTGCGCGAGGAGGACGAGGACGTCCGTGCCTACCGCTGCCTGCGCCGCCCCCGGGGCGCACCGCAGCCCGTTCGCTGCGAAGTTCGGTACGGCATGGTCTTCGTCAATCTCGATCAGCGCGACCACCAGCTCTTCGAACCCGACATCACCGCCGCCACCCCCCGCAGTGCCTGACGCGATCCCCCCGTCGTTGCAGATCGCCCAGGCGCTTCCCCCACACAACGGCGCCATCGTGGACCTGACCACGATGGCGCCGTTGTGATGTCCGCGTCCAGTGGTTGAACCGGACAATCAGTTCGCCCCGTGGAAGTTCGTCCTCGTGGCCCGGGCCCGGCCCTTCGTGATGCCGGGCCCGCCCGGGGCCCGGCTCAGGCACGGCCCATGGCCCGGTCGAGGGTGATCTCCATGACGACCCGGTCGGGGTTGGGTGAGGGCGTCCTCCCGTAGCGCTCCGCGTAGCGCGCCACGGCGTCGGCCACCGACGCCTCGTCGGCGCGGATCACCGCCCGGCCCTCCAGGGTGGCCCAGCGCCGCCCCTCCATCTGGCACACCGCCACCCTCGCGGCCCCGTCGGGCGACGCCAGGATGTTGCGCACCTTCTTGCTGTGCCGGTTGCTGATCACCCGGGCCAGCCCCGCCGCCGGGTCGTACGTCACGCCCACCGGCACCACGTGCGGCGTCCCGTCGGGGCGGGGGGTGGTCAGGGTGCAGACGTGCCGCTCCCGCCAGAAGGCGAGGTACTCGGACGTCGGGTTGAGTACGTCATGGGACATGGGCCGAGAGTACGTGCGAAGCGTGCCGCGCTCAGCCTTGAGTGGAATAGACTCAACTTTGCAGACGCTGAATCTGTCAGAGTCACGTACCGGGTCACGCCCCGGACCACGCACCGTCATTCCCGTCGGAGAGGAGAAGCCGCACGTGGACGCAGAGCTGACCAACAAGAGCCGTGCCGCCCTGAACGCAGCCACCAGCAGGGCCGTCAAGGACGGCCACGCCGACCTGACCCCCGCCCACCTGCTGCTGGCGCTGCTCGCCGGCGAGGACAACGAGAACGTCACCGACCTGCTCGCCGCGACCGAGGCCGACCAGGCCGCGGTCCGCGCGGGTGCGGACCGCCTGCTCGCCGCCCTGCCCAGCGTCACGGGCTCCACGGTCGCGCCCCCGCAGCCCAGCCGCGACCTGCTCGCCGTACTCGCCGAGGCCGACGCCGA
Organism: Streptomyces sp. NPDC001568; assembly: GCF_042893755.1. Classification (NCBI taxonomy): domain Bacteria; kingdom Bacillati; phylum Actinomycetota; class Actinomycetes; order Kitasatosporales; family Streptomycetaceae; genus Streptomyces; species Streptomyces sp. NPDC001568. The sequence continues at coordinate 76,057 of NZ_JBIAVF010000003.1, read as the reverse complement.
GGCCGGCCGGCTCGGGGACGAGTACCTCTCCACCGAACACCTCCTCATCGCCGTCGCCGCCAAGGGCGGACCGGCCGGTGAGGTCCTTTCCGCCCAGGGCGCGACCGCGAAGAAGCTGCTGTCCGCCTTCGAGAACGCACGAGGAGGACGGCGGGTGACCAGCCCCGACCCCGAGGGTCAGTACAAGGCCTTGGAGAAGTTCGGTACGGACTTCACGGCCGCGGCCCGCGAGGGCAAGCTCGACCCGGTCATCGGCCGCGACCACGAGATCCGGCGCGTCGTCCAGGTCCTGTCGCGCCGTACGAAGAACAACCCGGTGCTCATCGGCGAGCCCGGCGTCGGCAAGACCGCCGTCGTCGAGGGCCTCGCCCAGCGCATCGTCAAGGGCGACGTCCCCGAATCCCTGAAGAACAAGCGCCTGGTCTCCCTCGACCTGGGCGCGATGGTCGCCGGCGCCAAGTACCGCGGCGAGTTCGAGGAGCGCCTCAAGACCGTGCTCGCGGAGATCAAGTCGAGCGACGGTCAGATCATCACCTTCATCGACGAGCTGCACACCGTCGTCGGCGCGGGCGCCGGCGGCGACTCCGCCATGGACGCGGGCAACATGCTCAAGCCGATGCTGGCCCGCGGCGAACTGCGCATGGTCGGCGCGACCACGCTGGACGAGTACCGCGAGCGCATCGAGAAGGACCCGGCGCTGGAGCGCCGCTTCCAGCAGGTGCTGGTCGCCGAGCCCAGCGTCGAGGACACCATCGCGATCCTGCGCGGGCTCAAGGGTCGCTACGAGGCCCACCACAAGGTCGTCATCAACGACAGCGCCCTCGTCGCCGCGGCCACCCTCTCCGACCGGTACATCACCTCCCGCTTCCTCCCCGACAAGGCCATCGACCTCGTCGACGAGGCCGCGTCCCGGCTCCGCATGGAGATCGACTCCTCGCCCGTCGAGATCGACGAGCTCCAGCGCTCCGTGGACCGGCTCCGCATGGAGGAGCTGGCGCTGAAGAACGAGTCCGACGCCGCCTCCCGCGAACGCCTGGAGCGGCTGCGCAAGGACCTGGCCGACAAGGAGGAGGACCTGCGGGGCCTCACCGCCCGCTGGGAGAAGGAGAAGCAGTCCCTCAACCGGGTCGGCGAACTCAAGGAACGCCTGGACGACCTGCGCGGCCAGGCCGAGCGCGCCCAGCGCGACGGGGACTTCGACTCCGCCTCCCAGCTGCTCTACGGGGAGATCCCCGCGCTGGAGCGCGAGCTGGCCGAGGCCACCGAGGAGGAGGCCGCGTCCAAGGGCGGCGACGCCGCCAAGGACAGCATGGTCAAGGACGAGGTCGGCCCGGACGACATCGCCGACGTGGTCGGCGCCTGGACCGGCATCCCCGCCGGGCGGCTGCTGGAGGGCGAGACCCAGAAGCTGCTCCGCATGGAGGACGAGCTGGGCCGCCGCCTGATCGGCCAGCAGGAGGCCGTACGGGCCGTCTCCGACGCCGTGCGCCGCACCCGCGCCGGCATCGCCGACCCGGACCGCCCGACCGGCTCGTTCCTCTTCCTCGGCCCGACCGGCGTCGGCAAGACGGAGTTGGCCAAGGCCCTCGCCGACTTCCTCTTCGACGACGAGCGGGCCATGATCCGCATCGACATGTCGGAGTACGGCGAGAAGCACAGCGTGGCCCGCCTCGTCGGCGCCCCGCCCGGCTACGTCGGCTACGAGGAGGGCGGCCAGCTCACCGAGGCCGTCCGCCGCCGCCCGTACAGCGTCGTCCTGCTCGACGAGGTCGAGAAGGCGCACCCGGAGGTGTTCGACGTCCTGCTCCAGGTGCTGGACGACGGCCGCCTCACGGACGGCCAGGGCCGCACCGTGGACTTCCGCAACACCATCTTGATCCTCACCTCGAACCTGGGCAGCCAGTTCCTGACGGACCCGGCGACCTCGGCGGAGGACAAGAAGGCCCGCGTCCTGGACGTGGTCCGCGCCTCCTTCAAGCCGGAGTTCCTGAACCGGCTCGACGACCTGGTGGTCTTCTCCGCCCTCGGCAGGGACGAGCTGGCCCACATCGCCGAGCTCCAGATCGGCCGCCTCGCCCAGCGGCTCGCCGACCGCCGCCTGACCCTCGACATCACGCCGCAGGCCCTGGCCTGGCTCGCGGACAAGGGCAACGACCCCGCGTACGGCGCCAGGCCGCTGCGCCGCCTGATCCAGACCGCGATCGGGGACCGGCTGGCCAAGGAGATCCTGTCCGGCGAGGTCCGGGAGGGGGACACCGTACGCGTCGACGTCGCCGGGGAAGACCTGCTGGTCGGACGGGCCCTGTAAGGGGCGCAGGCGCTTACCCCGGTCCTACTCCTGTCCGCCCGGAGCGGATCGCGGGTGCAGGGGTGGACACGGGGTGGGCGCGATGGTGGAGGATGGCGGTATCCGCACGAAGGGAAGTACACGGTGAGCATCGACCCGGCCTCGATTCCGAACTTCGGAGGGCAGCAGCCCGATCCGCAGGCCACTGGACCGGCGGGCCCCGTCGTCCCCGACCAGGACCTGGTCAAGCAGCTCCTGGAGCAGATGGAGCTCAAGTACGTCGTCGACGACGAGGGTGACCTCGCGGCGCCGTGGGAGGACTTCCGCACGTACTTCATGTTCCGCGGCGAGGACGAGCAGCAGGTCTTCTCCGTGCGGACCTTCTACGACCGCCCCCACGCGATCGAGGACAAGCCGCAGCTGCTGGAGTCCATCGACGACTGGAACCGCCGCACCCTGTGGCCGAAGGTCTACAGCCACACCCACGACGACGGCTCGGTCCGCCTGATCGGTGAGGCGCAGATGCTGATCGGCACCGGCGTGAACCTGGAGCACTTCGTGTCCTCCACGGTCAGCTGGGTCCGCGCCTCCATCGAGTTCGACAAGTGGCTCATCGAGCAGCTCGGCCTGGAGAAGGAAGTCGACTCCGCCGAGGGCGACGAGAAGAAGGACGAGGGCGACGACAACTAGTCGTCCGACGCCGAACCACCCCGGCCACGCACCAGGTCACCCACGACCCGGTGCGTGGCCGGTCGCGCGCCCGGCCCCGTCCGCCGCCGCCCGCGCCGGCGTCAGCCCGTCAGCCGGCCCAGGCGGTGCACGGCCTCCTGGAGGACCTCCGCCTTCTTGCAGAAGGCCCAGCGGACCTGGGTGGCGCCCGCCGCGGTGTCGTCGTAGAAGACCTGGTTCGGGATGGCGACCACGCCGCAGCGGTCCGGCAGGGCGCGGCAGAAGGCCAGGCCGTCCTTCTCGCCCAGCGGGGAGACGTCCGTGGTGATGAAGTACGTGCCCTGCGGGCGGAAGACCTCGAAGCCGGCCGCCGCCAGGCCGTCCGCGAGGAGGTCGCGCTTGGCCGCGAGGTCCGCGCGGAAGGTGTCGTAGTACGAGTCCGGCAGGGCCAGGGCCTCCGCGATCGCGTACTGGAACGGCCCCGACGAGACGTACGTCAGGAACTGCTTCGCCGACCGCACCGCCGAGACCAGGGCCGGCGGGGCGGTGAGCCAGCCGACCTTCCAGCCGGTGAAGGAGAACGTCTTGCCGGCGGAGGAGATCGTCACCGTGCGCTCGCGCATGCCGGGCAGCGAGGCCAGGGGGATGTGCGAGCCCTCGAAGACCAGGTGCTCGTAGACCTCGTCGGTGACGACGAGGAGGTCCCGCTCCACGGCGAGCTCCGCGATCACGGTCAGCTCCTCGCGGGTGAGGACCGTGCCCGTCGGGTTGTGCGGGGTGTTCAGCAGGAGCAGCCGGGTGCGCGGGGTGATCGCGTCCCGCAGGGCGTCGAGGTCGGGGCGGAAGTGCGGGGCGCGCAGGGTGAGCGGGACGCGGACCGCCCCGGCCATCGCGATGCAGGCCGCGTACGAATCGTAGAACGGTTCGAGCGCGATGACCTCGTCACCCGGCTCCAGGAGGGCCAGGAGGGACGCCGCGATGGCTTCCGTGGCACCCGCCGTGACCAGCACCTCGGTGTCCGGGTCGTACGCCGTCCCGTAGAAGCGCCGCTGGTGCTCCGCGACGGCCGTACGGAGCTCCGGGACGCCCGGGCCGGGCGGGTACTGGTTGCCCCGGCCGTCGCGGACGGCCCGTACCGCCGCCTCGGCGATCTCGGCGGGGCCGTCGGTGTCGGGGAAGCCCTGGCCCAGGTTGATCGACCCGGTGCGGGCGGCCAGCGCCGACATCTCCGCGAAGATCGTGGTGCCGAAGGACGCCAGGCGCCGGTTGAGGAAGGGGCGGCTGCTGCTGCTCGCGGATGCGGTCATGGCGCCATCCTGCGGGGAAGCTCTGGAGTTGCTCAAGTGTGCTTTGGCGTGATCGGCCGGGGGGCATCCCCCCGTCACGCGGGACGAGGGGATCCCGCACCCCGGGGAACCGGGCTTCCGAGAGGAGGCGAGGACCGTGGTCCTGGTCTTTGTCCTGGTGGTGGTGTTCGTGGTGGCGGTCTGTGCCGTCGTGGGGATCATGGTCTCGAAGGCGAAGCGGGCATCGGCGTACCGCCGGCGCTCCGTGCGGTCGTCCTCGCGGTCCTCCTCGTACGGCCGGTCGGCCGGCAACCGGTCCGACAGCTGGTGGGCCGCCTCCGGCGGCACGGGCGTGGTTTCCTCGTGCGGCGGGTCCTCGTCCGACTCGGGTCCCTCCTGCGGGACCTCGACGTCCTCGTGCGGGTCGTCCTCCTCGTCGTCGTCCTCGTGTGGCGGATCGTCGTCCTCCTGCGGTGGCGGGGGCGGCTGCGGCTCCAGCTGATCCTTCGGGAAGGCCCGCCGACGAGTGTTGAAGCGGGCGCCCGTGGGGGACAACTTCCCTCGGGCGTCTACTTGTTCGGCCCGGCGTTACGGCGTACGGGCGGCATGCTGGTGAACACGTGAACTGAGTAGCCCCCGGGGGGATGTAAACCCCGTCAAGTTGGGTAAAACCGCTGTGAGTGCCGTGCCATTCATGATTCCCTCGGTTGTGTAGACCGGTCCTCGGACCTCCCTGGACTTCCTGTGGACCGTGCCGGTGTCCCCCCACCCGTTGACTACCGCTGGCGGGCTCCGGCCCATCTCCCTCGCGCGTTTGCGGAGCCGACTCATGCTCACGACCCTCCAGACCACCTATACCGACACGCGTGCCGCCGATCTCGCCTGGGCCCTGGGGCGGGACCGGCTGCCCGCCCTGGCCGTACTGAACCTCCAGCTCGCGGACGCGAAAGTGGAACTCCGCCTGCTCGGGGCCTCTCACCAGGTGCTCCTGGAGGAGGGGGAGGTGCTCTGTTCGGAGACCGTCGCCTGCATGCCCGGGAGCAGTACGCCGCTTCCGCTCGGCGTGGCCAAGCGCGTCGGCGACTGGGAGTACGAGTTCGCCGCACGCGTCGAGAACCTCTCGCGGGGCTCCTTCGCGGGCCGCGCCCAGGAGCTGCTCGCCCTCGTCGCCGATCACCCGAACGGGCTGGCCGGCACCTTCCCCGGCAGCCCCCACGCCTTCACCGCCATGCTGGCCCAGCGCTACGAGGGCCAGGTCCGGTGGCGGACCTGGCACGCCTATCCCCAGGAAGGGCAGCTCGTCGCCACGCGCACCCGGGTGGGCGTGCGCATGGGCGCGCCCGTCTAGGGCGTGCTCCGGGGGCGGATTGGGGCGCGGATCGGGCCGTGGTTACGCCAACTGGCGGGATTGAGGCGGTACTTACACCCATGTGGGTGACAGGGTGTGGGTGGGCGGTAACGTACGGTTCGCTTCATGATCGACCGATCCGCCCCCCGCGGGGTGCTCCCGGCGCCGGAGCCCCGGGGAGCGCAGAGCGCCCCGGCCGCCCTGCCCGTACAGCCACGGACCGGCCGTCTCCTCGTCCTGGCCACCGTCTTCGTCTGCGCCGCCTGCGGGCTCGTGTACGAACTGGAGCTGCTCGCCCTCGGCTCCTACCTGATCGGTGACTCGGTCACCCAGGCCTCCGTGGTGCTGTCCGTCATGGTCTTCGCCATGGGCGTCGGCTCCCTCCTCGCGAAACGGCTGCGCGGCCGGCCCGCCCTCGGCTTCGCGGCCATCGAGGCCGCGCTCGCCCTGCTCGGCGGGTTCTCCGCCATGGCCCTGTACGCGAGTTTCGCCTGGCTGGGCGAATCCCGGACCGCGCTCGTCGGCTTCTCCTTCGCCATCGGCGTCCTCATCGGCGCGGAGATCCCGCTGCTGATGGTGCTGATCCAGCGGATCCGCCGGCAGGACGCGGGCGGAGCGGTCGCCGACCTGTTCGCCGCCGACTACGTGGGCGCCCTCGTCGGCGGACTCGCCTTCCCGTTCCTGCTGCTGCCGATGCTCGGCCAGCTCAACGGCGTCATGCTCACCGGCACCGTCAACGCCCTCGCCGGCGGCGGGCTCGTCCTGTGGTTGTTCCGCCGGGACCTCAGCCCCCGCTGCCGCTGGCTGCTGATCGCCACCAACGCGGTCGTCCTCGCCGCGCTCGGCTCCGCGACCCTGCTCGCCGACGACTTCGAACGGCTCGCCCGCCGCGCCGTCTACGGCGGCGAGGTCCGGGTCGCCGTCCGGACCGAGGTGCAGGAACTGGTGCTGACGGGCCCGGCCGGCGGATCCCCGCGCTCCCTCGACCTGTACCTCGACGGCCGGCTGCGGGTCAGCGGCTACGACGAGTACCGCTATCACGAAGCCCTGGTCCACCCCGCGATGACCGGCCCGCACGCCCGCGTCCTGGTCCTCGGCGGCGGCGACGGGCTGGCCGCCCGCGAGGTGCTGCGCTACCCGGACGTCGCCTCCGTCACCGTCGTCGAGCTCGACCCCGGGGTCGTCCGGCTGGCCCGCACCGACCCGATGCTCTCCGCGCTCAACGAGCGGGCCTTCGAGGACCCCCGCCTCGGTGTCGTCACGCAGGACGCCTTCCGCTGGCTGCGGGGTCCCGCCGCCCGGGACCGGTTCGACGTCATCGTCTCCGACCTGCCCGACCCCGGCATCACCCCGAGCACGAAGCTGTACTCGCAGGAGTTCTACGGGCTCGCCGCGCGGGCCCTGAACCCCGGCGGGCGGATCTCCGTCCACGCGGGGGCCCTCACCGCCCGGGCCCGTACGTACTGGACCGTCGACACCACCCTGCGCGCCGCCGGACTGCACACCACCCCCTACAGCACCGGCGGCCGGCTCTCCGGGTTCGCCGCCGGACCCGACCGGACGCTCGGCGGCAGCGGGGCGCCGCCGCAGGACTGGGGCTTCGTCCTCGCCTCCCGCGAACGGACGCCCGAGCTGCGGGTCGACCGGGACACGCCAGCGCTGCGCGCGGTGTCCACGCGTGCCCTGCAGGACGCGGCCCGGGACGCCGCCCGGACCCGGATCCACGGCCTGCCGCCCTCCACGCTGCCCTCCCCGCGCTACTCCTGAGCTGCGGCGACTGTCGTGTCCGTGTGCACCGGCGGCTCTCCTCGGTAGGCTCGGCCGCATGGAGCATCAGGTGTTCGTTCCGGTCCCCGCGGAAGACCTCCGTGCCGTGCTGCGCGATCCGGCCCGCGTGGCGCGCTGCGTGCCCGGGCTCCAGCAGGACGCCGACGCCGCCGCCGGGCCGACGGCCGGGCGGCTCAAGGTGCGGGTCGGCGGGCACACCGTGACCTACCGGGGCGCCCTGATCGTCGCCGAGGGCGGACCGGACCGGTTCACCGTCGAGGGTGCGGGCACCGAGGTACGGGGCCACGGCACCGTCACCCTCTCGCTCGGGCTGACGCTGGTCCCGGACGGGGGCGGGACCCGCCTGGAGTTCACCGGCGGGGCCACCGCCGACGGGCGGGCCGCCGCCTTCGCACCGGAAGCCACCGCGGTCGCCGGCCGGCGCCTGCTGGACCGGGCGGGCGCGAACCTGGCGGCGGAGGCCGTCGCCGAGGCCGAGGCCGTCGGGGTGGGCGCCGCGGCGGGCGACGCGGCCCCCGACGTCGACCCGCACGATCCCGTCGCCGAGGCGGAGGAGGCCGCCGACGCCGCGGGGGCCGGGGGCGCGGGTGACGCCTCCGACGCCGGGCCGGCCGACGCGGTCAGCGCCTCGCTGTTCGACTCCGAGGTGCCGGCGCCGTCCGTCGACCCCTTCCTGGAGGGCGACTTCGCCGAGGCGACCGGCTCCGCCGCGGCCGCCCGCCCGCCGGCCGAAGCCGCCCACGCCCGTCGCACGATGATCGGCCGGAGTGCCGAGGAGGTGGACCACGCGCCGCCGCGCGGCCGGTACGCCCCGGTCCCGGCGCCCTCCACCGTCGCCGCGGCCGGCGGCCTGCGCTGGGTCGCCCCGGCCGCCGCCCTCGCCATCGCCTCGGCCGTCGTGGTCGGAAGGGCGTTGCGCCGTCGTCGCTGACTCGCCGTAGGGTCGCCGTATGAGCACGCAACTGAGCGCCGGCGGCGCCGACATCACCATCGATCAGGAGAACGGCTGCCGGATCAGCAGTCTGCGCGTCGACGGGACGGAGCTCCTGCGGCAGGGGCCGCACTTCGGCGCCTTCCCGATGGTCCCCTGGTGCGGGCGCACCGCGGACGGACGGTTCCGGGACGGCGCGACCGTCCACCAGCTGCCCCTGAACCACCCGCCGCACGCCATCCACGGCCTCGGCCGTGACACCTCCTGGCGTCCGGCCGGGGTGTCCGACACCCGCGCCGCGTTCGCCTTCGACCTCGTCGACCCCTGGCCGTACGCCGGCCGGGTGACCCAGATCTTCGAGCTGTCCGAGGACGCCCTGACCCTGACCCTGGGCGTGGAGACCTACGAGAACTCCTTCCCGGCGCAGGCCGGCTGGCACCCCTGGTTCAACCGGACCCTGACCGCCGGCGGCCCCGAGGCGCAGATCGCCTTCGACCCGGCCTGGCAGGAGGAGCGCGGCGAGGACCACCTCCCCACCGGCCGCCGCATCGACCCCCTCCCCGGTCCCTGGGACGACTGCTTCGGCATGCCCCACGGCGTGGACGTCACCCTGACCTGGCCCGGGCAGCTGGAGCTCAAGGTCGCCAGTCGGGCCGAATGGGTGGTCGTCTACGACGAGCAGCCCGAGGCCGTCTGCGTCGAGCCCCAGTCCGGCCCGCCGAACGGGCTGAACACGCTTCCGCACCTGGTCACGCCCGTCGACCCGCTGGAGGTGTCCAGCACCTGGACGTGGCGGCGCCTGGCATAGCCCGTACGGGCCGCGGCGTGCGGGGCGGTCGCGGGCCGGTCGCGGGGGCCGGTCGCGGGCCGGTGCGGGCCGGTCGTGCGGGGGGCGCCCGGGGCGCAATTAAGCTCGGGGCATGACTGACGTACGCGATGCGCTTCTGCAGCAGATCAAGGACAAGGCCGTCGTGCACGGCAAGGTGACCCTCTCCTCCGGCAAGGAGGCCGACTACTACATCGACCTCCGCCGGATCACCCTCGACGGCCAGGCGGCCCCGCTGGTCGGGCAGGTCATGCTCGACCTCACCGCCGAGCTCGACTTCGACTGCGTCGGCGGTCTGACCCTGGGCGCCGACCCGGTGGCGACCTCGATGTTGCACGCCTCCGCCGCGCGCGGACAGCGCCTGGACGCCTTCGTCGTCCGCAAGGCGCAGAAGGCCCACGGCATGCAGCGTCGCATCGAGGGCACCGACGTCAAGGGCCGGCGCTGCCTGGTGGTCGAGGACACCTCGACCACCGGCGGGTCCCCGCTGACCGCCGTCGAGGCCGTCCGCGAGGCCGGCGGTGAGGTCGTCGCCGTCGCCACCATCGTGGATCGCGGTGCCGCGGACGCCATCGCCGAGGCGGGCCTGGCCTACCTCACCGGTTACCGCCTCGGGGACCTCGGCCTCGGCTGAGCCGCCCCCGGGCATCTCGCATCGTGGTCGGGACCGGCTCGGAACAACTGGTGACGAAGGTCCTCGGAAGTCCCGGTTCCGGTCCTGACCTGCTGTTTTGTGAAATGACGCGGTGTTTCACGTGAAACACCGCGTCAGGCTCACCCCTCCCGGGGTGACCGGAGGGGTGGAGTGTCGCGCCGAGTCTGGAAAGATAGGCGCGACGATGACGTCGCCCCCAGGTCAGGGCCCGCAATAAGCACACTCCCCGCACATCCAAGGAGCGGACAGATGCCCATCGCAACCCCCGAGGTCTACAACGAGATGCTCGACCGGGCGAAGGCAGGCAAGTTCGCCTACCCGGCCATCAATGTCACCTCGACCCAGACCCTGCACGCTGCCCTGCGCGGCTTCGCGGAGGCCGAGAGCGACGGCATCATCCAGATCTCCACCGGTGGTGCGGAGTTCCTGGGTGGCCAGTACAACAAGGACATGGTCACGGGCGCCGTCGCCCTGGCGGAGTTCGCGCACGTCGTCGCCGCCAAGTACGACATCACGGTGGCGCTGCACACCGACCACTGCCCGAAGGACAAGCTGGACGGCTACGTACGTCCGCTCCTGGAGGTCTCCGCCGAGCGCGTGGCCCGCGGCCTCAACCCGCTCTTCCAGTCGCACATGTGGGACGGCTCCGCCGAGACCCTGGCCGACAACCTGGCCATCGGCCAGGAGCTGCTCGCCAAGGCCGCCGCCGCGAAGATCATCCTTGAGGTCGAGATCACCCCGACCGGCGGCGAGGAGGACGGCGTCAGCCACGAGATCAACGACGAGCTGTACACCACCGTCGATGACGCGCTGCGCACCGCCGAGGCCCTGGGTCTGGGCGAGAAGGGCCGCTACCTGCTGGCCGCGTCCTTCGGCAACGTGCACGGCGTCTACAAGCCGGGCAACGTCGTCCTGCACCCCGAGCTCCTCAAGGACCTCCAGGCCGGTGTCGGCGAGAAGTACGGCAAGCCCTCGCCGTTCGACTTCGTCTTCCACGGCGGTTCGGGCTCCACGGCCGAGGAGATCGCCACCGCGCTGGAGAACGGCGTCGTGAAGATGAACCTCGACACCGACACCCAGTACGCGTTCACCCGGCCGGTCGCCGACCACATGTTCCGCAACTACGACGGTGTGCTGAAGGTCGACGGCGAGGTCGGCACCAAGTCGACCTACGACCCGCGCACCTGGGGCAAGCTGGCCGAGGCCGGTATGGCCAAGCGCGTCACCGCGGCCTGCGCCGACCTGCGCTCCACCGGTACGAAGCTGAAGTAGTAGCAGCACCTGAGACCTGAAGGGGTCCGCCGGTCCGTCTCGGACCGGCGGACCCTTTCGCGTGCGGTCGTGCGGTCGTGCGGTCGTGCGGTCGTGCCTGAGTGCGTGCGTGCGTGGTCCTCGGGCGGGCCGGCGTGCGTGCGGTCGGGGCGGGCCGCGGGGGCGCGGGGGAGCCTTCCTGCGGGCCCGGGGGCCGCGAGGTCGCTACGGCGGTGGACGGCGGCCCCGTGATGGTGTGAAATCTACTCAGAGAAACGTACCCGTGGTTATGTAAATCCATCGGGGCAGGAGAGGCGACACGACATATGAGGACAGAGCGACCCCAGGTGAAGCAGGATCGGGCGGTGCGCACGCGTCAGGCGATCCTGGAGGCGGCGGCCGTGGTCTTCGACGAGCAGGGCTACGACGCGGCCAAGTTGTCGGACATCGTCAACATCGCCCGGGTCACCAAGGGCGCGCTGTACTTCCACTTCGACTCCAAGGAAGGCCTGGCCCAGGCCGTCATCGACGCGCAGAACGAGCAGCGGCCGACGGTCCTTCCGCAGGAGTACAAGGCCCAGGAGTTCCTGGACGTGGGCATGGTGTTCTCCCACCGGCTGCGGCACGAGGTGTTGATGCGCGCGAGCGCGCGGCTCACCCTGGACCAGGCGGCGGGCCGCAACCTCGACAAGGCGGCCCCCTACTACGCCTGGATCGACCAGCACGTCCGCGTGCTGGAGGAGGCGAAGCGGCGCGGCGAGCTGCTGCCGAACGTCGACCCGTTGGTGCCCTCGCGGATGATCGTGGGCTCGTTCGCGGGACTGAACACCATGTCGCACACCCTGGGCCTGGACCTGGAGGAGCAGGTCTCCGAGCTCTACACGTACGTGATGCCCAGCATCGTGGTGCCCGCCGTGGCGATCCGGCTGGACACCGCTCCCCGCCGGGGCGCGCGGGCGCTCTACGGTCCCCAGGGGGTGCACGCGTGCGGTCACGGTTGCCCGGGCGGTCTGCCGGCGGAGCCGTCGGAAACGGTGGAACCGGCAGGGGTGGCGGGGGAGCGGGTCCCCGCCTAGCAGCGGCCCGTGGGCGCATACCTCTGCTGGTTCCCGCATAGCCCTTCCCTGAAAGATCCTTCCGGGTATTATTTTTTCTGCTCGCCTGCCCAGGGAGAACACTGTGGACATTGAGGTACTCGGAGAGCCGCGGGTCATCGAGAACGGTGTGCCCGTCACGGCCCCCACGCCGGAGTCCCGGCACGTGCTGGCGGTTCTCGCCGCTTGGCCCGACCGTGTCGTGCCCGCCGCCGTCCTCGCGGACGAGCTGGCCGTCCACACCCGCCCCGAGCACGCCCGCGCTGTCCTGCACACCGCCGTACGCCGCCTGCGCGAGCGCTTCGCGCGGTCGCTCGGGGCCGGTTCGGTACGTACTCCCGAGTCGGTGCTCTCCACCCGGCCCGGCGGGTATCTTCTCGACACCGGTGGCGGTCGCTCCGACGTCCGGGAGTTCGCCCGCGAATCCGGCGCCGGCTACCGCGCCATGGGGCGCGGCGACTTCGAACAGGCGGCCCTGCGGTTGCGCCGCGCCCTCGCCCTGTGGACCGGCCCCGCCCTGGACGGCATCGACGCCGGGACCTGGCTCGGCGCCCGCATCGAGGTCCTCGACGCCGACCGGCTCGCCGTGCTCGGCCAGTGGGTCGAAGCGGAACTCGCCCTCGGCCGGTACCGCGAACTGCGCCTGGAGCTCGCCGGTCTGCGCGGTCGAGCCGGCCCGGGCGGCAGGACGGCCCCGCACCCCGACTGCCCCTACCTGGAGGCGCTGCGCATCGCGGAGGAACGCGTCGAGGCGATCCGTGCGGCCTGCACGACGCCCCGACTGACCCTGGCGGGCGCCGTCCGGTGCTGACGCGCCGTCGCGCCCCGACGGGCGTCGACCGCGCCCTGCTTGACCCCTCGTCGCACGGAACCTAGGTTCGGAGCGCGGGACATACGGGCTGGTCGGACGGGGGCGACGGATGCGCGGGGACGACGGCGGGGCACCAGGGGCGCTGGCCGTACTGGAACTGCTCGCGGCGGACGCCCCGGAGGGCCGGTACGAGGCCCTGCTGGAGGACGCCCGCTGCGCCGACGCCGGGGCGGAACACCTCGCCGGCCTCGCCAGGGCGGTGGAGCTGGCCCGTTCCGTACGTGCGGACGCGATCCGCGCCAAGCAGCGCGAGGCCGCCCTCACCGCCCTCGTGGACACCGCGCACGACCTGACCTCCCCGTACGACCTCGACGGGCTGCTGCGCCTGATCACCCGTCGGGCCCGGCGGCTCCTCGGCTTCGACATGGCCTGGCTGTCGCTGTCGCGCCCGGACGGATCGGCGTACGTGCGCACCTCCGAGGGCGAGACCACCGCCCTGAACGTGGGGCTCGAACTGGGCACCGGGCACGGGCTGGGCAGCATCGCCCAGGACCGCCGGTCGCCGGTGTGGACCGCCGACTACCTGGCCGATCCCGCCATCGTGCACGCCCCCGGCATCGACTCCGCCGTGGAGGCGGAGGGGCTGCGCGCCATCATCGCCGTCCCCCTGCGGCGCGGGAGCTCCACGCTGGGCGCGCTCTACGGATCCGACCGCGCCGTACGGCAGTTCACCCCCGACGAGATCGGCGTGCTGCTCTCCCTCGCGGACCTGGCCGCCGTCGCCATCGAGAAGGCCCGGCTGCTGGAGCAGACCCGCGACGAGGTCACCGAGCTGGAGGCGTTCGGCTCGCGCACCAACACCGCCCTCACCCGGGTCCGGCACCTGTGGGAGTGTCACGCCCGGCTGGCCGGGCTGGTGCTGGACGGGGCCGGCCTGGCCACCCTCGCCCGGGCCACCGCCGACGCGCTCGACGGGGTGCTCCAGGTACGGGACCCCGGTGGCAGGCCGTTGACGGCCACCGGCGAACTGCCGGACCTGGACGAGGAGTCGGTGGCCAAGGGCGCCCTCCAGGCGCAGATCGACCGGCGGCCCGTCCGGTTGCCGGGCGAGCTGTGGCTCGCCCCCGTCCTCGCGGGCGCCGAGGACCTCGGGGTGCTGCTGCTGAGCGCGTCGGCGCCGCTCGCCGAGGAGGACGTACGGCTGCTCCAACTGGCCGCGCAGTCGGTGGCCTCGCTGATGCTGATCCAGCGGGGCACGGCCGCCGCCGAGGGGCCCGTCCACGACGAACTGCTCGCCGACCTGCTGGAACGGCCGCACTCCGTCGACCTGCACCTGCTGGAGCGCACCCGCCGGCTCGGCATCGACCTCGACCGGCCCCACGTCGTCGTCGTGGCCCGGCCCGAGGGCGGGGAACTCGGCAAGGCCGTCGCCTGGGCGTCCTCGTACGCCTACCGGATGGGCGGGCTCAAGGGCGTGCGCCGGGGCTGCATCGTGCTCGTCCTGCCGGGCGACGACGCCTCAGCCGCCGCGCACCGGGCTTCGGGCGAACTGTCACCGCTCCTCGGGCACGCCGTGTCCACCGGTGCGGCCGGCCCCACCGGGGGGCCGGGCGAGGTGGCCCGGGTGTACGCGGAGGCCGTGCGCTGTCTGGACGCGCTGACCGCCCTCGACGGGGCGGGCGGCACCGCCTCGCTGCGCGAACTCGGCTTCCTCGGGCTGCTGCTGTCCGCCGACCACGACGTGGAGTCCTTCATCGCGTCGACGATCGGGCCCGTCCTGGAGTACGACACCGACCGCATGACGTGCCTCACCGGCACCCTCGACGCGTACTTCGCCTCCGGCGGCAGCCCCACGCACGCGGCCGAGGCGCTGCACGTGCACCCCAACACGGTGTCCCGGCGGCTGGAACGCATCGCCGAACTCCTCGGCCCGCAATGGCATAAGCCCGGCCGGGCGCTGGAGATCCAGATGGCCCTGCGCCTGCGCAAGGCCCGTACGGTCCTGCACGACCGCCGCACGGCGGGCGCCCGGCCGGAGTAGCGAACCCGGGCCTCCCGGCGCCCCGGCCGTCGGTGACGGGCGGGGCGCCGGGGGCCGGAGGGTCCTCACGGCGTCGGGCCGTGCTCCGTTCCCGTCCCCGACAGCGCGCGGGCCGCGTGGGCGACCGACGCCAGCGTGACGTGCCGGTGCCAGCCGGGCAGGGCCCGCCCGGCGAAGTCGCGCAGGCCCACCTCCTGGCCACCGTGCTCGGCGGCGAAGCCCACGCGCAGGCCCTGCTTGGTCAGCCGCAGCAGCGGGCCCACGGGGAGCCGTACGAGGTCGGTCACCCACACCTGCGCCGGAGCGCGCCGTGGATCGGTCCACTCGCCGACCAGCAGCAG
Organism: Streptomyces sp. NPDC001568; assembly: GCF_042893755.1. Taxonomy (NCBI): domain Bacteria; kingdom Bacillati; phylum Actinomycetota; class Actinomycetes; order Kitasatosporales; family Streptomycetaceae; genus Streptomyces; species Streptomyces sp. NPDC001568. The sequence goes on along the minus strand of NZ_JBIAVF010000003.1, from coordinate 60,729 downwards.
GTGCCGGCGTCGGGCCGGCGACGGGTCGGGCATCATCACCCGCACCGCGACGGCCAGCGTGCCGCGGTGCCGGCCGCCCGGATGCCCCGGATCGGGATCGGTCCACTCCACCGGGGTGGACAGCCCCTTCACCGACTGCAGGATCTCGCGCGCGCTGCGCACCCCGGCCCCGTACCCCGGCAGGGTCGGATCCGTGACGAGCAGCGGCGTCGACGCCGCCGCCCGCGCGATGACCGGGAGCCCCGCCTCGGCGAAGCGGTTCATCGTCGAGCGGGTGCCGATCTGACGGATGTCGAGCACCACCGGGCGGGGGCCGCTCCCGCTGCGCCGCACCGCCTCGATGACGGCCGTCGCGGCGCACTGCTCGTACGCGGCTTGCGCGGCGTGCTCGTCGAGGGCGCCCTGTGGTCCCTCGGCGTCGGGCAGGAACATCCGCCAGCCGACCGGCGTCACCAGGCCGGCCGACGCGAACCAGGTGCCGAAGGCCTGCTGCCCGCGAAACATCTGCCCCTGGTGGGGGTCGAACCGGTGCGCCGCGCCCACCGAACGGTCGCCGCCCTTCGGGATGGCCATCGGCTGGGCCACCCAAGCGGTCAGCGGGGTCGTCGCCTCCAGAAAGCCCGAGAGGGAGGCGCGCAGGGGCTCCCAGTCCCAGGTGGAACTGGAGATGAAGTGGTGCATGCTCTGTTCCGCGGCAGGGCCCCCGACCTGCCCGGCGATGCCGCGCATCGACTTGCGGCCCCGCAGGGCGAGCAGCCCCCGGACGTACTGCCGTCCCTTCTCCCGCTGGTCCTTGCGGCGCAGCGAGGCCAGGACGACGGAACAGAGGTCCTCGGCCGCCTCGTGGACGGGGTCCCGGCGTACGGGGATCAGGGTGGTGCTGGTGCTGGTGCTGGTGCTGGTGCTGGTGGCGGCGGTGGCCGTGCCCGTTCGCGTTGTCGTGCCCGTCGTCGTGCCTGTTCCTGTCCTCGTTCCCGTTCCCGTTCCCGTTCCTGTCCCCGTTCCTGTCCCCGTTCCCGTTCCCGTGGTCCGGCCCGTCACCGTGGCCGGGCCGGTTCCCGGCGCCACGGCGGTCCTACTCATGATCGCTTTCACGACATGCCCCCTAGCGTGCATTGACTGCACCCCCACCGTCCGTCGCGGACCCCGTGCGCGGGGAGGTGCGCCGGGCACCGCACTTGACCGGAACGTGGTGGGGGCCCCACCACCCGCTCCTCCTCGCCGCACGACTTGACGGACTGCCGGAACGGACGTGGTGGCTCGCCGGAGCATCCGGCACGGTCCTGTACGAGGGGTCCTGGTCCGGCCCCACGCACCGCGGTGCCGGGGCCTGCCCCCCGGCACCGCACCCGCGCCCGGCGGCGGCGGCGCGAGCGCGTGCGCGGCGCGATCACGGGGAGGGTGGGCGGCGGGGTGGTGCAGTTCGGCGTGTACTCCATCGGCGATGTCGCGCCCGACCCGCTCACCGGCCGCACGCCCACCGAGCACGAGCGGATCAAGACGATGACGACCATCGCCGTCCGGGCCGAGCAGGCCGGCCTCGACGTCTTCGCCACCGGCGAGCACCACAACCCGCCCCACGTGCCGTCCTCGCCGCCGACGCTGCTCGCGTACGTCGCCGCCCGCACCGAGCGGCTGCTCCTCTCCACCGCCACCACGCTCGTCACCACCAACGACCCCGTCCGCATCGCGGAGGAGTTCGCGCTGCTCCAGCACCTGGCGGACGGCCGCGTGGACCTGACGCTGGGGCGCGGCAACGTCCCCAACGTCTACCCGTGGTTCGGCCAGGACCTCCGCCAGGGCGTCGCGCTCGCCCGCGAGAACTACGCCCTGCTGCACCGGCTGTGGCGGGAGGAGGACATCGACTGGAGGGGCCGTTCCCGCGCCCGCCTCGACGGCTTCACCTCCGTTCCCCGCCCGCTGGACGGCGTACCGCCCTTCGTGTGGCACGCGTCGGTGCGCTCGCCGGAGGGCGCGGAGCAGGCCGCGTCCTACGGGGACGGGTTCTTCGTCGACAACCTCCGCGCCCCCGTCGGGCACTACGCGCGGCTGGTGGAGCTGTACCGCGCCCGGTACGCCGAGCACGGGCACGGCGCCGCCGAGCAGGCCGTCGTCGGCCTCGGCGGGCAGGTCTTCGTACGGGCCCGGTCGCAGGACGCGGTGCGCGAGTTCCGCCCGTACTTCGACGGCTCGCCCGCGCGTGGTGCCCGGGAGTCCCTGGAGGAGTGCGCGGCGCGGACCCCGCTGGCGGTCGGGAGCCCGGACGAGGTCATCGAGAAGATCCTCACCTTCCGGGAGGCGTACGGGGACTACCAGCGCCAGCTCTTCCTCGTGGACCACGCCGGGCTGCCGCGGGAGACGGTGCTGGAGCAGATCGACCTGCTGGGGGAACGGATCGTCCCGGTCCTGCGCCGGGAGCTGGCCTCGGTCCGGCCCCCGACCTGGCTGCCGGGGCCGCGCCACCCCGCGGTCGCTGGAGGCGCGGGCACCGGTACGGGCACGGGTACGCGGGCGATGGCGATGGCGGGCCCCGGGGCGCCGCCGGTCGGGCACGGCCGGCCCGTCGCGGCGGGCCATCGGCCACACTGATCCCATGTCGATTCACCAGAACCTGCTCGGGGGCCCCGCCCCCACCCACCTGCCCGACGAGCCCGCGCCGCGAGAGGCCCTCGCCGCCGGCACCGACCCGGCCGAGGTGGCCGCCGCGTACCCCACGTCCTCCCTCGCCTGGGCCACCCTCGCCGACCGGGCCTTCGCCGCCGGAAACACGGTCGAGTCCTACGCGTACGCCCGTACGGGCTACCACCGCGGGCTGGACTCCCTGCGCCGCGCGGGCTGGAAGGGCCACGGCCCGGTGCCGTGGGAGCACGAGCCGAACCGCGGGTTCCTGCGCGCCCTGAACGCCCTGGCCCGGGCCGCCGGCGCGATCGGCGAGAAGGAGGAGTACGAGCGCTGCTCGACCTTCCTGCGGGATTCCTCGGAGACCGCCGCGGACACGCTCGCATAACTGCGCGCCGAGTGCCCTAGAGGGGTTCCGGATCCCCTGTTTATGATGCGAGGCAGGGGACCGGGGCTCCACTTACCTCACGGAAGGAGCGGACCGCTACCCGGAAGCACGTGTCGAGGAGACAGAAATGTCGCACGCCCTTGATGCCTCCGGAGCCGGTTCGGACACCCCGAACCTCGACTTCGCCGGCACGACCCCCTACGAGGACTACGTCCAGGCGGACGTCCTCACCCACCTCCAGCACCTCCGCTCGGACGACCCCGGCGAGATGGTCTTCCTGGTCACGACCCAGGTCATGGAGCTGTGGTTCACGGTCATCGTCCACGAGTGGGAGACCGCGGCCCGCGCCCTGCGCGAGGACGACATCCCCGTCGCGATGGACGCGCTGAAACGATCCCTCCGCGAGCTGGAGGCCCTCAACGCCTCCTGGCGCCCCCTCGCCCAGCTCACCCCGGGCCAGTTCAACTCGTACCGGTCCGCCCTCGGCGAGGGCTCCGGTTTCCAGTCCGCGATGTACCGGCGGATGGAGTTCCTGCTCGGCGACAAGTCCGCGTCGATGCTGGTCCCGCACCGCGGCGCGCCGCGCGTCCACGGCGAACTGGAGAAGGCCCTCCACGAACCCGGCCTCTACGACGAGACCCTGCGCCTGCTCGCCCGCCGCGGCCTGCCGGTCCCGCAGCAGGTCCTGGACCGGGACCTGACGGCGCGCTACGAGCCGTCGCCCGAGGTCGAGGCCGTCTGGACGGCCCTGTACGCCGAGCCCGCCGGCGAGCACGGCGACCTGCACCGCCTCGGCGAGGTGCTGACGGACGTCGCCGAGCTGGTCTGGCGCTGGCGCAACGACCACCTGGTGGCGACCCGGCGCGCGATGGGCGCGAAGACGGGCACGGGCGGCTCGGCCGGGGTGGCCTGGCTGGAGAAGCGCGCGACGAAGAACGTGTTCCCCGAGCTCTGGACGGCGCGCAGCCATGTCTGACACGCGACCGATATCCGGCGGGGTGCGCGGGACCGACTCCGCCTCGGACTCCCACGTCGACGTCGACGCCGCCCCGGCGCCGCACCCGGCCGAGGCCGGGCTCCGGGCCCGCGCCGCGGCACTCGACGCCGCCGACGGGCTCGGCAAGCTCCGCGAGCGGTTCGCCCTCCCCGACGGCGTCGTCTACCTCGACGGCAACTCCCTCGGCGCCCTCCCGGCCGGCGTCCCCGACGCCGTGAGCGACGTCGTACGCCGCCAGTGGGGCGAGCTCCTCATCCGCTCCTGGGACGAGAGCGGCTGGTGGACCGCCCCGGAGCGGATTGGCGACCGCATCGCCCCGCTGATCGGCGCCGGCCCCGGACAGGTCACCGTCGGCGACTCCACCAGCGTCAACCTCTTCAAGGCGCTCGTCGGCGCCGCCCGACTGGCCGCGCCCGGCCGGACCCGGATGCTCGTCGACGCCGCGACCTTCCCGACGGACGGCTACATCGCCGCTTCCGCCGCGCGGATGACCGGCCTCGAAGTCGTCGCCGTGGACCCCGCCGAGGCCGCCTCGGAGATGACCTCCGACACCGCGCTGGTGCTGCTCAACCACGTCGACTACCGCACCGGCCGGCTCCACGACCTGCCCGCCCTCACCGCGGCCGCGCACGCGGCGGGCGCGCTGGTCGTCTGGGACCTGTGCCACTCGGCGGGCGCCCTGCCCGTCGACCTCGACGCGCACGCCGTCGACCTCGCGGTCGGCTGCACGTACAAGTACCTCAACGGAGGGCCCGGCGCCCCGGCCTACATCTACGTGGCCGCACGCCACCAGGAGTCCTTCGACTCCCCGCTGCCCGGCTGGAACGGGCACGCGGACCCCTTCGCGATGACCCCGGCCTACGAGCCCGCCCCGGGCGCGACCCGCGCGCGGGTCGGCACGCCGGACATCCTGTCGATGCTCGCGCTGGAAGCGGCCCTCGACGTCTGGGAGGGCGTGGACGTCGACGACGTCCGCGCCAAGTCCCTCGCGCTGGGCGACTTCTTCCTCGAATGCGTCGCCGCGTACGTCCCCGAGGGCCGCGTCGAGTCGGTCACCCCGGCCGGGCACGCGGAGCGCGGCAGCCAGGTCTCGCTGCGCACGGAGAACGCCCGCGGGGTCATGGCGGAGCTCATCGCGCGGGGCGTCGTCGGGGACTTCCGGACCCCCGACGTCCTGCGCTTCGGCTTCACCCCGCTCTACGTCGGCTTCGCCGACGCCGAGCGGGCGGCGCGGACCCTGGGCCACACGCTCGGCCCCGCACTGGGTCACGTTTTCGGGTGACGCGGTAGCGAAACGTCACAGCAGTCGGGGGGGGGGGGGCCCCGCCCCCCCCCCCCCCCCCCCGCGGGCCCCCGCCCCCCCGCGGGGGGGGGGCGCCCGCCACCGTACCCCCCAGCCCGCA
>NZ_JBIAVF010000003.1:0-55312 GCF_042893755.1 Streptomyces sp. NPDC001568 | reverse complement strand
CGCGGCGGGGGGGGGGGGGGCCCCGGGGCCCACCCGCCGGCCCCCCGCGGTGGTTATTTTTGGGGGGGGCCGGGGCCCCCCCCCCCCCCCGTGGGGGGGGGGGGGGCCCCCCCCCCCCCCCCACCGCGACGAAGGGGGCTCCGGCCGGCCGGGGGTGGGTTCGCGCCTGATACGGTCCCGCTCTGCCGGAACACCGGAACACCAGTCCCCGCTGTCCCACGCGTTACCGAGAGGTTGAGCCGATGACGGACCCCGCAGTCGAACGGGACGCCGCCGAGGCCGCCTCGGCCTTCGCCCACCCCCCGGTCCTCCCCGACGCGAGCGCCGCGTACGGGGAACACCCCGACCAGGTCATCGACTTCTACGCCCCGCACGGCGACGGCGCCGGGCCCGGCTCCGCGCCCCTGGTCGTCGTCCTGCACGGCGGGGCCTGGCGCGCCCCGTACGACCGACAGCACATCACCCCGCTCGCCGGCTTCCTGGCCCGTCAGGGCTTCGCCGTCGCCAACGTCGAGTACCGGCGCGGCAGTTCGCTGCCGCACCAGGGGGCGGGCGGACCCGTCGCGGGACGCTGGCCCGAGACCTTCGACGATGTCGCCGCCGCCATGGACGCCCTCCCCGGGCTGGCCGCGACCGCGCTCCCCGAGGCCGACCCGCGGCGCACGGTCGTGACGGGTCACTCCGCGGGCGGCCAACTCGCCCTGTGGGCCGCGGCCCGACACGTACTGCCCCTCGGCTCCCCGTGGCGGCTGGCCGGCCCGCCGGCGCTGCGCGGGGTGGTGGCGCTGGCCCCGATCGCCGACTTCGCCGTGGCGGAGGAGCTGGAGGTGTGCGGGGGCGCGTCCGCGCAGCTGTTGGGCGGCGCCGAACACTGGGCGGGACGCCTGCCCTTCGCGGACCCGGCGGCCCTGCTCCCGACGGGCATCGCCACCGCGGTCGTGCACGGGCGGGACGACATCGTGGTCCCGCCCGAGGTGGCGGAGTCGTACGTGGCCGCGGCGGCGAAGGCGGGCGAGACGGTCGGCCTGACCCTCCTGGACGGGGTCGGCCACTTCCCCCTGATCGACCCGGCGGCGGACGCCTGCGCGGTGGTCTCGGAGGAAATCGCGCAGCTGGCGTGGTAGGCGCGGCGCCGGCGCCAGGGGCGGACGCTGAGCGGGGTGGGCGGTGACGCCCTCGTCCGGTGTACGGCCCCAACCCCCTCGCCGTACGGCCTCGTTCGGCTGCGACCGGGCTCGGATGTCACCGGTCCGGCAGGCGCCGGTGACCGAACCGGGCCCGACGATCACGGCCGCCCGTTGACCCGCCCCGTCCGCCGCCCTGAGAACGACCTGGATGCGCCCCGGGGAAGGGTGGCTTCCGCTCGCCCTTCGATGTCAACATCGTTGAATGCAGGGGGACTTGGGTGAGGTCGGGGGAAACCGGGACCGGTTGCTCGTCGAGCGGTTCATGGAGCCGGACGCGCGTGCCGTGCTGCACGACCCGCGCGTGCGGACGTTGCAAGCCGTGCGGTTCTGGGGTGGGTTGGCGACGGCGCTGCTGGTGAAGGTGCCGATCGCCATGAGCGAGGGGAAGTACCTCGTCCTCTGGCTCTGGGACGGGCTGCTCAAGGTGGCGTTGACGCCCGTGTTGTTGCTGGTCAGCGTGCCACTGGTGGTGGGTGTGTTCATCGCCGCCGCCCGGCCCGGGCACCGGGGTCGTATGAGGGCGCAGTTGCGCGGACCGCTGATCGCGGTCGGGGCCTTCCTCGGACACGTCCTGTTGGTGGGGGCGGCGGTCGCCTGCATGCTGCTGGTGCCGGCCCACTTCGGCGCCGGGGCGCCGGTGACGTACGTGGCCATCGTGGTCGGCATCGCCATGGCGGCGCGGGGGGCCGCCTTCATCTGGTTCGCGGTGCCCGCCGCGTCCCGGCACATGTTCCGCACCGTGGAGGTCCACCAGGCGCTGCCCGCGCTGTTGACGGTCGTGTTGGCCTGGGAGTTCGTCATCCAGAGCGTGTTCTGGTCCGTCGGGACCTGGCCCGAGGACACCTGGACGCTTCCCGTCGGCGGTGCGGTGGCGACCACGGCGCTGGCGGCCTTCGAGATCTTCCGCCTCCACACCCGGCACGGCGTGACCCTGCGTACGTACGCGGCTCCGGGCGTGGGGGCCGCGTAGCCCGTCCGGCGCGGTCGACACGTACGGGTGGGCGGGAGACGATGGAAAGCGGCGGACATGTCCGGCCTTCCGGCCGCCGTGCCGGTGCCCCGGGCCCTGGAGGGGGTCGCGCGCCGCTCCGTGGGCACGCCGACGTCCAGCCTCTCCTGCCCCCTCTCCCGCACGGGAGGAAACACCATGAACCGACGTACGCGGTTGACCCTGCTCGCCCCCGTGGTGGTGGGTTCCCTCGCTCTCGGATCCACCGCTTTCGCCCAGGCCCCGACGGCTCCCGCGGTCGTCCCCGCCGCCACGTGCTCGCTGTCGGGCGTGTTGCCGGACGGCACGGTGAACGTCTCCGGCGGCGGTTTCCTGCCGGGGCCCGCGTTCCTGGAATCGTCCACGGGCATCGGCGCCGGCTTCAGCATGAGTCCGGACGGCACCTTCACGATCGCCAAGCAGAAGAAGGACGCCACGTACTCGATCCGGCAGGGCACGACCGTCACCCAGTGCAGCGGCGGCGGTACGACGACCACGACCACCGGCACCACCTCGAAGGCCGGCATCGTCGCCGGTTGGGACGCCGTCAGGGCGAACTGCGCGGCGACGGCGCCGGCCTCGGCGAACCAGCAGTTCAGTCAGGGCTGGAACAAGGGCGCCGCCGTGGCGAAGGAGGCGTTCTGCTGAGTCGGGCGACGGCGGCCCGGGTCCCGGGAACGACGGAGCGGGGCAGACGGCGTACGCGCCGTCTGCCCCGCTCCGTCGGGTGTTCCTAGAGGAACGAGTTGATCTCGATCGTCTCGGTGCGGCCGGGGCCGACGCCGATCGCGGAGATCGGGGCGCCCGACATCTCCTCCAGGGCCTTGACGTACGCCTGGGCGTTCTTCGGGAGGTCCGCGAAGGTCTTGGCCTTGGTGATGTCCTCGGACCAGCCGGGGAGGGTTTCGTAGATCGGCTTCGCGTGGTGGAAGTCCGACTGCGAGTACGGGAGCTCCTCGACGCGCTTGCCGTCGATCTCGTAGGCGACGCAGACCGGGATCTCCTCCCAGCCGGTCAGCACGTCCAGCTTGGTGAGGAAGAAGTCCGTCAGGCCGTTCACGCGGGTCGCGTAGCGGGCGATCGGGGCGTCGAACCAGCCGCAGCGACGGTCACGGCCGGTGGTGACACCGCGCTCGCCACCGATGCGGCGCAGGGCCTCGCCATCCTCGTCGAACAGCTCCGTCGGGAACGGGCCGGCGCCGACGCGGGTGGTGTAGGCCTTGAGGATGCCGATGACGCGGCTGATCTTCGTCGGGCCCACGCCGGTGCCGGTGCAGGCGCCGCCGGCGGTCGGGTTCGAGGAGGTGACGAAGGGGTACGTGCCGTGGTCGACGTCGAGCAGGGTGCCCTGGCCGCCCTCGAAGAGCACGACCTTGTCCTCGTCGAGCGCGTTGTTGAGGATCAGGGTGGTGTCGGCGACGTAGCCCTTGATCTGCTCCGCGTACTGGAGCATCTCCTCGACGATCGCCTCCGCCTCGATCGCGCGGCGGTTGTACAGCTTCGCGAGGAGCTGGTTCTTGCCCTCCAGCGCCGCTTCGACCTTCTGGGTGAGGATCGACTCGTCGTACAGGTCCTGCACGCGGATGCCGACGCGGTTGATCTTGTCCGCGTAGGTCGGGCCGATGCCGCGACCGGTCGTACCGATCTTGCGCTTGCCGAGGAAGCGCTCGCCGACCTTGTCGAGGGTGACGTTGTACGGCGTGATCAGGTGCGCGTTGCCGCTGATGAGCAGCTTGGAGGTGTCGATGCCGCGCTCGTTCAGGCCGCGAAGCTCGGAGAGCAGGACGGCCGGGTCGACGACGACACCGTTGCCGATGACCGGGGTGCATCCGGGTGAGAGGATGCCGGAGGGGAGAAGGTGCAGTGCGTACTTCTGGTCACCGACGACGACCGTGTGGCCGGCGTTGTTACCACCCTGGTATCGCACTACATAGTCAACGGATCCACCGAGCAGGTCGGTGGCCTTTCCCTTGCCCTCGTCACCCCACTGAGCTCCGAGCAGCACAAGAGCGGGCACAGGCGTACACCTCTTCCGGATGGGGCATGTCCAAGGTCAGGGGGCGTACGACGATGTACACCGCAGGCTGAGCCGTCGGACCGGTACCCCGGAATAGACGAAGGCCCTGGCGCAATAGCGCAAGGGCCTCTTGCACAAAGATGCTACCCGAGGAAGGACCGAGGTGTCGGCTCCAGAGCCCACCATGAGCCATGCGGGCGCGCCGGTAGGCGGCCTGCTCGTGCTCGTCGACCCGGTCGCCCGCCGTCTTGACGGCGAGTCCGTGCGAATCGCGAAGGATGTGTTGTCAGCGGGAGCGGCGGCGAAAATCTGCCTCCCGGATTCGCAGGAGGAATTTGCGCGGGCCCTCGCCCGCCGGGGTCATCGGCGGCCGGTGATCGTGGGTGACGACCGCGCGCTGGTCCGCGCGGTGGGGCTGCTGCACCGGGAACGGGAGCGCGGAATGGGCGAGGGCGTCCTCTCGCTGGTCCCGGTCGGCCCGCCGGGCTCACTGGCGCTGGCCGGGGCGCTCGGGGTGCCGCTGTCGGCGGTGCCGGCGGCGCGGGCGGCCCTCGACGGAGTGGCGCGGACCAGGGACCTCCTCGTCGACGACAGCGACGCGGTGGTGCTGGGCGGGCTGCGGATCCCGCCGCCCCCGCGCACGCAGGCGGTCGCGCGGTGGGGCGGTACGTACCGTTCCCTGCTGCGCACGCTGCTGCCGAGCCCGGCCGCGCCCGAGGCGCGCCCCGTGCACCGGCTGCGGATCGAGGTCGACGGGGTGGTCCTGGCGGACCTGGACCACCCCGTCGAGGACGTCGCCGTACGGACGCCCGAGCAGGGTGGGCCCGCGGAGGTGGTGGTCCGGCTCTCGGGCGGCCTGCCGCTGACGAGCCGGGCCGAGACGGTGACGGTCTCCGGGGCGGACTTCCGCTACCGGGCCAACCAGGTCCTGACGGGCCCGGTCAGGCGGCGTACGTGGACCCTGCGCCGGTCGGCGTGGGCCCTCACCCTGCCGCGGGGGTAGGCGGGGGCCGTCGGGGCCTTTCGCCGACCGTCAGCGGCCGGACAGGTCCGTCGCGGCGGCCTCGATCAGGTCCGTCACCGCGCCCGGCTGGGAGGCCAGTGAGGCGTGGGAGGCGTTCAGCTCGATGGTCTTGCGGGGGTTCATCCGCTCCGCCATGCGGCGCTCGTTGTCCGGGTGGATCATGCGGTCCTCGGTGGACACCTGGTACCAGGACGGCTTCGTGCGCCACGCCGGCGTGCTCACCGCGTCACCGAAGGTCGACGCGAGCGGGGCCTTCTGCGTCACCGCCATGACCAGCGCCTCCTCCGGGGTGAGGTCCTGCGCGAAGCTCTCGTGGAAGGCGTCCTGCTCGACCCACAGGTAGCCGTCGGAGTCCGGCGCGATGTTCGCGAACGCCGCCGGCGGGTGCTGCTCGGTGATCTGCCCCGGGCTCTCCCCGCTGTCCGGCGCGAACGCCGCGACGTACACCAGCCCCGTCACGTTCGGCAGGTCGCCGGCCTCGGTGATGACCGCGCCGCCGTACGAGTGCCCCACCAGCAGCACCGGTCCGGCGATCTGCCGGACCATCTTGCGGGTGCGTTCGGCGTCGTCGGCGAGGGAGGTCAGGGGGTTCTCCACGGCGTGCAGGTCGCCGAAGCCGCGCCGGCGCAGTTCGGTGATCACCTTGGCCCAGTGGGCGGCGCCGCCCCAGAAGCCGTGGACCAGGACGATGGAGGGCTTGTCGGACGTGGCGGGCATGGGGCGGGCCTTTCTCGCGGGGGACGTGTGCGGGAGGGGTGCGGGGGTGCGTGTCCGGATGCGCTGCCCACGCTAGGCAGGGGCCCGGGGCGCCGCCACCGCAGCGCGCCCGCGTCCCCGCGTCCGTCCGTCGTGCCGTCGTGCCGTCCTGCCGTCCTGCCGTCGTGTTGTCCTGACGCCCCTGTGCTTCTGCGCCCGGGGGTCACATCGGTTCGAGTACGGACAGGACGTTGCCCGCCGGGTCCTTGAACCAGGCGATGGGCGGGCCCTCGCTGCCGCGCACGATGCCCTTGGCGTCCGTGTCGAAGCCCGGGTAGCGCTCGAAGGAGACGCCGGCGGCCGTGAGCTCGTCGACCGCGCGCTCGACGTCGGGTACGGGGAAGTTGAGGATCGTGAAACCGGCGGGCTCGTGGTCGTCCTTCGGGTACACGAGCACGTCGGTGTCGCCCGCGAGGTGCAGCACGAGCATGCCGTTCTCCTCGCTGACGCGCAGGCCGAGCGTGCCGCCGTAGAACTCCTTGGCCCGGGGGATGTCGTTGACCGCGAATCCGCTGAACGCCTTGGTTTCCTCGAACATGATCAGTCCTTTGACGTGCCGAAGCCCCCTGTCCATCGTCCCCCGGGAGGGGGAGGGAGTCGACCGGTGAGGGAGTGGGGGCGGGGGGCGGTGGCCTGCGGCCGGTTGTGGGGGCGGCGCTGCGATTCTGGTGTGATCCAGCCCGGGGACGCGAGGCACGGCTCTCCTGGCCGCCTCAGTCGCCCCATGCGCAGACCCCTTTCACCATCTGGGTGATATGCCTGACGGGCCGTCCCCCGCGTGGCACGTTGGACCGCGTCGCTGCACGAACGAACGACATCGGAGGGGACGCATGCCGAAGTACGCCAAGTCCGCGGCCGAAGCCGACCAGAACCTCAGGGACTACTGCCAGGAGATCGGGTTCGACCCCGAGTGGGTGCCCGCGGGCAAGTGGGACCTGTCGGTCGGGATCGCACAGAACCCCGAGCACGGCTTCGAGCAGGCTCGCAAGACCATCGACAGCGACAGGGAGGACATCTTCAAGTCGGGCGCGAAGGACGCGCGCAAGGCCAAGCTGTCCGGCGATCCGAGCGGGCTGCTGGCCGCGGTGAAGGTGCACTACAGCCTCAAGGACACGCTGGTCCCGTCCATCCTCAAGCAGTGTGCCGACGCGTACGTGGGCGGCGAGCGCATCAACCTGGGGCTCGGCGGCTCCCCGATGGACGCGGACACGTACGGCGAACTGCGCGATGAATGGCGGCAGGCCGCCGGGCTCGCCGGGGGCGGCCTCTTCACGGAATTCGTCAGCCACGCCCCGCAGGACAAGGCGGCGCTCGGCAAGGGGGCGGTCGGGGCGACCCTCGCCCGGCGCAAGGTGCAGGGGAACCTGCTGGTGAAGATCAACGGAGTCCGGTTCAACATGCACGTGGACATCGCCGACTGACGGGGCGCCTGGGTGACGAGCCGTGGCGTGACGTTCCGTGGGGTGACGGGCCGTGGGGTGACGGGGCCGTCGGTGGGGCGTGCCGTGGGCGACGGGGCCGCCGGGGGTCGGGGCTTCGGGCTCCGGGCGGCTCAGAACTCCACGAGCAGTTCGCGCAGGCCGCGGATGACGTAGCCGTCCTGCCACTGGGGCTCCCGTACGAGCCTCAGTGGCGGGAGGCCCGGCTCCAGCAGTGCCCCGAACGAGGCCGCCAGTTCCAGTCGGGCCAGCGGGGCTCCCAGGCAGTAGTGGATGCCCGCTCCGAAGGTCAGGTGCGGGTTGTCGGCCCGCGCGAGGTCCAGTTCGTCCGGGTTTGTGAACCGAGCCGGGTCCCGATTCGCGGAGCCGAAGAGCAGGGCGACCTCCGCCCCGCGGGGGATAAAAGTGCCTCCGACCTGGATGTCTTCGAGAACCCAGCGCTCGAACAGCTGGAGGGGCGTGTCATAGCGCATAAGTTCATCCACAGCTGTGGACAACTTTTTCGGATCCGCCGCTCCGGGGTCCGCGCGGAGCTCCGCGAGCTGCTCCGGATTGCGGAAGAGGGCCCACCAGCCGTTCACGGTCGTGTTGACGGTCGCCTCGTGTCCGGCGTTCAGCAGGAGCACGCAGGTGGAGATCATTTCCTGCTCGCTGAGCCGCCCCTCGTCATCGTGGGCGGCGATCAACCCGGAGATCAAATCCGTCCCGGGGCGGTTGCGGCGTTCCGCGATCAACTCCCGGAGGTACGCGCTGAACTCCAGGCTCGCCGTCACCGCCCGCCGCGCGGTCTCCTCGTCCGGACGCAGCTCGTACATGCCGCAGATGTCGGCCGACCACGGGCGCAGCAGGCCACGGTCGGACTCCGGGATGCCGAGCAACTCCGCGATGACCGCGACCGGCAGCGGTTCGGCGACGGAGGTCAGCAGGTCGCCGCCCCCGGCTTCCCTTAGCCCGTCGACCAGTTCGCGGGCCAGCCGCTCCACCTCCGGCGCGAGCCGTTCGACGGTGCGCGGCGTGAACGCCTTCGCCACCAGCCGACGCACCCGCCCGTGCGCGGGGTCCTCCAGGTCCAGCATGCCGTTGTCGTTGAGCGTGTGGAACGGCTCGTGCTCCGGCGGCGGCGCCTCGCGCCCGAACTCCTCGTGCGAGAACCGGTGCAGGTAGGTGCGGCCCAACCGGCGGTCCCGCAGCAGCCCGTTCACGTCGGCGTAGTGCGGCACCAGCCATTGCCCGGTCGCCTCGGACCACAGGGCCCGCCCCTGCTCCCGCAACTCCCGGTAGGCGGGGTACGGATCGGCTACGAACGCGGCGTCCCACGGATCAAAACCCATCCTCGCAGCGTAGGCCGTTTCCCCGGTGCGGCAAGGGCTCACCGCACCACCTGGCGGAGCGGGGCCGCGGGTCCACGCTGGGGAAAGGGCGCCCGCCGCGCGCATGCGCGCCCTGCGGGCGACTAGCCGTGCGTGGAAGCCCGGGCGAGTCGCGACGCCGGAAACGTCCGGCCGACGCCTCTTGCCACGCGGGGTCATGGGAGCGCGCGCCGCTCCGGTCCGTGGTGTCCCGAACGGTGCTGCTCCGGTCCGTGGTGTCCCGAACGGTGCCGCGCGGTTCGTGGTGTGCCCGCCGTGCCGAGCCGGTCCGTGATGCGCCGGCTGTCGTTGCGGCACCCGTTGAAGGACGACCCGGCGCCCCCGGAGGCGGTCCGGCTCGTGGTGCCCCAACAGGTGGGCGTCCGGCATCCACTCAGGGGTCGTGGAGTACCCCCCACCCGCACATCCTGACGGGCACTCAGACTCAGGGTTTGTCGAGCGCTACGCCGGCGTCACCAGTCGGGTCTCGTAGGCGAACACCGCCGCCTGCGTTCGGTCGCGGAGGCCCAGTTTCACCAGGATGCGACTCACGTGCGTCTTGATCGTGGACTCCGCGACCATGAGCCGGTCCGCTATCTCGGCGTTGGACAGGCCCTGGGCGATGAGGACGAGCACCTCCGTCTCCCGTTCTGTCAGTTCCGTCACCCCCGCCGGATCGGCGAGGCGGGGAGCCTCCGCCAGTTTGGAAAACTCCACGATCAGACGCTTCGTCACCGAAGGGGCCAGCAGTGCCTCCCCGGCGGCGACCACCCGCACCCCGTCCGCCAGCTGGCGGGCGGAAGCGTCCTTCAGCAGGAACCCGGACGCGCCTGCCCGCAGCGCCTGGTACACGTACTCGTCGAGGTCGAAGGTGGTCAGGACCAGGACCTTCGCATCCGTGTCGGAAGCCACGATCTGCCGCGTCGCCTCCAGTCCGTTCATCTCCGGCATGCGGATGTCCATCAGCACCACGTCCGGCCGCAGGGCCGCGACCTGGGCGATGGCCTGCCGGCCGTCGACGGCCTCGCCCACGACCTCGATGCCGTCCATCGCGTTCAGCAGGACCGAGAAGCCCTCGCGCACCATCATCTGGTCGTCGACGATGAGCACCCTGATCGTCATGCCGACTCCTCCACGGACTCGGGGCGGCTGCGCACCGGTATGAACACCGCCACCTCGTACCCGCCGTCCGCGCTCACCCCGGCGGTCATCTCACCTTCCAGCATGGCCACCCGCTCCCGCATCCCGGTGATCCCGTGCCCCGCACCCGGCGAAGGGCGGACATCACCGACCGGCGGGCCGTTGACGACCCGTACCCCCAGACCACCCAGCACGTAGGACACCTCCACCTCGGCCACCGCACCCGGCGCGTGCCGCAGGCTGTTGCTCAGGGCCTCCTGAATGATCCGGTACGCCGACAGCTCCACCCCCTGCGGCAGCTCCCGCACCGCACCGGTGACGGTCTTCTCCACCCTCAGACCGGCCTCCCGCACGTTGGCCAGCAGCCCCTCCATCGAGGCCAGCGTCGGCTGCGGGGCGTCCGGCGCCTCGTAGTCCGCGGAACGGACCACACCCAGTACGCGGCGCAGCTCCGTCAGCGCGGCCACCGCGTTCTCCCGGATGGTGACGAACGCCGCCTCCAGCTCCGGCGGCGGGTTCTTCACCCGGTACGGGGCCGCCTCGGCCTGGATCGCCACCACCGACATGTGGTGGGCGACCACGTCGTGCAGCTCCCTCGCGATCGTCGTCCGCTCCTCCAGCAGCGTCCGCCGATCCCGCTCGACGGCCGTCACCTCCTGCTGCGCCGAGACCTCCTGACGCGCCTCCCTGCGGGTGTTGCGCACCGTGACCACCAGCAGTGCCACCGCCGACGCGAAGGCCATCGGGGCGGCCTCCCCCGCGTTGGAGGAGCCGACCAGGATCGGCAGGACCGCGCCGAACACCACCGTGATGACCCACATCCAGCCGGCCACCCGGGGCCGGGTCCGCGCCGCCACGACGGTCACCGTCGCGAGGTAGGCGACGAAGGTGCTCGGTGACCACGGCCAGGTGAAACTCTGGCCGTGAAGGACGGAGAGCACCGCGGTGGCCGCCAACGCCGCCCAGAAGGCTCCCACCGGCCGTACCAGGGTCATCAGCAGCGGGGTCGCCGCGATCAGCCCCATCACCAGGTGCTGGAGGGGCGCCCCACTGATGGTGTTCGCACTCGCCAGCAGGACCACGAAGAAGGCCGTCGCGCATATCGCCGCGTGCGGCAGGTACGCCACCCTCGCGGCCATCCTCGGTGACAGCCGCCGGGTCAACGGCCCGTCCGTCGGCATCGGCGGGAGCGGACGGTAGGCGAAGGCGTGGGTGATCAGGTCATCACGCAGGCTCTGCATGATGCCCGTGGCCATCCGCAATTCTGGCGGTCGGGGGGTGGCCCCGGTGGTCGTCTCGGTCATACCTGAACCGTAGGTGGGCGCTGTGGTCGCCCGCGTCGGTAGCGAAGGGGATTTCTGCGGGTCCCTCTCAGGGACTACGCGGGCGCCTCAGTAGCCCGACGGACGGACCAGACCCGTCTCGTACGCGAACACCGCCGCCTGGGTCCGATCCCGCAGGCCCAGCTTCACCAGGACCCGGCTGACATGTGTCTTCACGGTCTGTTCCGCCACGACCAGGTGTTCCGCGATCTCCGCGTTGGACAGGCCCTGGGCGATCAACGACAGCACCTCGGTCTCCCGCTCCGTCAGCGCCTCGATCCGCGCCTTCGACGGAGCCCGCGGTGCCCCCAGCCGGGAGAACTCGGTGATCAGCCGCTTCGTGATGTTCGGAGACAGTAGGGCCTCACCGCCGGCCACCACGCGCACCGCCTCGGCGAGCTGCTCCGCCGAGGCGTCCTTGAGCAGGAACCCGGAGGCGCCCGCGCGCAGCGCCTCGTAGACGTACTCGTCGAGGTCGAAGGTGGTCAGCACGAGCACCCTCACCGCCGAACCGGGCGTGCGGGTGATGATCGACGTGGCCTCGATGCCACCCATCCCCGGCATGCGGATGTCCATCAGCACCACGTCCGGAACCAGCTCGGCGACCTTCGCCACCGCGTCCGCGCCGTCCACGGCCTGGCCGACCACCTCGATGTCCGGCTGCGTGTTCAGGAGCACGGTGAAACCCTGCCGCACCATCATCTGGTCGTCGGCGATCATCACCCTGATCGGAGTGCTCATCTGTCCTTCTTCGTCTCGGAGGAGGACCCGACCGACGGGTCCAGGGGTAGGACGGCACTCACCTCGTAACCGCCGTCGGGCCGCGGGCCCGCCACCAGTTCGCCCCCCAGCATGCCCGCCCGCTCCCGCATCCCGAGCAGCCCGTGGCCCGCTCCCGGCGAGGGGGGCGCGAGCCGGGTCGGAGCGGTGTTGGCGACGCACAGGTGCAGATCACGCGGCCCGTACGCGATGCCGACCTCCACCCGCGAACCGGGCGCGTGACGCAGACAGTTGCTCAGTGCCTCCTGCACGATCCGGTACGCGGTCAGCTCGACGCCCGGCGTCAGCGGCCGGCGGATGCCCGCCGTCTCGGTGGTGACCTCCAACCCCGCGCCCCGCACGTTGTCGACGAGGCCTTCCAGTTCGGCGAGGGTCGGCTGCGGGTGATGGGGGTTGGCGGGATCCTCCGGCTGCTCGGAACGCAGTACGCCCAACACCCGGCGCAGCTCGGTGAGGGCCTCCAGGGCGTTCTGCCGGATGCCCGCCAGGTTCTCCCTCAGTTCCTCGGACGGGTTCTCCACCAGATGCGGGGCGACCTGCGCCTGGATGGAGATCACCGACATGTGGTGGGCGACCACGTCGTGCAACTCCCGCGCGATCCTGCTGCGTTCCTCCAGCAGGGTCCGCCGCGCCCGCTCCTCCTCGGCCACGGTCTCCTGCACGACCAACTGCCGGCGGGCCAGCCGCAGGGCGCGCAACGCGTACCCGAGGAGCCCGGCGATCCCGAAGAGGACGCTGCACACGACGAACGTGCTCGCGCCCCGCACCGGACCGAAGAACAGCTCGGTCAGGCCGGTGAGGCCCGTGGAGAGGGCGACGACGGAAACGGTGGTCCGGGGGGACACACGGAGCGCCACCAGCAGGATGATCAGGGCGAAGGCCACGTACCCGCTCGGCAGCCAGGGCCAGGGTTCGTTCTGCCTCACATGGGCGTGGGTCACGCCGGCCACCAGCCCCGCGGTGAACAGGCCGAGCCACCAGGCGGGTATCGGGCGGAACAAGGCGAGGGCGATGGACGCGCCGGTCAGCCCCGCCGCCACCACCGGGAGGCCATCGGTGAACCGGTAGTACTCGACGAGTTCATGATGGGTAGTCAGGCCGAAGAAGGCCGCAAGGAGCAGGACCGCCACGTGCGGCAGCCGGGCCAGCCACCGCGGTCGGGCCATCCGCGGCAGCGGGTCGTGGCGCAGTGTGAAGAGCTCGCCGAGGGGAGTTCCGCGCTCGACGGGTTCGGTCCGCGGGGACGTATCCCTGCGCGCGGGCTGCTTGTTCACACGGGTCAGCCTAGGCATGGGTGATCTCCTCGACGGCAGTCGGTCGAACCCGGACGCCCCTCGGGCCAGGGACGGGGACGGTGGCCGGGGCCTGCCTCAGGGCCGCGGCCCGGACGGGGGACGGGGCCAGGTCGGCGCCCCCCACCGCAGCGGCGGTGGGGCGGGCCCGGTGGCGTCGGGTGGGACGGGGGTGCTCGTAGCAGCGGAACGCTGCCCAACAGACGGCCAGGGCCGCCGCGAACACCGGGAGCCAGAGCAGCCGGGCGACGACCCAGGAAGCCGAGGCAGGTGTGGTGTGCAGGCCGGGCACGTCGGAGGAGAACAGCAGCCCGACGGCCGTGACGGCCATCATCGAGGTCTGATGCCAGAGGAAGACGGTCATCGCCGACAGGTTCACCAGTGCCACCACCGCCCAGACCCGGGGCCGCCGTAGCGCCCGGTCCAGCGGTGCCCGGAGCAGCAGGACCAGGCCGCACTGGGCCAGTCCGAAGGCGACGGCGGCCAACGTCGGCGGGTTCAGGTTGGAGACGGCCGCGCCGGGAACCCCCACCATCGACGCCGGGTACCCGCACCACACCACCAGCGCCACCGTGGCCGCCGCTCCACCGGAACACAGGAGCAGAGCCGGACGCCGCCCGGCGTACGCTCCCCGGGACCAGGCCGCCCCCAGGGTGTAGGGCACGAGCCAGCCGGCGGCTACATTGACCCAGCCGATCCACTCAGGGCCGCCGAAGCCGAACCGCCACGCATCCACGGCCAGCACCACAGCCGCCGGCCATACCGGTGAGAGCCGGGCGACGAGCGGGGTGGCAGCCGTGAGCACGGCGAACACCAACAGGAACCACAGCGGCGACCACACCAGCTCGAGCAGCGTCATGACGGTGTCCACCTGCGCCCCTCCCAGCAGCATCCCGCCCGCCGCGAGGCCCCACAGGCCGAGCACCGCGGCCACCGGTCGGAACAGCCGTCCGAGGCGCTGCCCGACCCAGGTGCCGTACGGGATCCCGCGCGCTCGAGCCGAGGCGTGCCCCCTGGCCGCGACATGACCGCCGACCAGGAAGAACACGGCCAGGGTCTGGAACACCCAGGAGAGCGGGGCCGGCCAGGGCTGGTGGGCCAGCGGGCTGGTGGTCCTCAGGCCGCCTTCGGCGGTGGTGGTCAGCGCGGTGACCAGCCAGTGCCCGAGGACCACCCCCAGGATCGCGAGCGCCCGCAAGGCGTCCACCGGCCGGTTCCGGTCGGCGGGAGTGGCCCGGTCGAAGCGCTCCGCGAGGGCGGACCAGCGGGCGGAGAGCCTAAGCACGCGGAACCTCCCGGAGGGTGAGCACGTCGGCCGGAGCCGAGAGGAAGGGCAGGGCCGCCGAGCCGGAGGCGGCGCGGGGAGCAGGGCCGGCAGTAACGGCCGCCCCGCGGGGAGCGTCGAGCGGAACGCCGTCGGCCGGGGTGCTCCGGGCCGCGGGCGAAGGGTGCGCACCGAGGGTGGCCGGAGGCGCCGCGGCCGGGGGGCCGAGAACGATGCGGGCCAAGGAGGCCAGGGAGGTGCTGCCGGGCTTCAGGTAGTCGCTGTGGCCGGCCGCGCCCGCATCGAAGGGACGGGCCCCGAACGCGCGCTCCACGGGGTCGGTACCGAATCCGACCGACCCGAGCCGGACGTGGGGGACGCCCCCGATCCAGTCCTCGCTGCCCCGGCCCGCCCACACCCGGGCCCCGGTGGGAAGGTCGGCGGCGGTTTCGGCTCTCGTGCCGGGGCTGCCGTAGAGGGCGATGTCGGTCACCTCGGAGCCGGTCGGGGTGCGGGCGCAGACGACGGAGCCGTAGGAGTGGCAGAGCAGCGAGATCCGGGCCCCGGCGACGGTGAGGTTCCGCAACCGGGAGAGGAAGGGCTCCAGTTCGGCGGCGGCGAGGTCGGCGCGGGCGGTCGTCAGGACGGTGGTGCTGACCGTGCCCGGGGTGTCGTAGCCGAGCCAGGCCACCACGGCGGAGCGCGGATGATCGGCCCGGAGTCGTTGCTGGAGTGCCGACGCCCCCTCACGGAAGCGTGCGTAGGTGTCCAGGGTGGTGTCGGAGCCGGGCACCAGAACCGCTATCCGGTCTGCGGTGCCCAGATCGCCGAGCACCTCCACGGCCCGCCCCCGGCCCCGGCCGTCGAAGGCGAGGAACTTGGCGGGGCCCGCCTCCTCGGACGCTCCGTGGGGAACCGGCGCCGGAGCGCCGGCCATGGTCCGCAGTTTCGCGGAACGCGTGAGGTGGCCCGCGTCCTGTGCCCTGCCGGCCGCCTCCGTGAGGTTGGCGAGGTTGGCGGTGTACCGCTCCTGCGCCGTCGCGGAGTAGGCGAAGGTTGCGGGCGAGGGGGCGGGAGCCTGCGGCGACGCCGCCGCGGACACGGGGAACACGACGGCTGCGGCAACGAGGCCGGCCAGCAGAGTACGGCGGATGCGGTTGCCGGTGGTCATGGCGTGTTCCCTCTTCCTTCTTCTGCGGTCCCGAGCGGGCAAGCGCCCGATCTGGTACCGAAGTTAGAAATCGGGAGGCCTCGTCGGCGTCACGCTGCGGAGCCGCCTTCGCGCGTAGCTCTCAGGTATGACTGGCCCTACCGGAGAGCCATCTGACGGCCCCTACGCAACCCTCACCCCGTCCTCCGATACGGTCCGGGGATGAACGACATCGACGGCCCTGCCGACTGGCGAAAAGACCGCATAGGCAGCGCGCACCGGGGGGAGAACCCCACCGTCCTGCGCCGCCTCGACTCCGGATTCGCGGCCATCGGCGACCGGCAGTTCCTGCCCGGGTACACCGTGCTGCTGGTCGACGACCCCGCCGTGACCCGGCTCTCCGACCTGCCGCCGGCGCGGCGGATCGCCTACCTCTCCGACCTGGAGCGTCTCGCGGAGGCCGTCGAGCGTGCCTGCGCGCGCCTCGACCCGGGCTTCCGGCGCGTGAACATCGAGATCCTCGGCAACACCGACCCGTACCTGCACGCCCACATCTGGCCGCGCTACGACTGGGAGGCCGACGACATCGTCCGGCTGCCGGTCTGGCTCTACGAGGACGAGGAGTTCTGGCGCGGCGACCGGTACGCGCTCGCCCCCCGCCACGACGCGGTCCGGGCGGCCATTTCCGAGGAGCTCGACCGGTTGGTCCGATAGCTCGCGGGGCGCAGGCGACCCCTACCCCGGAGCTACGTGGCCGACGTCGCCACCCGCACGCCGAAGCCGATCAGGACGATGCCCGTCACCCGATCCATCGTCCGACGGACGCGCGGGCGGGCGAAGAAGCGCCGGGCGCGGGACAGGACGTAGACGTAGGTGCTCAGCCAGACCATCGTCAGCACCACGTGGACCAGTACGAGGAGTGCCATCCCCGCCGCCGGAGGCAGCCCCTCCGGGGCCAGCGACGGCAGCAGGCCGGTGTAGAACACGGCGATCTTCGGGTTGAGGACGTTGGCGATCAGGCCGGTGCGCCACGCGCCGGCCGATCCGTCGCCGCCGTGCCCCGGCACCTCCTCGCCCGCACCGGGAGGCCGGCGCAGGGACTGGATGCCGAGGAAGCACAGGTATGCCGCCCCCGCGAGCTTGACCACCAGGTACACCTCGGCCGACGCGGCGAGCAGCGCGGCGAGTCCGGCCACGGTGAGGGCGCCCCAGAGCAGCAGCCCGACGGCGATCCCGCCGACCGTGCGCAGCCCGTCGGCACGCCCGCGCGAGACGGCCCGCCTGGTCACGATCGCCATGTCCGGGCCGGGTACGACGGTCAGCAGGGCCAGTACCCCGGTCGCGGCGGCGAGTTGTGTGAGCACGCGGCTCAGTCTGCCACCAGGGGTTCGACGTATCCCGCTCTCCAGCGGGGTGCGGGGTCCTGGCCGGGGCTGGTCCAGTACTCGCGGGCTCCGACGATCTCCCCGTCCCGTACGGTCCACAGGGATACGGCCCGGTACAGGACGTGGTCCTCGGGTATCTCCACCTCGGTGACGACGAGGTCCCCGTCCGCGAGGATGCGCAGGACCTCGACCTGTCCGGTGGTTCTCTCGTCCCCACCCCCGGAGCCCCCTGCGTCGCCCGCTTCCCCCTCGTCGCGGAGGACGGCGATGAAGTTGGCCCGGCCCACGATGCGCTCGCCGCTGACCGGCCATTCGATGACGGCGTCCTCGGCGATGAGCCCGCTCACGCCGTTCCAGTCGCGTGCCTCGATCCGCTCCCACAGTTGTGCCACTACCTTCAACGGCTCCATGTGCCGCAGTGTGCGATGGGCCCTTCTCGCGCAACAAGCTTTGCTTGCAGGCTTATTGACTTCGACACAATCGCCCCGGACTACTCCCGGTGATACGTGAGAGGGGGAATCGACGCCTCCTCCAGCTCGCGCCGGAGCGTCCGGTCGGGGAGCAGCCGCAGCCGGCTCCGACTGCCGGAAGTGCAGGTGGGAGGGCTTCCGGGGGCGACGGTGGAGGCGTCGAGCTCCACCGGGTCAGGGGCCTTTCGCAGAGTCGCCCGCCAGGAGCAGACGTAGCCCGGGTTCTCGACGCGGAGGGTCATGACGGGATCCCCCACCGCACCGGGGGCCAAGGTCAGGTGCCAGGTCGAGGAGCCGTGGGTTGCGCGCCAGGTACCGGTGTAGCCCTTGGGTAGGGTGCGGGGGCCTTCGGCCGGGTCCGCGCCACGACTCCCCGTCGGCGGTGCGGACTGCGGGCCGGGGCGGACGACGGACGCGGTGGGTGCCGGGGCGGGGGAGGGCCGTTCCGGTTCCCCGTTCATGACGGCGTACACCGAGCCGCCCGCTGCCACGGCGACGACGACGGCGACGGCCAGCAGGAACACCGTCGACGCGAGATGCGGGCGGGACCCCGATTCGGCCCCGGCCCCGGCCCCGGCCCCGGCCCCGGATGAGGATGCCGCAGTCGGCGGCTCGTGGGCGCGGGCGGCAGGCCGCGCCTCCGGCGACGGCACAGGTGCGGGTGCGACCGGCAGCGGGGGCATCGGCGCGGGTAAGGGCGCGGCCTGCGGTATCCGAGCACGCCCATCGGGCATCCGAGGATCCCCTGGATGCCCTGTATCCCCTGGATCCCCTGGATCCCCTGGAGTCCGAGGGCCCGGTGCACTCGGCGTGCGCGACCCCCATGGCGCCCCCGCCTCGGCCCCCGCCTGCTCCCCCGTCACCAGCGGCGCCCGGTCCGGGCCGCCGTGCTCGCGGTCGAGGAGCTGGGCGGCGTGCCGCCCCAGCTGCGCCACCAGCGGCGCCGGAAGCCACGGCTCCGGAGCCCGCCCGTCGGGTTCCGGAACCCGCCCGTAGGGCTCCGGAACCCGCCCGTCGGCGGCGGTGTCCCCCGCCCCGACCCGCGCCAACACCTCCGCCGGATCCGCCCGCGCGGCGGGGTCCTTGTGCAGGCAGGCCGCCACGAGCGGGCGCAACTGCGCCGGTACGCCGTCCAGGTCCGGTTCCGCTTCGATGATGCGCAGCAGTAGCCCCGGGCCGCCGCCGGGCTGCCGCGCGTCGCCGAAGGGCAGCCGGTCGGTGGCCGCGTACGCCAGGATGGCGCCGAGGCAGAACACGTCGCACGCGGGGGTGACCGGCCCGCCGAGCACCTGCTCCGGGGCCATGAACCCGGGGGAGCCGATGAGCTCGCCGGTCCGGGTGAGGCCCGCGTCGGGATCGCCCGGGGGGCGTTGCGGGGGTCGGGCGATGCCGAAGTCGATGATGCGGGGTCCGTCGACGGTCAGCAGGACGTTGGACGGCTTCAGGTCCCGGTGGATCAGCCCGGCACGGTGGATGTCCTGGAGGGCGCGGGCGAGGCCGGAGGCCAGGATCCGTACGGTACGCGGGGGGAGCGGGCCGAAGTCGTGGCTCACGGCCTGGCGCAGGCTCGGGCCGGCTATGTAGCCGCTGGCGAACCAGGGGACGTCGGCCTCGGTGTCGGCGTCGAGCACGGGCGCCGTCCACGCCCCGCCGACCCGCCGGGCGGCCGCGACCTCGTGGCGGAACCTGCTGCGGAACTGCTCGTGGCGGGCCAGGGCGGGGTGCACGAGCTTCACGGCGACGGTGCGCCCCCGGTCGGACCGGGCGAGGTACACCTGGCCCATGCCGCCGGCGCCGAGCCGGCACAGGAGGCGGTAGGGGCCGATGTGATGCGGATCGGCGGGGCGCAACTGTTCCATCGCCGGGTGGTCCTTCCCCCTGACACTGGCCGGACGGGCCGAGCGTAGTGCGGTGGGCTCCGCAGGGGGAGGGACGGTTCCGGCCGCCCGGCCGGTTGCGCCGCCGGGGCCGACGCGACCCGTACGTGTCCTGCCGCCGAAGCGACCCGTACGGGAACCCCCGCGACCTGCCCGGCGGCCGGGCCCCGAGGGTCGCCGCTACGCGTCGGGCGTCGAGGTGATGGCGGCGAGGGCCGTGGAGAGGCGTTCCAGGGCGCGGGCCGTTTCCGCGAAGGCGGCTTCGCCCAGTTCCTCGGCGAGGCGCCCGGCGAGGGCGGCGTGGCCCGGGTGGATGCGGGCGATCGCGGCGCGACCCTCCTCGGTCGGGCGCAGCAACTTCGCGCGCCGGTGGGCCGGGTTCGGCACGTACTCGGCGAGTCCTTTGGCGGCGAGCAGGTCCGCGATGCGCTGCACGCTCTGCCGGGTGATGCCCATGGACCGGGCGACACCCGCGACGGGCAGCGGCTCCCGCAGCACGGCGCCCAGGACCTGCCACCACGCGGCCGTGAGCCCGGCCGGGCGGGCCAGTTCCTCCGAGACGGCGAGGAACTGGCCGTTCAGCTGGAAGACCCCGAGCGCGGTGCGGCTCAGCAGGTCCTGCCGGGCCCGGGGCGACAGGCCCTCCGTCCCGTCCCCCGCCCGGGCCCCCGCCCCCTCCTCCTGCGGGAGCGGATCAGGCATCGCCGGCCTCCTCGGCCGCCATCAGGACCGGGTACGCGCTCTCGTCGGAGTGGTGGAACAGTCGGTACCAGGCGTCCAGGACGTCCGGCTTGTACACGTCGAGGCGGGCGAAGACCTCGCGGGCGAAGGCCACCGGCTCCGTCGGGCCGGCCGTGATCAGGTCGCCGTCGGTGACGGCGTCCGCGTCGACGTACTGTTCGGCGCCGCCGTAGCCCGGCTGCCCCGCGAGGTAGAAGGAGATCGCGCTGGTGTGGCGCCGGCCGTCCAGCAGGCCTTCGCGGGCGAGTCCCGCCGTGGCCCCGCAGATCGCGGCGACGGGCACCCCGGCGGCCAGGAACTCGCGGGCCTTCGCCGCGAACGGGGCCAGGTCGTCACCGGTGTCCCACAGGGAGGCGCCGGTGAGGATCAGCAGCGAGGAGTCCTCGGGGCGCAGTTCCGCGAGCGCCAGATCGGGCTGGATGCGGAGGCCGCCCATCGTGGTGACCGGCAGTCCGGCGGCGGGTCCGACCGTACGGACCTCGTGGCCGCGCTGGGTGAGGTGCGCGGTGGTGTGGCCGGTCTCCCAGTCCGCGTACGTGTCGTAGACGGCGAGGTGGACGGGCTTGCGCGGGGTCTCGCTCATGGTGTGCCTCCAGCGGTTTCGGCGAGGAAGATGACAATAGACTGTCATCTCGTCAGCATGCTGTCAACGACCTCCGTGGGCGAACCTGGTCAACCCCCGACTCCCATGCGTGGCGGACAGACTGCCGAGGATGGCCCCCCACCCCCATACAGTCCGCCGATATCCCTCCCCACCTGCGCACTTCTAGCGTGACCGCATGACCCCTCATGTCACCGGCGCGACCGTGAAGGCCGCCGACCGCGCTCACGTCTTCCACTCGTGGTCCGCCCAGGCCCTGATCGACCCGCTCGCCGTCGCCGGTGCCGAGGGGTCGTACTTCTGGGACTACGACGGAAACCGCTTCCTCGACTTCTCCTCCCAACTGGTCAACACCAACATCGGCCACCAGCACCCCAAGGTGGTCGCGGCGGTGCAGGAGCAGGCCGGCCGGCTCTGCACCCTCGCGCCCGGCTTCGCCGTGGACGTCCGCTCCGAGGCCGCACGCCTCATCGCCGAGCGCACCCCCGGGGACCTCGACAAGATCTTCTTCACCAACGGCGGCGCCGAGGCCGTGGAGAACGCCGTACGGATGGCCCGGCTGCACACCGGTCGTCAGAAGGTGCTCTCCACCTACCGCTCGTACCACGGGGCCACCGCCGCCGCGATCAACCTGACCGGCGACCCGCGCCGCTGGCCCTCGGACACCGCCTCGGCCGGTGTCGTGCACTTCTGGGGCCCGTTCCTCTACCGCTCGCCCTTCCACGCGACCACGGAGGCCGAGGAGTGCGAGCGCGCGCTCGCGCACCTCGCCGACACCCTCGCCTTCGAGGGCCCGCAGACCGTCGCCGCGATCATCCTGGAGTCGGTGCCCGGCACCGCCGGGATCATGACCCCGCCCGCCGGCTACCTGGCCGGCGTGCGCGAACTCTGCGACCGCCACGGCATCGTCTTCATCCTGGACGAGGTGATGTCGGGCTTCGGCCGGACCGGCAAGTGGTTCGCCGCCGAGCACTGGGACGTCACCCCGGACCTGATCACCTTCGCCAAGGGGGTCAACAGCGGATACGTCCCGCTCGGTGGCGTCGCCATCTCCGGGGCGATCGCCGAGACGTTCGCCACACGCCCCTACCCGGGCGGACTGACGTACTCCGGCCACCCCCTGGCCTGCGCGGCGGCCGTCGCGACGATCAACACGATGGAGGAGGAGGGCATCGTCGAGCACGCCGCCCACCTCGGTGAGAACGTGATCGGCCCGGCGCTCGCCGAGATCGCCGAGCGGCACCCGTCGGTCGGCGAGGTTCGGGGTCTGGGTACCTTCTGGGCCCTGGAACTCGTACGGGACAAGGCGACGCGCGAGCCGCTCGTGCCGTACAACGCGGCGGGCTCGGCCAACGCGCCGATGGCCGAATTCGCGGCCGCCTGCAAGGCGTCCGGGCTGTGGCCGTTCGTCAACATGAACCGGACGCACGTCGTCCCGCCCTGCACGATCACCGAGGCCGAGGCCAAGGAGGGTCTGGCGCTGCTCGACGACGCGCTGACGGTCGCGGACCGGCACACGACCGGAGCCTGAACGTCCGGATAGCGTCCGGATAGCGAGTGGTATGTCCGCATACCGGCCGGACGGTCGCCGCGCGCCGGCTGCTTCCCGTCGCGTACTGGTGCGTAAACCGTTCGGTTTCGGCCGCGCTGCCTGGCCTAAGGTGTCCGAAGATCTATGGAGGAGACGGACCCCTATGCCAGGCAGCGGAGGTGTCACCCGCAACACCCTTCGGCAGCAGATCGCGGACGCGCTGCGTGACGAGGTGCTCGCGGGACGGCTCCCGCCGGGCACCGAGTTCACGGTCAAGCAGATCGCCGAGCAGTACGAGGTATCGGCGACGCCGGTGCGCGAGGCCCTCGTGGACCTCGCCGCGCAAGGGCTGCTGGAGTCCGCCACGCATCGGGGGTTCCGGGTCCGCGTCTACTCCGTCGCCGACTTCGTCGGCATGATCGAAGCGCGGACGTTGATCCTGGACGGCATCTTCCGACGGCTCGTCGAGCGCGGCACCGCGCCCGGGGCGTGCGAGATGCTGGTGTCGGTGCGCCGCCGGGCGGAGGAGGCGCGCAAGGCCGCGCGGAGCGGCTCGCTCGAAGTGCTGATCGGCTACGACCTGCGGTTCTGGCGGGAGCTGAGCACGCTGGTCGGCAACACGTACATAACCGAGTTCCTGCACCGCATCAGGGTGCAGTGCTGGGTCTTCTCCGTGCCGTACCTCCAGGGTGCGCCGGAACTGCGGACGGCGCTCTGGGACGGGCACAACGAACTGGTCGAGGCCGTGACGCTGGCGGACGCGGACGAGGTGCGTCGCATCGTGCGCGCGTACAACCAGCACGGGTTGGACTGGGCCGCCGGACTCTGAGTCCCGCGACGCGGCGCCCGGCCCCGGGCCCCGCCCCGTCGGTGAGCGCCGGCACCCCCGGGTCCTTGCGCACCCCTTCGCGGAGCGTGTCCGGCGCACTACGCTGACGGGATCAGTGGCAGTCGACACGACTGATCCGACCGATCGGAGCCCGCGTGGCCTGTGACCTGTGGCTGGTCCCCCTCGTCGATGTGCTGTGCCACAGCCCCGACAATCCCTTCGCGGAGGAAATCGCCTCGTACGACAAGGCGCTGGGCGAGGCGGGACTGCCGTCCGTCCCCGTGTTCGCCTACATGCCGGGCCTGAGCG
Organism: Streptomyces sp. NPDC001568; assembly: GCF_042893755.1. NCBI lineage: Bacteria > Bacillati > Actinomycetota > Actinomycetes > Kitasatosporales > Streptomycetaceae > Streptomyces > Streptomyces sp. NPDC001568. Next base: position 31,861 of record NZ_JBIAVF010000003.1, on the reverse strand, counting down.
GGGACGTGGCCCCCGTGGCCGGATTCGACTACGACGCGCTGCACTTCCTGCGGCGCGCGTACCTGCTGCAGATCTGCGGGCTGCCGGTGACCCCGGTGGACGAGTTGGGCGGGGACTACGAGCAGCTGCTGGAGATGTTCGAACCCACGGCGCAGCAGTCGCACCTGGTGTGGCACTACGACCACGCCGGGGCCTACGTGCCCGTGGACTTCGCGGCTCCGCTGGCCAACGAGGAACTGCTGGCCGGGGGCGGACCGCTGGGGTCCGCGCAGGGGCTGCTGCGGGAACTGGCCGTCGTCGCCCCGGCGATCGGAATAGACCCGGGGAACCCGCCCGCCGCACCGGCGCCGCCGGGCCGGCCGACGTCGCTGGAGGAATCGGCCGGGCCGATCCCGTACGACGAGAGCCCCTTCGCCCGGGAGCGCCACGTGTGGCTGGGGCTGCACGCGGCGGCGACACGCAGCCTCGGCCAGGGATCGATGATCATCTTCAGCTGAGCCGGGCGACCCCGCCGGACCCGCCGGACCGGCCGCGCGACGGGTGCGGGGCCGGTGCGGGGCGCCACCGCCCCGCACCCGGGCTCCCGCCACCGCGCCTCTACGCTCCGCACCCCTTACGCCCCGCACCTCACCGCGGCTGCTCCGGCGGACGCTGGCGCGGCATGTTCGGGCGGGTGCCCGGGGGGAGGGGGAAGCGCGCCGGGGGGATGCCGGGGTCGGAGCGGACGGTGGAGCCGGCCAGCGACTGCATCACCAGCGGCGCCGGGCCCGCGCGGAACTCCACCATCCAGTCCGCCGTCTCCGAGCGCACGAGCTCCGTCACGTCCTCGGAGAAGCGCCGCAGCACCGTCAGGCAGCGCTCGGCGGCCTCGCTCGCGGTGCCCTCGGTCGGCCCCAGCACCTCGCGCACGTTCTCGGAGGCCCAGTCGAACTGGAGCGTCTGGAGGCGCCGCTGCACGGCCTGCGCGGTCGCCACGTCCCGCATCCACCCGGAGGTGAGCCCGAAGAACCGGTCGCAGGCCAGGCAGGCGGCGGCGAACAGCAGGCACAGGTACCCGTACGCGGACGCGCCCGGCGCCGAGCCCGTCAGCTCCAGCAGGGGCATCGCGGCGCCCGTGACCGCACCGGCGGCCGCGCCCACCCGCAGGGCCCGCGCACCGCGGCGCTTCCACGCCCGGTCGGACAGGTACCACTCGGCGGTGCGCAGCGCGTCGGCCTCGACGCGCCGGTAGAGCTCGTCGAGCCGCTCGGCGGGTTCGCCCCAGTCCCCGAGCGGGAACGGCCGGCCGGTCAGGTCGCCGTCGCCGTCCTCCGCGGGATCCCGGGGTGGCCCCTCGGGCTGCATCTCCGGCTGACTCACCCGGCACTCCCTCTGCCTGCGCTGACGTGTCGTGGTGCGCGTGTGCGCAATGGTGCGCATGCTCTTCCTACCTTCGAATGACGGGCCATGGACGACGAAACCCCGGTTTTCCGCCCGCACGGAGGGCCCCAGCAGGTACGCGCACGCCGTATCTCTCACTCGAAAGAGTTGGTCCTCCCGGCGTAGGGCGCGCCGCGCGGGGACCACGTAGGCTCGGATTGACCAAGCGTTCCGAAGGAGTGAGTGCCCTGTGATTCCCGGTGGTGGCCAGCCCGACATGCAGCAGCTGCTTCAGCAGGCCCAGAAGATGCAGCAGGATCTCGCCGCGGCCCAGGAAGAGCTGGCCGCCGCCGAGGTCGAGGGTCAGTCCGGCGGCGGACTGGTGAAGGCGACCGTCACCGGTTCCGGTGAACTGCTCGCGCTGGTGATCGATCCGAAGGCCGTGGATCCCGAGGACACCGAGACCCTTGCCGACCTGGTGGTCGCCGCGGTTCAGGCGGCCAACGAGAACGCCCAGGCGCTCCAGGAGCAGCGGATGGGCCCGCTCGCTCAGATGCTGGGCGGCGGCGGAGGCATTCCCGGCCTGCCGTTCTAGCACCGGCGCGGCGCGAGATCGCCCCGTCCGACATCAACCGAGCCCCCACCGAACGAGAGAAGGCAGTCCGTTGTACGAAGGCGTGGTCCAGGACCTGATCGACGAACTGGGCAGGCTGCCCGGCGTCGGGCCCAAGAGCGCGCAGCGGATCGCCTTCCACGTCCTGCAGGCCGAGCCCACCGACATCCGGCGCCTCGCGCACGCGCTGCTGGAGGCGAAGGACAAGGTCCGGTTCTGCGCGGTCTGCGGGAACGTGGCGCAGGAGGAGCGGTGCGGCATCTGCCGCGACCCGCGCCGTGACACCACGGTCATCTGTGTGGTCGAGGAGTCGAAGGACGTCGTCGCGATCGAACGGACCCGCGAGTTCCGGGGCAAGTACCACGTCCTCGGCGGCGCGATCAGCCCGATCGAGGGCGTCGGCCCGGACGACCTGCGGATCCGGGAGCTGCTGACGCGCCTGGCGGACGGTACGGTCACGGAGCTGATCCTGGCGACCGACCCGAACCTGGAGGGCGAGGCGACCGCCACCTACCTCGCCCGCATGATCAAGCCCATGGGCCTCAAGGTCACCCGCCTGGCCAGCGGGCTCCCCGTAGGGGGAGATCTGGAGTACGCGGACGAGGTCACGCTCGGGCGGGCCTTTGAAGGAAGGCGACTTCTCGATGTCTGACGCAACGCTGCACGCCCTCGGCCAGGATCCGGACGACTTCGCCGCCTCGATCGCGGACCAGATCGAGTCGTTCATCGTCGCGGTCACCATGGTGGCCAAGGGCGAGGACCCGGACAGTGCCGTGCCCTTCCTCCTCCTGGAGGTGTCCCAGCTGCTGCTGGCGGGCGGCCGGCTGGGCGCGTACCAGGACGTCCTGCCCGAAGAGCGCTACGAGCCCGACCTGGGTCCGGAGCCGGACGTGGACGACCTGCGCGAGCGGTTCGCGATCATGCTGGAGCCGGTCGACGTCTACTCCGAGGTCTTCGATCCGTACGAGCCGCGCAAGGCCCCGGTCCCGCACCGGATCTCCGACGACCTGGCCGACGTGGTCGCCGACCTGCGGCACGGGCTCATCCACCACCAGGCCGGTCGCATCACCGAGGCGCTGTGGTGGTGGCAGTTCTCGTACTTCACCAACTGGGGTCCGACGGCCTCGGCCACGCTGCGCGCCCTCCAGTCGCTGATCGCGCACGTCCGGCTCGACCAGCCGCTGGCCGCCCTGGACGGCCTGGACACGGACGAGGACATCACCGAGGACGATCTGGCGGAGCAGGCCGGGCAGGTCATGGCGGAGGAACTGGGCGGGCTGGGCCGCAAGTGACGGGCCGCGCGCCGGTCGCGCCGGGGCCCGCTCGGGCAACCGGTCCGCTGATCTTTTCGTCTCATGATGTGGCACGAAGCGGTCGTATCGCGGCCGCTCGTTAGACTGCATCCGGAAAATGAGACGAACCGAGCGAGGAGCGCACGTGGGCCTTGTCGTGCAGAAGTACGGAGGCTCCTCCGTAGCCGATGCCGAGGGCATCAAGCGCGTCGCCAAGCGGATCGTGGATGCCAAGAAGAACGGCCACCAGGTGGTCGTCGTGGTTTCCGCGATGGGCGACACTACGGACGAGCTGATCGATCTCGCCGAGCAGGTATCTCCGATGCCTGCCGGGCGTGAGTTCGACATGCTGCTGACCGCCGGAGAGCGGATCTCCATGGCCCTGCTGGCCATGGCGATCAAAAACCTGGGCCACGAGGCCCAGTCGTTCACCGGCAGCCAGGCGGGCGTGATCACCGACTCGGTGCACAACAAAGCGCGCATCATCGATGTGACGCCGGGCCGTATCCGCACCGCGCTGGACGAGGGCAACATCGCCATCGTCGCCGGATTCCAGGGCGTGTCCGCGGACTCGAAGGACATCACCACCCTGGGCCGCGGCGGGTCGGACACCACCGCCGTGGCGCTGGCCGCGGCGCTGGACGCCGAGGTCTGCGAGATCTACACCGACGTCGACGGCGTCTTCACCGCGGACCCCCGCGTCGTGAAGAAGGCCAAGAAGCTCGACTGGATCTCCTCCGAGGACATGCTGGAGCTCGCGGCCTCCGGCTCCAAGGTGCTGCTGCACCGCTGCGTCGAGTACGCGCGCCGCTACAACATCCCGATCCACGTCCGCTCGTCCTTCTCGGGACTGCCGGGCACCTGGGTCAGCAACGAGAATCCGCAAGGGGACGCGCAGGTGGAGCACGCCATCATCTCCGGAGTCGCGCACGACGTCTCCGAAGCCAAGATCACTGTCGTCGGGGTCCCGGACAAGCCGGGCGAGGCCGCGGCGATCTTCCGCGCCATCGCGGACGCCGAGATCAACATCGACATGATCGTGCAGAACGTCTCTGCGGCCTCCACGGGCCTCACGGACATCTCCTTCACCCTCCCCAAGGCAGAGGGCCACAAGGCCATCGACGCCCTGGAGAAGGCGAAGGGCCAGATCGGCTTCGACTCGCTGCGCTACGACGACCAGATCGGCAAGATCTCGCTGGTCGGCGCGGGCATGAAGACCAACCCGGGCGTCACCGCCTCGTTCTTCCAGGCGCTGTCCGACGCGGGCGTCAACATCGAGCTGATCTCGACCTCCGAGATCCGCATCTCCGTCGTGACCCGCCAGGACGACGTCAACGACGCCGTCCGCGCCGTGCACACGGCCTTCGGGCTCGACTCCGACAGCGACGAGGCCGTCGTCTACGGAGGCACCGGACGATGAACCCGCCCCGGTCCTCCGGCCCGGCGCTCGCCGTGGTCGGGGCGACCGGTGCGGTCGGTTCGGTCCTGCTCCGGATCCTGTCCCAACGGGCGGACATCTGGGGCGAGATACGCCTGATCGCCACCCCGCGCTCGGCCGGCCGCGTGCTGGCCGTGCGCGGCGAGGAGATCGAGGTGATCGCCCTCACCGAGGACGCCTTCGACGGCTTCGGCGTGGGCGACATCGTGCTCTTCCTGACCCCGGACGAGGTCTCGGCGCGCTGGGCCCCCGTCGTCACCGCGCGCGGTGCCGTCGTGGTGGACCGTTCCGCCGCGTTCCGGGACGACCCCGAGGTTCCCCTGGTGGTGCCCGAGGTGAACGGCCACGCCGTACGGATCCGGCCGCGCGGCATCGTCGCCGGCCCCGACTGCGTGACCGCCGCCATGATCGCCGCGCTGGGCGCGCTGCACGCCGAGTACGCACTGGCCGACCTGGCCGTCTCCTCGTACCAGGCCGCCGGTGCGGCCGGTCGGGCCGGCTCCGAGACCCTGCGCCGCCAGCTGTCGCTGGTCGCCGGAACCTCCCTGGGCGAGCAGCCCGGGGACGTCCGCCGGGCCGTCGGCGAGGACACCGGCCCGTTCGCGGCCCCGCTCGCGCTGAACGTCGTGCCCTGGTCCGGTGAGCTGTGCGACGACGGCTGGTCCTCGCACGAGCTGGCCGTACGCGCGGAGACCCGGCGGATCCTGGAACTGGACGCGCTGCCGGTCGCCGTGACCTGCGTACAGGTCCCCGTCGTCATCGGCCATTCCCTCACCGTGCGGGCCCGGTTCGAGCGGGAGGTCGACGCGGTGCGTGCCCGGGAGATCCTGGAGGCCGCGCCCGGAGTGGTCCTCGTCGACGACCCGGCCGCAGGGGAGTTCCCGACGCCGGCGGACGCCGCCGGGACGGATCCGGCCTGGGTGGGACGGGTGCGGCGCTCGCTCGACGACACCCGCTCCCTGGAGTTCTTCGTGTGCGCCGACAACCTGCGCAAGGGCGCCGCCCTGAATGCCGCTCAGATCTCGGAACTCATCGCGGGTGAATTCGCGTAAATCGCTTTGTAGGATCGGTGGCGATCCCTTGATCAAGGTGATGGCCCGACTGCCGCCTGGACAAACGGGGCAACCGGGAAGAGCGGGTACGCATGAGGGCAACGGGAAAAACGCAAAGGACTCCGCCTCGCGCGTACAACCCTGACGGAGGGATACGTGTCCAAAGGGCGTGGCAGAGGCATTGCTCGACTTCGCCGTCGTACCCGCACGCACCGGAATCGTCCCGTCGCGGCGACGCACCGGCGCACCCGGCGGCTTCCCCGTGATCGTTCCCGTCCCGCCGGCAGGCGCCCCGCCCGCCACGCCCTCCGCCCTGCCGACCCCGAGCGGCCGCGTGCCCTCGCCCCGCGATAGCGCGGGTACGGTCGGCACGCCCGCGGACCCGACGGCAGTCGGTGCGCCCGAGGCCGGGGCCTCCGCGGCGGGGGCCGGCGAGCCGGCCGCCGCCGAGAAGGTCGTCGTCGCGGGGACCACGGTCGATCACCTCACCGAGACCTACCAGGCCCACTACCGGTCGCTCCTCGGCCTGGCCGCCCTCCTCCTCGACGACACCGCCTCCTGCGAGGACGTCGTCCAAGAGGCGTTCATCCGGGTCCACTCGGCCCGCAACAGGGTCCGGGACAGGGACAAGACGCTGGCCTACCTGCGCCAGACCGTCGTGAACCTCTCGCGCTCCGCGCTGCGCCGCCGCATCCTCGGCCTGAAGCTCCTCTCGAAGCCGATGCCGGACATGGCGAGCGCGGAGGAGGGCGCGTACGACCAACTGGAGCGCGACGACCTCATCAAGTCGATGCGGGGACTCCAGCGCCGCCAGCGCGAGGTGCTGGTGCTGCGCTATTTCGCGGACATGACGGAGGTCCAGGTCGCCGAGACGCTCGGCATATCGCTCGGCTCGGTCAAGGCGTACGGTTCGCGGGGCATTGCCGCGCTGAGGGTGGCGATGGAGGCTGCGCAGTCATGACGGACGACCAGAAGAATCCGGCGGACCCGGCGGGAACCGCCGGACACGAGGGTGACGAACAGGCGCTACGGAGCCTGCTGGCGGGGGCCGTCCAGGGCCTGGAGCCCTCCGACGGCGCGCTGGAGCGCCTGCGCCACGCGGTGCCCGCCCGTCGGGCCCTTAAACGCCAGGCCGTCGTGGGGGCGGCAGCGGCGGTGCTGCTGGCCGCGACCGCGGTTCCGGCGGCCCTGCACCTGGGGGGCGAACAGGGCACCACCACCGACCACTCGGCGATGGCCGGACACGGTCAGGCACAGGGCGGCAATACGGGGTACCCCGCGGAGCCCCGCCACAACGGCGCCGGAGCCGGCAACCAGCCCAGGCCGACGCGGTCCACCGGCCCGACCCTGGAGGACGGCACCGGCGAACAGCCGTCCCCGCAGGCGAGCGTCACCCCGTCCGGCGGCGTCACGACCGGCCCGTCCGGCACCGGGGCCACGGCCGGCGCGGCGACCGGCAGCGGACCGGCGATCGAGCGAACGCCCCCGGTGGCCGCACCCGGGGTCGTCCCCGCCTGCACCTCCGAGCAGTTGGGCGTGCGGGGCAGCGCCCGCGCCCCCGAGCGCGACGGCAAGGTGTACGGCAGCTTCCAGGTCACCAACGTGTCGGCACGCGGCTGCACGGTCACCGGCCCGGACCGGGTGACGGCCGCCTCGCTGGCGACGACGCCCCCCGCGAAGGGCCCCGCGGTGACGGTCACGGGCCACCGGGAGGGGGACCCGGCGAGCGGGCTGCTCCCCGCCCCGTCGACCGAGAGGCCCCAGCTGGTGCTCGACCCGAACAGTGCCTACGAGGTGCGCTTCGCCTGGGTGCCGTCCGCCGAGTCCTGCCCCGCGGCGTCCCCGAGCCCCTCGGCCGAGCCCGCCGAGCAGAGCGGCCCGGCGCAGCGTCCGGCCGGTTCGGCGGAGCCCGCGTCCGAAGACGGTTCGGCCGTGAGCCCGGCCGCGGCGGCGGACCCGCTGAGCGGTACCACGGCGCCGGACCCGGCCGGCGTGGCGGTGTCCCACACGCCCGGCACGCCGCTTGCGGGGGCTCCGATCACGCAGACCACGATCCCGGCGGCCTGCGGCGGGACGGTCTACCGGACGGGCATCATTCCCGCGGCCGCGCCGTAGCGGAGGCCGGGGCCGGGGCATCGGCGTCGGGCGCGGAGGCCGCGTCCGGGCCGGCCTCGGGGAGGGATCCGGTGGTCGCACCCGGGGCGGCCGGCAGCAGGCCGGCCTCGGCGTCGCGCAGGGTCTCCACCTCGCGGCGGTACAGCCGGAACCACATGAAGATGACGAAGGCGACGAAGACGAACCACTCGCCGGTGTAGCCGAGGTTCTGGAAGGCCTTCAGGTCGAGACCGGTGTTGTTCGGGGCCTTCGCGGGGACCGGCGTCATCCCGTCGACGGGGGTCTGCACCGTCAGCCAGGCGTCGTAGAGGGGATCGGGCACCAGGTTGACCAGCGTGGCCGACCCGATCACCCCGAGCTGACCCTCCGGCAGGCCGCCCTGCGAGTGGACGCCCTTGGTCCCGGAGTTCTCCGAGGACTGCAGGGCGCCGCTGACCTCGACCCGCCCGGTCGGCGGGGTCGGGGCCTTGGCCGCGTCGGCCGGCCCCGGCAGCCAGCCCCGTACGACGGGGACGGTCCGGCCCGAGTCGGTGCGCAGCAGGGTCAGGACGTAGAAGCCCTCCCGGCCGTCGAGCTGCCGCTCGGGGACGAGCAGCTGGCGCCCGTACTCCCCGGCGGTGGAGGCGAGCCGTCCGGAGGTCTCCGTGGTCACCGGCAGCAGGGAGTCCAGCGGGGCGGCCGCCTGGTCGGCGGGCCGCTGCGCGGTCGCCTCCCGGTGGCTGCCGACACGATCCTCGAAGCGGCCGAGCTGCCAGGACCCCATGAACAGGCAGACGGGGATGGCGAGCGCGACGAAGACGTTGATCCCCCACCAGCGCGGGGTCAGGAGAAACCGGTGCACGCCACCACCGTACGGGGGGCGCGGGGCCGGCCCGCCTCCGGGGCACGGCCCGGAGCCCGCCCGGCCGCCGGCCCGGCCGCCCGGAGGCGGCCGGGCCGGCAGGTGCCGCTGCGGCCCGGGGGCCTCCGCATCAGGGCTTCAGGTGCTTGAGGGCGAATTCGAGGTCCATGCGGACCTGCTTGATGCGTTCCTCGACGACCAGCGAGCCGTGCCCGGCGTCGTAGCGGTACACCTCGTGGACCGCGCCGCGGGCAGCGAGGCGTTCGACGTAGTTGTCGATCTGACGGATCGGGCAGCGCGGGTCGTTGACCCCGGCGGCGATGTGCACGGGAGCGGTGACGGCATCGACGTACGTCAGCGGGGAGGAGGCCTCGAAGCGTTCGGGGACCTCCTCCGGGGTTCCGCCGAAGAGCGTGCGGTCGAGGGACTTCAGGGCCTCCATCTCGTCGTGGTAGGCCGTGACGTAGTCCGCGACGGGTACGCCGGCCAGGCCCACGGCCCAGGCGTCGGGCTGCGTGCCGAGGCCGAGCAGGGTCAGGTAGCCGCCCCAGGACCCCCCGGACAGGACGAGGCGTGCCGGGTCGGCGAGGCCGGAGGCCACGGCCCACTCCCGGACGGCCGCGATGTCCTCCAGCTCGATGAGACCGACGCGGTGCTTGAGGGCGTCGGTCCACTCCCGGCCGTAGCCGGTGGAGCCGCGGTAGTTCACCCGCACCACCGCGAAGCCGTGGTCCAGCCAGGCCGCCGGGGTGGCGAGGAAGGAGTCGCTGTCGTGCCAGGTGGGCCCGCCGTGGATCTCGAAGACGGTCGGGAAGGGGCCGTCGCCGTGGCCGGTGGGACGCTGCGCCAGCGCGTGGACGCGGCCGCCGGGGCCGTCCACCCACACGTCCTCCACCGGCACCGAGCCGGGCGGGCGGAAACCGGGCGGGTCGAGTACGACGCCGCCGGCGGTGGAGCGTACGGAGGCCGGTTCGGCCGCCGAGGACCACTGGTACTCGACGGTGCCGTCCGGGCGGGCCGTCGCACCGGACACCGACCCCGGGGGCGTGTCCACCCGTACGAGTTCCCGCGCGGCCAGGTCGTAGCGCCACAGCTCGCTGCGCGCCTCGAAGCTGTGGGCGATGAGCAGGGCGGACCCGTCCGGGTACCACTCGGCGCTGACGTCGCCGGGCAGCTCGATCGCCAGGTCCTCCTCGGAGCCGGTGGACACGTCCCAGACCATCGGCTCCCACCGGCCGCGCCGCTGGTGGCCGACGAGGAGGCGGGTGTCCCCGGCGACGGGGGCGAAGCCGAGCACCTCCAGGCCGAGCTCCTCGGTACCGCCCCGGGAGTCGTCGAGCTCGGCGACGCCGGCTCCGTCGAGGGTGAGGACGCGCAGTGCCGAGTGCATGGCGTCGCCGTGTTCGGTGTGCTCGACGGCGAGGAGGGTGCCGTCATGGGAGAGGTCGCCGACACCGGCCGATTCGCGGTGTCGGTAGACGACGGTGGGGGCGCTCCCGTCCGGCCGCACGACGTGGATCGTCGATCCGTCCTCGTCCGTGGACCGGCCGACGACCGCCGTGCCGTCCCGACCGATGGCGAGCCCCGCCGGGTACGAGGGCTCCAGGCCGGGGGTCGCGGGTTCGTCGGGGCCGCCCGCGAAGGGTTGGCGGACCCAGGTGCCGAACTCGTCGCCGTCGGTGTCGGAGAACCACCAGATCCACTCGCCGTCGGGGGAGAGGGCGCCGTCGGTGGTGCCGTTCGGGCGGTCGGTGGCCTGGCGCTGGGTGCCGGTGGCGCGGTCCCAGGCGTAGAGCTCGTAGGTGCCGGTGGCGTTGGAGACGAAGAGCGAGCGGTCCGGGGCGTCCTCGGCCCATTCGGGCAGGCCTACGCGCGGGGCCCGGAAGCGCCGCTCCCAGTCGGGCATCTCTCGCGTCTCGGGGGTGTCGCCGGGGGTCACATCGCTGTCGCTGGTCATGCCCTCCATTCTTGCCGCACCGGCGTGGGTGACGCGTCGAGATGCCGACTGGGCCGAACGGGCGCATGGTGGTGGGCGTACGCCGATCGCTGACGAGAGGGTGTTGATCATGGCGAAGAAGGCGCGCACCGGTCACCACGGCCACCAGGATTCCGAGCGGGCGATGGCGAAGAACACGGCGGCCGAGGCGCGGGCCAAGGCCGCGGTCAGAGACGTGCAGTCGGTCGCCGCGAAGACGCGAGGCATGCAGCAGAAGGCCCAGGCGAAGCGCGGCTGAAACCGCCGCGCCCCGGGTCTCTGCACCGGTCACGGCCTGTGTTTCACGTGAAACAGCAGGCGGCGACCGGTGCGGCGTTCCACGTGAAACCGGATCGCGTGCACACGGGCGTTTCACGTGAAACGAAGCGCCACGTCCGTACGCTGGCCCCATGCGGATGATCGTCCGGGGTGCCCGGCTGCTCCACACACCAGCACACGCCCTCTCCGACGTGGAAGTCGGCGAGGACGGCCGCGTCACGCGCGTGGTCCCGCACGACGACCAGAAGGAACCGCCCGCGACCGGGGTACTGATCGAGGCCCACGGCGACCTCCTCACGGCCCCCTTCGTGGAACCCCACATCCACCTGGACACGGCCCTGACGGCCGGGCAGCCCCGCCCCAACGCCTCCGGCACGCTCTGGGAGGGCATCGCCTGCTGGAGCGAACGCAAGCGGACCCTGACCCGCGAGGACGTCATCGACCGGGCGACCGAGGTGCTGCGCTGGCAGGCGGCCAACGGGGTGCTGCACGTCCGTACCCACTGCGACGTCACCGACCCCTCCCTCACCGCGCTCGACGCGCTGCTGGAGGTCCGTGACCGGGTGCGGGACATCATGACCCTGCAGATCGTCGCCTTCCCGCAGGAGGGCATCGTCTCCTTCCCCGACGGCGCGGCGCTGCTGCGCGAAGCCGTGGCCCGCGGGGCGGACGTCGTCGGGGCCATCCCGCACTTCGAGGACACCCGCGAGGACGGCATCGCCTCGCTGGGAACGGCCTTCGCGCTGGCCGAGGAGCACGGGCTGCGCGTCGACGCCCACTGCGACGAGATCGACGACGAACAGTCCCGCTTCGTGGAAACGCTCGCCACGCTGGCCCTGCGCTCGGGCCTGCGCGAGCGCGCGACCGCCTCGCACACGACGGCCATGGGCTCCTACAACGGCGCCTACGCGTTCAAGCTCCAGCGGCTGCTGTCCCGTTCGGGCATCAACCTCGTCTCCAACCCCTTCGCCAACCTCAACCTCCAGGGCCGGTTCGACGCGTATCCCAAGCGGCGCGGCCTCACCCAGGTCAAGGAGATGCTGGCGGCCGGCGTCAACGTGGCCTTCGGCCACGACGACGTGATGGACCCCTGGAACGCGCTGGGCACGGCCAACCCGCTCCAGACCGCCCTCGTCGGCGTGTACGCCGCCCAGCTCACCGGAGCGGACGAGATCCCGCTCGCCTTCTCGATGGTGACGGACCGTGCGGCCCGGGTGCTGGGCCTCGACGCCTCCGAGTACGGGATCCACGAAGGCGCCCCGGCCTCCTTCGTGCTGCTGCCCGCCCCCACCCCGCAGGAGGCGATCCGCCGTCAGGTCCGCCCCCGGTACGTGGTTTCCCGGGGCAGCGTCCTCGCGGAGACGCGACCGCAGCCGGCCCTGCTGAACTGGCCCGGCGAGACCCCGTCGACGGTGGAGTTCATCCGGGGGACCCAGGCCGCCCCTCGAGAGGGACTGCCTGAGCCGGGTCCGCACTAGGGTGCGGCCATGACACGGATACGGACCCCGTACGACCTCGACTCCGACACGGCCCGCTCCGCCTTCGAGACCGCCTCGGAGTACGCGGACGCTGCGCTGCTCAACCACTCCGTCCGCTCCTACGCCTTCGCCGCCGAGTACGCGCGCGAGCGGGAGATCGCGTACGACGCGGAACTCCTCTACGTCAGCGCCCTGCTGCACGACCTGGGCCTCACCGCGCCGTTCGACAGCCACACCCTGCCCTTCGAGGAAGCCGGCGGGCACGTGGCCCGGGTGTTCACGGCGGGGCTGGGCTGGGCGCCCGCCCGCCGGGCGCGGGCGCAGGAGGTGATCGTCCTGCACATGCGGGACGACGTCGACGCCGCCGAGGACGCGGAAAGCCACCTCCTCCAGGTGGGTACGAGCGCGGACGTCTCGGGGCTGCGCGTGGAGGAGTTCGCCCCGTCCTTCACGGCCGGACTACTGGCCGCGTACCCCCGGTCGGGCTTCGGCGCGGCCTTCCTCGCGCTCGTCGAGGACCAGGCCGCGCGGAAGCCGGCCTGCGCGGCCGCCGCCTACGTCGCGGGCGGAGCCGCGGCCCGAATCGGCGCGAACCCGCTGGACCACTGACCGCCGCGGGCCCGGCCCGCGCCGCCGGCGTCGAACCCGGATCCCGCGCCGGCGGAGTACGAGGACAGCCGTCCCCGCCCCACTCGGAAGGACCCGCACATGAAAACAGGTCAGGTGGCCTACTCGATGAGTAGGCCACCTGACCTGGTACTACAGCGTCGGGGTGGCGGGATTTGAACCCACGACCTCTTCGTCCCGAACGAAGCGCGCTGCCAAGCTGCGCTACACCCCGATCGTCGCTTTGGCGTCTTGCTGCCGTGGCGACATCGATTACTTTAGCGGACCCTCGCCCGGAGACGAAATCCGGTTTTCACGAGGCGCCGCCCGGGTGCCGCGGGGGCGCCCCGGCCCTGGTGTCAGGCCTTCGGGGTCAGGGTCAGCAGGGTCGCTTCCGGGGGGCAGGCGAAGCGGACCGGGGTGTAGCGGTTGGTGCCGCAGCCCGCCGAGACGTGGAGGTACGAGCGGTGGCCGTCGGCCTCGTACGTCGACAGGCCCTTGACCCGCTTCGTGTCCAGGTCGCAGTTGGTGACCAGGGCCCCGTAGAAGGGGATGCACAGCTGCCCGCCGTGGGTGTGCCCGGCGAGGATCAGGGGGTACCGGTCGGCGGTGAAGGATTCGAGGACCCGCAGGTACGGGGCGTGCACGACGGCCATCGAGAAGTCGGCGTCCGCCTCGGGGCCGCCCGCGACCTGCTCGTAGCGGTCCCGCTTGATGTGCGGGTCGTCGAGGCCGGTGAAGGCGAGCTCCAGCCCTTCCAGCTTCAGTCGGGCCCGCGTGTTGGTGAGGTTGAGCCAGCCCGCCGCGTCGAAGGCGTCCCGCATGCCCTCCCAGGGGTTGTGGACGGCGCCGACGACCGGCTTGTTGCCGTTCAGCCCGTGCCGGCCCTGGGTCTTCTCGATCAGGTACCGCCCCGGGTTCCGCAGCCGCGGCCCGTAGTAGTCGTTGGACCCGAAGACGTACACGCCCGGGAAGTCCATCAGCGGACCCAGCGCGTCGAGGACCTCCGGCACGCCCTCCGTGTCGGAGAGGTTGTCGCCGGTGTTCACCACGAAGTCGGGGCGCAGCCCGGCCAGGGACTGCAGCCAGGCACGCTTCTTGTGCTGCCCGCCGACCATGTGGATGTCGGAGACCTGGAGCACGCGTAGCGGGCGCATCCCCGGCGGGAGCACGGGCACGGTGACCCGGCGCAGGCGGAAGGAACGGGCCTCGAATCCGGCGGCATAGGCCACTCCCGCGGCCCCCACCGCCGCGATCGAGGCAGTGACTTTCAGGGGGACTCCGTAACGCGCGCGCATGCCCCCTATCGTCGCAGACGCGGAAAACCGGCGGGCGCCACCGCCCCCGCACCTGGCAGACTCATGGGCATGACCACGCTCAAGGCCAAGCTCCAGGAAGACCTCACCAACGCCATCAGGGCACGCGACGAGCTCGCTTCGTCCACGCTGCGCCTGACCCTGTCCGCCATCACCAACCAGGAGGTCGCGGGCAAGGAAGCACGCGTGCTCTCCGACGACGAAGTCCTCAAGGTGATCGCGAAGGAGGCGAAGAAGCGCCGCGAGGCCGCGGAGGCCTTCGCCCAGGGCGGCCGCGCCGAGCAGGCCGCGCGGGAGACCTTGGAGGGCGAGTTCCTCGACGCCTACCTGCCCAAGCAGCTGAGCGACGACGAGCTCGTCGCGATCGTGACGCAGGCGGTCGAGGAAGCCAAGGCGGCGGGTGCCGAGGGGCCGCGGGCCATGGGCGCCGTCATGAAGATCGTGAACCCGAAGGTCGCGGGCCTGGCGGAGGGCGGCCGGGTCGCCGCCGTCGTCAAGCGCCAGCTCTCCTGAACCGGGCGGGGGCTCGGTAGAACGGGAGCCGATCGGTAGGAACAGGAACAAGGGGAGGGCCCCGGCCGGATGATCCGGCCGGGGCCCTCCCCTTCGTTCTGCGCGTCCTGCGAGACCTACGTGTCCCGCTGACGGATGCGGCTCCGGTCCTACTGGTCCTCCCGGCCGCCGATCAGGCCGGGCTCCCCGGTGATCCCGCCGAACGGCGGCTTCTGGGAGTCGCCGCCGCCGCCCGCGCCGCCCGCGCCGCCGGTGGCTCCCGCGGCCGTCGCGCCGCCGGGCCGGCTGTCGCCGGGCTTGCCGTCACCGCCGGGCTTGTTCGGCTTGCCGGGCCTGTTCGGGGTCGGCGGGGTCGAGTTGCCGTTCCCGTTGCCCCGGCCGCCGTTGTTTCCGTTGCCGGCGCTCGGGAGCTGCGGTTCCGGGATGCTGATCGTGGCGAAGTCGGGGGCCTCGCGCCCCGACAGGGCGCCGGAGACCGCGTCGCGCCAGATCGGGCCGGGCAGTCCACCACCGAAGACCTTCGGGTAGTACTGCCCGCCGATGGTGATGTCCTCCATCGAGATCTTCTTCGCGCCGCCCGAGCCGACCCACACCGCGCCGGACATGTTCGGGGTGTAGCCGACGAACCAGGCGTTGTAACGGGAGTCCGTCGTACCGGTCTTGCCCGCGTTGTCGCGGTTGCTCAGGCCGGCCTTCTCACCGGTACCCGAGTCGACCACTCCGCGCAGCAGGGTGTTGATCGTGTCGGCGGTGTCCTTGGACATCGCCCGCTCGCACTTGGTCTTCGGCACCGCGAGGGCCTTGCCGTGGGCGTCGGTGATCGACTCCAGGGCGATCGGGGTGCAGTACGTACCCCGGTTGGCGAAGGTCGCGTACGCGTTGGCCATCGTCAGCGGCGACAGTTCGGCGGAGCCGAGCGCGATGGAGGGGGCCTCGGGCAGCTTCGAGCCGTCGGCCGGGATCACGCCGAGCTTCTGCGTCATCTCGGCCACCGGGCAGAGCCCGATCTCGCCGATCATCTGCACGAAGTAGGTGTTGATGGACTTCTCCATCGCCGTCCGCAGCGCGTAGGGACCGACCTCGTCCTCGGTCTCGTTCTCGGCCGTCGCGAGCTTCTTCTTGCCTTCCGGCAGGTTGACCCACTGGCTGCCGTCGCACTTGGGGATCGGGCTCGGGTAGTCGATCTTGTTGGGCGCCGAGTAGACCTTGGTCGGCGCCATGCCCTGTTCGAGGGCCGCGGCCGCGATGAACGGCTTGAACGTGGAGCCCACCTGGAAGCCGAAGTTGGAGCCGCCCATCCGCTTGTCCACGGAGTAGTTGATCTGCGTCTCGTTCTTCCCGAAGCCGTACGGCTTGGACTGTCCCATGGCCAGGACCCGGCCGGTGCCCGGCTGGATCATGGTCACGGCCGTGGCGATCGAGTCGTCCTCGTTGACGTGGTCCTTGATCGAGGCGTTCGCCGACTCCTGGGACTGCGGGTCCAGGGTCGTGCGGACGGTCAGGCCGCCCTGGTTCCAGATCTTCGCCCGGTCCTCGCGCGTCTTGCCGAACACCGGGTCCGACAGGAAGGTGTTGCGCACGTAGTCGCAGAAGAAGCCCGCGCCCTTGACCGCGGTGATGCAGCCGTTCTTCGGCCGGGTCACCTTCAGCTGGACCGGCTTCTTCTTCGCCTCCTCCGCCTCCGCCTGCGAGATGTCCTTCATGTCGGCCATCCGCTGGAGAACGGTGTTGCGGCGCTTCATCGCCTCCTGCGTGTCATTGACGGGGTCGTACCGGCTCGGCGACTGCACCAGGCCGGCCAGCAGCGCCGACTCGTCCATGGTGAGGTCCTTGGCGGGCTTGCTGAAGTAGCGCTGCGCCGCCGATTCGATCCCGTAGGCCTGCTGGCCGAAGTAGGTGATGTTGAGGTAGTTCTCGAGGATCTTCTTCTTCCCGAGCTCCTCCTCGACCTGGATCGAGTACTTGAGCTCGCGGATCTTGCGGCCGAGGCTCTTCTCCTGCGCCTCGCGCACCTTCGTCTCGTCG
The DNA here is from genome assembly GCF_042893755.1 of Streptomyces sp. NPDC001568. Classification (NCBI taxonomy): domain Bacteria; kingdom Bacillati; phylum Actinomycetota; class Actinomycetes; order Kitasatosporales; family Streptomycetaceae; genus Streptomyces; species Streptomyces sp. NPDC001568. The sequence continues at coordinate 14,959 of NZ_JBIAVF010000003.1, read as the reverse complement.
TCGCCGGCTTCCTCGACGAAGACGTTCTTCACGTACTGCTGCGTCAGCGTCGACGCGCCCTGGGCGGCGCCGCCCTCCTGCGCGTTGCGGTTCACCGCGCGCAGGATGCCCTTGAGGTCGACCGCGCCGTGTTCGTAGAAACGCGAGTCCTCGATGGCGACGATCGCCTTCTGCATGTACGGGGAGATCGCCGTCAGGGGGACGACCTGCCGGTCACGTGAATAGACGGTGGCGATCAGGCCACCTTCCGCGTCCAGAATCGTGGTGCGCTGACTCAACGGAGGCGTTTTGAGATTGGCCGGGATCTCGTCGAATCCCTCTACCGTGCCCTTGGCCGCGAGTCCCAGCGCGCCGGCGCCCGGGATCGCGATGCCGGCCAGTACGACTCCGGAGAGAACGGACACCCCGAGGAACTTGGCGGCCTGCTGTGGTCCCGTGAGCCCGCCGCCCGAGCGCTTCTTACCCATGGAGGGCAGCCTACGTTCTCATTCACCGGACACACGCGAATGCCTTGGCCTAAGCTGACCCCAACTGTCACAGCAGTGTGGTGCGACATCAACCCCTCGGCTTGTTTTTCACCCTTCCCGAATGGGGTGGACACATGTCCGAATCTCGCCCGTCGCTCTGTCGGCCGCTTACCGGCAGCCCCCGATTTCACCCGAATCGCCGGAATGGTCGGGCATGTCGCCGGATCACTCCGTCGGGTGATCTGCCGCTTACCCATAGTCCGTTCGGACCATTCAAGATTGGGCCCGTCGGGGGTGTTGCACTGTGCCCACCTTCCGTAACGTCCTCAACTGGCAGCGGTGAATATGCCGCTACCGCCGTGGGGGAGCCTCGATTCGGGAGAGGACGGCGCCGGGATGGGCTGGGTTACCGACTGGAGTGCGCAGGCAGCCTGCCGCACTACCGATCCGGATGAACTGTTCGTTCAAGGAGCGGCACAGAACAGGGCCAAGGCGGTGTGCACCGGATGTCCGGTGCGGACCGAGTGCCTGGCCGACGCGCTCGACAACCGTGTCGAGTTCGGAGTATGGGGCGGAATGACCGAGCGGGAACGACGCGCGCTGTTGCGCCGGCGTCCCACCGTCACCTCGTGGCGACGGCTGCTCGAAACCGCCCGCACGGAGTACGAACGCAGTACGGGCATCCTCACCATGGATGTCGACGCGGAGATCGACGTTCCGTACGAGACGTACGCGGCGGCCGGGTAGATCACCCGGGCACCACGTCGTACGCGAACCCTGCGAACGCCTACGCTCCGGCCGGTACCCCGGCCGCGAGGCACTCTCCGATGGCCCGCAGCCCGGCGAGGTCGTGCACGTCGCCGGGCAGGGCGGTCACTTCCGTCACCGCCACTTCGGGGTGCAGCGAGGTGAAGCGATCGCGTGTGCGCCGTTCACGCGCGATCACCTGCATCCGTTCCGCATGCAGGCGCAGCAGTCCTGCGGTGACCTCGTCCACGTCGGGGGAGCCGTCGTCGGGGGCGTCACGAAGTCCAGCTTTCCCGGACTCCTGATCGACAATGCCGCCCTCTTCAAGATTCTCTGCGGCGGACAGCGCCCGTTCCGCGGAGAGTTGGCCGGCGCCGCTCCCGTGGACCCGGTTCAGCACCAGGCCGGCCAGCGGCATCCGTTCCGCCGCCAGCCGTTCGACGAAGTACGCCGCCTCCCGCAGGGCGTCCGGTTCGGGCGCCGCGACCACGAGGAAGGCCGTACCGGGGGCCTGGAGCAGCCGGAACGTCGCGTCCGCGCGGGTGCGGAAGCCACCGAACATCGTGTCCATCGCGGCCACGAAGGTCTGGACGTCCTTCAGCAGCGAGGCGCCCATCAGCTTGCTCAGCGTGCCCGTCATCATCGACATGCCGACATTGAGGAACTTCATCCCGGCCCGGCCGCCGACCTTGGCCGGCGCCATCAGCACCCGGATGAACTTCCCGTCCAGGAAGGACCCGAGGCGCTTCGGCGCGTCGAGGAAGTCCAGCGCGGACCGGCTCGGCGGCGTGTCGACGATGATCAGGTCCCAGTCGTCCCGGGCCCGCAGTTGTCCCAGCTTCTCCATCGCCATGTACTCCTGCGTGCCCGCGAAACCGGCCGACAGGGACTGGTAGAAGGGGTTCGCCAGGATCGCCCGGGCCCGCTCGCCGTCCGCGTGCGCCTCGACGATCTCGTCGAAGGTCCGCTTCATGTCCAGCATCATGGCGTGCAGTTCGCCGGACCCGCCGTCCCCCTCCAGGGGGACCCTGCGCGGGGTGTTGTCCAGCGAGTCGATGCCCATGGACTGGGCGAGCCTGCGGGCCGGGTCGATGGTCAGCACGACGGCCTTGCGGCCCCGTTCGGCCGCCCGTACGCCGAGCGCCGCGGCCGTGGTGGTCTTGCCGACGCCGCCCGAGCCGCAGCACACCACGATCCGGATCTTCGGGTCGTCCAGCAGCGCGTCGACCGCCAGCCTCGGCGGAGTGTCCAGGCCCATGGTGTCCACACCCTCGCTCATTCGGCGTCCGCCTGCTTGCGCAGCTCCGCGGCCAGCTCGTAGAGCCCGGCCAGCTCCATCCCCGCCCCGAGCAGGGGGAGTTCGTACGTCGGCACGTCCAGCCCCGCCAGCGTGGCGCGCTGCTCGCGCTCCAGGCGGACCCGGCCCGCGTGTTCCGCGGCCTGCGCGAGCAGCGGCTCCACCAGCCGCTCGGCCAGCCCGCCGCGGCGGGCGCCGCCCAGCCCGGCCCGGGACAGGGCCTGCGCGATCTCGGCCCGGTGCTCGCCGGCGGCGGAGCGCAGGGTGTCCTCGTCCAAGTGGTGCGGGCGCACCATGTTCACGACGACGCGGCCCACCGGAAGGCCGGCTTCCCGCAGTTCGGCGATGCCGTCCGCGGTCTCCTGGACGGGCATCTCCTCCAGCAGCGTCACCAGGTGCACCTCGGTCTCCGGGGACTTGAGCACCTTCATGACGGCCTGGGCCTGGTTGTGGATCGGCCCGAACCGGGCGAGCCCGGCGACCTCGTCGTTGACGTTGAGGAAGCGGGTGATCCGCCCGGTCGGCGGGGCGTCCATGATCACGTGGTCGTAGACGAACCTGCCGGCCTTGTCCTTGCGCCGCACCGCCTCGCACGCCTTGCCGGTCAGCAGGACGTCCCGCAGGCCGGGCGCGATGGTCGTCGCGAAGTCGATCGCGCCGAGCTTCTTGAGCGCGCGGCCGGCCGAACCGAGCTTGTAGAACATCTGGAGGTAGTCCAGCAGCGCCCGTTCGGCGTCGATGGCGAGCGCGTACACCTCACCCCCGCCCCCGCCGGGCGCGACGGCGATCTTCCGCTCCTCGTAGGGGAGCGCTTCCGCGCCGAACAGCTGCGCGATGCCCTGCCTGCCCTCGACCTCCACAAGAAGTGTCCGCCTGCCCTCGCGTGCGAGGGCGAGCGCGAGTGCCGCGGCGACCGTGGTCTTGCCGGTGCCGCCCTTGCCGCTGACCACCTGGAGCCTGCTCACAGCGTCCGAGCCTAACGACTCGGTCCACGGGCCGCGCATGAGGCCCGCACGACAGGCATTACGCTCGCCCCATGAGCAAGAAGTTCGAATACGCGACGGTCCCCCTGCTGGTCCACGCCACCAAGCAGATCCTGGACACCTGGGGCGAGGACGGCTGGGAGCTCGTCCAGGTCGTGCCCGGCCCGAACAACCCCGAGCAGCTCGTCGCCTACCTCAAGCGGGAGAAGGCATGAGCGGCGTCGTCGACGCGAAGCTGGCCGAGCTCGGCCTGACGCTGCCGGAGGTCGTTCCTCCGCTGGCCACCTACCAGCCGGCCGTGCGCTCGGGTTCCTACGTGTTCACCGCCGGCCAGCTGCCGATGGTCAAGGGCAGCCTGCCGGTGACCGGCAAGGTCGGTGCCGAGGTGTCCGCGGAGCAGGCCAAGGAGCTCGCCGCGACCTGCGCGCTGAACGCCCTGGCCGCCGTCAAGTCGGTGGTCGGTGACCTCGACAAGATCGCCCGCGTCGTCAAGGTCGTCGGCTTCATCGCCTCCGCCCCGGACTTCACCGCCCAGCCGGGCGTGCTGAACGGCGCGAGCGAGCTGCTGGGCGCCGTCCTCGGCGAGAAGGGCGTCCACGCCCGCAGCGCGGTCGGCGTGGCGGTCCTGCCGCTGGACGCCCCCGTCGAGGTCGAGATCCAGGTCGAGCTGGTCCCCGGAGCCTGATCCGGGCTCCGCACCGCGCGACCGCAGCCCGGCCGCGCGGGCTTCGGGCATCGGGCCGCTGCTCCGGCAGCGGCCCTTTCCGTTTCCCGGGGCTCCGACCCTTCCGCCTCCTGCGGCTCCGACCTCCTCCGTTCACGCGGTTCCGACCCCCTCCGTTCGCTCGGGTCGCGCCCGCTGGGGCCCGTGGAGGCCGCCGGCCGGTCCGCCGTCGGGGCAGGTCACAGCGGGTGCCCCTCGAACATCGGGCCGGATGGTCGTAGCATCCGGCCATGCCGAACGGTCAGCACGGTCAGTCGTCGTCCAGCCAGCCCGCCGGGGGCCAGTGGTACCCCCCGGAGTGGCCCGACCGCATCCGCGCGCTCGCGGACGGCTCGCTCACCCCGGTCGCGCCCAGACGCGCCGCCACGGTGATGCTGCTGCGCGACACACCCGCCGGCCCCGCCGTGCACATGCTGCGCCGCCGCTCCTCCATGGCCTTCGCCGGTGGCGCCTACGCCTATCCGGGCGGCGGGGTCGACCCCCGCGACGAGGACCACCGCATCGGCTGGGCCGGCCCGGACCAGGACGCCTGGGCCGCACGCCTCGGCACCGACGCCGCCTCCGCGCAGGCCATCGTGTGCGGAGCCGTGCGGGAGACCTTCGAGGAGGCCGGGGTGCTGCTCGCGGGGCCGACCGCGGACACCGTCGTCGGCGACACCACCGGCGACGACTGGGAGGCCGACCGGCAGGCCCTCGTGGGCCGCGAGCTGTCCTTCGCCGAGTTCCTGGACCGGCGGGGCCTGCTGCTGCGCTCCGACCTGCTCGGCGCGTGGGCCCGCTGGATCACCCCGGAGTTCGAGCCCCGCCGCTACGACACGTGGTTCTTCGTCGCAGCCCTCCCCGAGGGGCAGCGCACCCGCAACGCCTCCACCGAGGCCGACCGGACCGTTTGGATCAGCCCCGCCGTCGCGGCCGACGGCTACGACAAGGGCGAGCTGCTGATGATGCCGCCCACCATCGCGACGCTGCGTTCGCTGGAGCCGTACGGGAGCGCCGCCGCGGCGCTCGTGGGCGCCGCCGCGCAGGACCTCACCGCCATCGTCGCCCGGGCCACCCTGGAGGACGGCGAGCTGGTGCTCAGCTGGCCGGGCCACGACGAGTTCACCAAGCGCGTCCGCTCCGACCGGCCGGGGGCCCCCTCATGACCGACGCCGCAGCCCTGCCCGGCCAGCCCCGCGGAGTGGTCTCCTCCGGGCCCGCGACCGCCCGCGCGGTCAACGTCCTGGCCCCCAACGCCTCCGCCATGACCCTGGACGGCACCAACACCTGGCTGGTCAGCGAACCGGATTCCGAGCTGGCCGTCGTCATCGACCCCGGCCCGCTCGACGAGGCCCACCTGAAGGCCGTCATCGCCGCCGCCGAGCAGGCCGGCAAGCGGATCGCGCTGACCCTGCTCACCCACGGCCACCCGGACCACGCCGAGGGCGCGGGCCGCTTCGCGGAACTCACCCGTACGAAGGTCCGCGCGCTCGATCCGGCCCTGCGGCTGGGCGACGAGGGACTCGCCGCGGGGAACGTCATCCGAACCGGCGGCCTGGAGATGCGGGTCGTGGCCACCCCCGGGCACACCTCCGACTCGCTCTGCTTCCACCTGCCGGCCGACCGGGCCGTCCTGACCGGCGACACGATCCTGGGTCGCGGCACCACCGTCGTCGCCCACCCCGACGGGCGCCTCGGCGACTATCTGGACTCCCTGCGCCGGCTGCGCTCCCTCACCGTCGACGACGGCGTGCACACGGTGCTGCCGGGCCACGGGCCGGTCCTGGAGGACGCCCAGGGGGCCGTCGAGTACTACCTGGCCCACCGCGCCCACCGGCTCGCCCAGGTCGAGACGGCCGTGGAGGACGGCTGCGTCACCCCCGAAGCGGTCGTCGCCCGGGTCTACGCGGACGTGGACCGGTCCCTCTGGCCGGCGGCAACGTGGTCCGTACGGGCGCAGCTGGAGTACCTTCAAGATCACGGACTGATCCCGGGGGGACCCGAATGAACACGCTCTTCGTGCTGCTCGCCGTGCTGGCCACCGCCGGGTGGATCACCTCGTCCGCGACGCTGCGCGCCAAGGCCCTGGAGGACAAGGTCGACCGGCTGGAACGCCGGCTCGGGCTGGTCCTGGACCACCTCGGCATCGAGGAGCCGGAGCCGGCCGGGCTGGACGAGGTGCGCGCCCTGATGCGCGAGGGCCGCACCGTTTCGGCCATCAAGGTCTACCGGGGCATCACCGGCGCGAGCCTGGTCGAGGCCAAGCGGGCCGTCGAGGCCATGGACGTCTCCTCGCGGGCCTGAGGCCCTCGCTCACGGCCGGGGCGACTTCGTGCCCAGCCGGGCCGTGTACTCGTCCGCGAGCCACGGGCCCAGGTCCTCCAGGTACCGGCGCGTCACCTCCGGGTCCGCAACGGGCTCCAGGGCCACCTCGGCGGCCTCCCGCAGCTGTGCGGCGCGCTCGGGGTAGTAGCGGCCGAAGACCTCCGCGGACGCGCGCAGGTCGCTGCTCCAGCCTCCCCACCGGGGCATCACCAGGGTGAACGCGGTGCGCACCAGGTGCCGGGAGAAGAAACGATTCATCTTGCGGTGCTCGGCGGCCGTGCGCGCGGCCTCGGCCCGCTTGCGCCATCGGGGCAGCAAGGTGGCCAGGTCGCCGTTCAGCTCGCGGGCCAGCAGGGCGTCCGGACGGTACCGGGGCAGGTGCTCGGCGAGGTCGTCCCCGAGCAGTGGCGTGCACAGGCAGGCGAGGAACCACCCCAGGTCGTCACGTTCCTGCTCGCTCAGCAGCCGGTCCTTGCCGAACAGCAGGATGCCGACGCCGTCGATCTCGCCGAACTCCTCGTCGAGTCCACGACCCAGCGCCTCGGTCGTGTCCCGGTCCTCATCGGTCGGCTCCCGGTGCAGGGCGATCAGCAGGTCGAGGTCGGAGCGCCCCGGACGGGCGGTCCCGCGCGGCACGGACCCGTACAGGTAGGCGCTGTGCAGCCGGCGCCCGTACGCCTCGGCGATCCGGCCCCGGGCGGCCGCGACGAGGTCGGCGAACGCCGGCTGCACCCGGCCGAGCGAGCCCTCCCGCTCGAAGTACCCGTCCGCGTCCAGCCCCCTGTGCTCCATGGCCCCCACTCTGCCCTTCCGCCGGCCGGAATCCGTCGCGTTCTCCCCGTCGCGTTCTCCTCCGATCCGCGCGCGGACCCGTACGGCCGGACGCGTGAAGGGGCCCCGCCCGACCGGGCAGGACCCCTTCACGACGACTGCCGCGGTGCGCGGCGCGGTGCGTCAGCGCGAGCGCTTCGCGAGGCGCTCCACGTCCAGCAGGATCACGGCGCGGGCCTCCAGGCGGAGCCAGCCGCGGCCCGCGAAGTCGGCCAGGGCCTTGTTCACGGTCTCGCGGGAGGCGCCGACGAGCTGCGCGAGCTCCTCCTGCGTCAGGTCGTGGACGACGTGGATGCCCTCCTCGGACTGCACGCCGAAGCGGCGCGACAGGTCGAGGAGCGCCCGGGCCACGCGGCCGGGAACGTCGGAGAAGACCAGGTCGGACATCTGGTCGTTGGTCTTGCGCAGGCGCCGGGCGACGGCGCGCAGTAGCGCGGTCGCTACCTCGGGCCGGGCGTTCAGCCACGGCTGGAGGTCACCGTGGCCGAGGCCGAGGAGCTTGACCTCGGTCAGCGCGGTGGCGGTGGCGGTGCGCGGGCCCGGGTCGAAGAGCGACAGCTCGCCGATCAGCTCGCCGGGGCCGAGGACGGCCAGCATGTTCTCGCGGCCGTCGGGGGAGGTGCGGTGCAGCTTCACCTTGCCCTCGGTCACCACGTACAGCCGGTCACCGGGGTCGCCCTCGTGGAACAGGGCGTCACCGCGTGCGAGGGTCACCTCGCCCATGGAGGCGCGGAGCTCCGCGGCCTGCTCGTCATCGAGCGCCGCGAAGAGCGGGGCGCGCCGCAGAACGTCGTCCACGAGTCTCTCTCCTATGTCGACCAGCCAGGGGACCGCTCCCCATTTTGCCGGACGGCTCAAACAGTGCGATCAATCACAAGGATGCCGGACGGAGGGGCGTGCTGTGCGGCGAGGGACCAATCGGAGTGGTGTTACCTGAGGTCCGGGCGGGTGTCAGCGCCCACCCTTAGGCTGGCCGGGTGTCCAATAAGCCGGTGAGAGCACAGGCCAAGGGGTCCGCAGGAGTGACGGGGACCCAAAATTCAGCCGTGGGCGAACAAGCCCCCGTGGCGGCGCCCAGGAAGGCCCCACCCGCCCCTCAGGGCAAAGCTTCGGCCAAGAAACCGAAGCCGGTGGCGGTCGCGAAGCCGGAATCCCACCTCGCGATGGTCCGCCGGGCCCGCCGGATCAACCGGGAACTGGCCGAGGTGTACCCGTACGCCCATCCGGAGCTCGACTTCCGCAATCCCTTCGAGCTGCTGGTCGCCACCGTGCTGTCCGCGCAGACCACCGACCTGCGGGTGAACCAGACGACGCCGGCCCTCTTCGCCGCCTACCCCACGCCCGAGGACATGGCGGCGGCCGCTCCCGAGGACCTGGAGGAGATCATCCGGCCGACCGGGTTCTTCCGGGCGAAGTCGAAGTCCCTCCTGGGCCTCTCCCAGGCCCTGCGGGACAACTTCGGCGGCGAGGTGCCGGGCCGCCTCGAAGACCTCGTCACCCTCCCGGGAGTCGGCCGCAAGACGGCGAACGTGGTCCTCGGCAACGCCTTCGGGGTCCCCGGGATCACCGTCGACACCCACTTCGGACGGCTGGTGCGCCGCTTCAAGTGGACCGAGCAGCAGGACCCGGAGAAGGTCGAGGCGGAGATCTGCGCGATCTTCCCCAAGAGCGAGTGGACGATGCTCTCGCACCGGGTCGTCTTCCACGGCCGCCGCATCTGCCACTCCCGCAGGCCCGCCTGCGGCGCCTGCCCCATCGCCCCGCTCTGCCCGTCGTACGGAGAGGGCGAAACGGACCCGGAGAAGGCCGAGAAGCTGCTGAAGTACGAGAAGGGCGGGCAGCCGGGCCAGCGCCTGACCCCGCCCCCGGACTACCCGGGCCTGCCGGCCCCGCCGCTGGGGGCCCGTACGGAGGCCTGAGCGGCGGTGCACCGGGTACGGAGGGAACGGGAGCCGGCGGCCCCCGTACCGCCGTACGGGGTGTCGCGGAACGAATCGGTACCCGGACCGCGTTCAGCGGTGTGGGAGAACACGGACAGGGGTGCCTATGACGCGCGGGACACGGGACGAGACCACGGCGGCCCCGGCCGCCCGCGAGGGCCTGACCCTCACGACCACCGGCCTGCCCGCCTGGCTCGAACCCGTGGTGGCGGCGGCCGGGACCGTGCAGCCGCGCCAGCTCAGCCGCTTCCTGCCCCCCGAGGACGGCCGCGGCCGGCAGTCCGCCGTACTGATCCTCTTCGGTGAGGGCCCGCGCGGCCCGGAGCTGCTGCTCCAGGAACGTGCCGGCACCCTGCGCTCGCACGCGGGCCAGCCCTCCTTCCCGGGCGGCGCCCTCGATCCGGAGGACGGCGACCCCCACACCACCGGCCCGCTGCGCGCCGCGCTGCGCGAGGCCGTGGAGGAGACCGGGCTCGATCCGTCGGGGGTCCAACTCTTCGGGGTGCTGCCCCGGCTCTACATCCCGGTCAGCGAGTTCGTGGTGAGCCCGGTACTGGGCTGGTGGCGCGAGCCCTCCCCGGTCGGCGCGGTGGACCCGGCGGAGACGGCCCGGGTCTTCACGGTGCCCGTGGCGGATCTCACGGACCCCGAGAACCGGGTCACGGTGGTCCACCCGGGCGGGTACCAGGGCCCCGCGTTCCTGGTGGAATCGGCCCTGGTCTGGGGCTTCACCGCCGGGGTGATCGACCGGATCCTGCACTTCGCGGGCTGGGAGCTGCCGTGGGACCGCTCACGTCACGTCCCGCTCGACTGGCGTGCATGAGACGGTGGCCCACGTGAACGTGCTGGACATCCTGTTGCTGGTCGCCGCCGTGTGGTTCGCGATCGTCGGCTACCGCCAGGGGTTCGTCGTCGGCATCCTGTCGGTGATCGGCTTCCTCGGCGGTGGTCTCGTCGCCGTGTCCCTGCTGCCCCTGATCTGGGACCGGGTGACCGACAACGGCACCCAGGTCACCACGACCGTCGTCGTCATCGCCGTCGTCGTGATCATCATCTGCGCCTCGATCGGTCAGGCCCTGACCACCCATCTGGGCAACCGGCTCAGACGCCACATCACCTGGTCACCGGCCCGCGCCGTCGACGCGACCGGCGGGGCGCTGGTCAACGTCGTCGCGATGCTGCTGGTGGCCTGGCTGATCGGGCTGCTGCTCGCGGGGACCTCGCTGCCCACGCTGGGCAAGGAGGTCCGCAACTCCAAGATCCTCCTCGGTGTGTCGGAAGTGCTCCCCGCCCAGGCGAACACCTGGTTCTCCGACTTCAGCACCACCCTCGCCCGCAACGGCTTCCCGCAGGTCTTCAGCCCGTTCTCGAACGAGCCGATCACCGAGGTCAAGGCGCCCGACCCGGACCTCGCCAGCAGCGGCGTGGCCGAGCAGGCGAAGCTCTCGATCGTGAAGGTCGTCGGGACCGCGCCCAGTTGCAGCAAGGTCCTGGAGGGCACCGGCTTCGTCTTCGCCCCGGGCAAGGTCATGACCAACGCGCACGTCGTCGGCGGCGTCGGCGAGCCGACCGTCCAGGTCGGCGGCGAGGGCAAGCTCTACGACGGCAAGGTCGTGCTCTACGACTGGGAGCGCGACATCGCCGTCCTGGACGTGCCCAAGCTGAAGGCCCCGGTACTGGAGTTCGCCGAGAAGGACGCGGCGAGCGGCAGCGACGCCATCGTCGCCGGCTTCCCGGAGAACGGCGCGTACGACGTGCGCGCGGCCCGCGTCCGCGGCCGGATCAACGCCAACGGCCCGGACATCTACCACCGGGGCACCGTCCAGCGCGACGTCTACTCGCTCTACGCGACCGTGCGCCAGGGCAACTCCGGCGGCCCGCTGCTCACGCCCGACGGCAAGGTGTACGGGGTCGTCTTCGCGAAGTCGCTCGACGACCCGAACACCGGGTACGCCCTGACGGCGGACGAGATCCGCGAGGACATCCGCATCGGCCGGACCGCCGACCGGCGGGCCGACAGCCAGGGCTGCGCCCTGTGACGGCCGTCGACTGACGTGTGAGGGGGCACCGCGTTCCGCGCGGTGCCCCTGCTGGTTTCGCGGTCTCCCCGCGCCGTCTCTACATGCGCGGGTGGCGCAGCCTGGCCGAGACCCAGCGGGCCCGGCGGCGCAGGATGCGTGGGATTCCGAGCCGGGGGTCGTGAAGGTCCCGACCGGTCCTGTCGTGATCGCCCGGCGCTGTGGCCGAGCGGCGTTCGCGTGCGGTGTCACCGTAGTCGTGCGTCCAGCCCATACAACGAGCTGTGCCCGGGGCCCAAGGTCGGTAATCCCGTGCGGGGCGGCCAATTGGCCTATGCGTCGGGCAATTGAATGCTCGTAAGACAGACATACGAATCATCCGCGGACCCGTCATCGACGCCGGACGGTCCGTCAAGAACCGTCGGACCGGGTGCCGGTGTGCGGAAGAGCCGGTCACCGGTCGGGTTCGGGATCCCCCAGCCAGTTCACCAGCTCGGTCGAGAAGGCCACCGGGTCCTCCTCGTGCGGGAAGTGCCCGAGCCCGTCGAACAGCCGCCAGCGGTACGGGGCTTCGACGTACTCGCCGGATCCGGCGGCGCTGCGCGTACGCATCACGGGGTCGAGGGAGCCGTGCAGGTGCAGGGTCGGTACCCGCACGGGCCGCTTCATGCGCCGGTTGAACTGGAGTCCGTCGGGGCGGGCCATCGACCGCATCATCCACCGGTACGGCTCGATCGAGCAGTGGGCCGTGGAGGGGATGCACATCGCCCGCCGGTACACGGCCAGCGCCTCCTCGTCCGCCCCGTCCTCCTGGAAGCGCGGCCCGGACCAGTCACGGATCAACTGCCCGACGAGGGCCCCGTCGTCGGCGACGAGCTGCCGCTCCGGGATGAACGGCCGTTGGAAGCCCCAGATGTGCGAACTCGCCCGGGTCTGACCGAAGTCGGCCAGCATCGCCGAGCGCCAGCGGCGCGGGTGCGGCATCGAGGAGACGACCAGTCGGCGCACCAGCTTGGGCCGCATCACGGCGGCCGTCCAGGCGAGGTAGCCACCCAGGTCGTGCCCGACGAGGGCGGCGTCCGGCTCGCCGAGGGACCGTACGACGCCGGTGATGTCGAGCGCGAGGTTCGCCGGGTCGTAACCGCGCGGGGTGCGGTCGCTGCCGCCGACGCCGCGCAGGTCCATGGCGACCGCGCGGTAGCCGGCGTCGGCGAGGGCGGTCAGCTGGTGCCGCCAGGTCCACCAGAACTGCGGGAACCCGTGCAGCAGGAGGACCAGCGGGCCTTCCCCGACCTCCGCGACGTGGAACCTCGCGCCGTTCGCCGCGACGTCCCGGTGGGTCACCGGCCGCCCGTCGGGCAGGTCGAGCCGGACCGCCGTGGCGGCGGTGGGCGGGGTACCGGCGTCGGGCGAGGGGGCTGTCATGAGGTCGAGCGTGCCACACCCACGACGTTGTCACTGACCGGGCGCGGGTGCGGCTTGACGGTACCGACGAGGGCCGCGGTCTGCTTGACGGAGTCGATCGTCTTCGTGGGCGGCTTGACCTTCTTGAACTTCGATACGGCCAGCAGTCCGATGAGGCCCGCGAGCAGCCAGAACGCGCCACCGACGATCAGGAACGACCACGCGAGCCCGAGCCCGAGATTGTGGATGCCGTACGCCGCGGCGAAACTCAGTACGGGGAGGGAGAAGAGCAGAAGCACTCCCGCGACGATCGCGGCTCCGCTGCCGATGCCCGCGCGCTTGACGTCCTGCTTGATCTCCACCTTCGCGAGGGCGATCTCGTCGTGCACCAAGGCCGACATCTCGGCGGTGGCCGAGGCGACCAGCTGGCCGAGCGTGCGCTCGGCTCCCGGGGTCCCCTGGTCCTCCACTGCGCTCATCTCTGATCTCCCTCTGTCGTCTGCTTCCGGCGGCTGTCCTGCGTCGTCAGACAGATCATGCCGGACGGTTGCCGCCCGCGCTGGACCCGCCCGCCGCTTCGGAGCCGGCGGGAGTCGCGGCGGCGGCCCTGCGGCGGTGCTCCGCGGCCTTGTCCTCGTAGATCTTCGCCATCCGCAGGTGGTAGTCCGGCTTGTCCTGTTCGTAGATGTCCGGGATGCCGTCGAGGTCCTCGTCGAGCTCCTCCGCCTCGGTCAGGGCCCGGTACTTGCGGTCGCGCATCTTCAGCAGGACGCTCGCGAGGATCGCCGCGATGAGCGAGCCGATGAGGACCGCGGCCTTGACCTCGTCCATCAGGACGGCGTCCCCGGGGAAGGCGAGTTCGCCGATCAGCAGGGACACGGTGAAGCCGATGCCGGCCAGCGAGGCCACCGCGAACACGTCGGGCCAGGCCAGGTCGTCGTTCAGCTCGGCCTTGGTGAAGCGGGCTGCGAGCCAGGTGCCGCCGAAGATGCCGACGGTCTTGCCGACGACCAGGCCGAGGACCACGCCGAGGGTCTCCGGGCGGGTGAAGACCTGCGCGATGGAGTCGTCGGAGAGCGAGACCCCGGCGGAGAACAGGGCGAAGAGGGGGACGGCCAGTCCGGCGGACAGCGGCCGGACCAGGTGCTCGATGTGCTCGCCGGGGGAGTGCTCCTCGCCGTCCTCGCGGGTGCAGCGGAGCATCAGGCCCATGGCGACACCGGCGATGGTGGCGTGGACCCCGCTGTTGTACATCAGGGCCCAGATGGCCAGGGCGAGCGGGACGTACACGTACCAACCGCGGACGCCGGCGCGGAGCAGGAACCAGAACAGGACCAGGCCGACGACGGCTCCGCCCAGGGCCAGGAAGTTGATCCCGCTGGTGAAGAACACCGCGATGATCAGGATGGCGAAGAGGTCGTCGACGACGGCGAGGGTCAGCAGGAAGGCGCGCAACGCGGAGGGCAGGGAGGTGCCGATGACCGCGAGGACGGCGAGCGCGAAGGCGATGTCGGTGGCGGTCGGGACGGCCCAGCCGTCCATCGAGCCGCTGCCGAACGTGTTGACCAGGACGTAGACCAGCGCGGGTACCGCCATGCCGCAGAGCGCGGCGATCACCGGGAGGGCAGCGGCCTTGGCGTCGCTGAGGTCGCCGGCGACGAGTTCGCGCTTGAGCTCGATGCCCGCCACGAAGAAGAAGATCGCGAGCAGGCCGTCGGCCGCCCAGTGCTGGAGCGAGAGGTCGAGGCCGAGGGAGGCGGGCCCGATGTGGAAGGAGCGGACGCTGTTGTAGCTGTCCGAGATACCGGGGATGTTCGCCCACATGAGGGCGGCGATCGCGGCCACCAGGAGGAGGACGCCGCCGACGGTTTCGGTGCGCAGCGCGTTCCCGACGAAGCGCGACTCGGGGAGCGAGAGCCGACCGAGGAACTTGCGGGTGGGCGTGGGGGTGGCCACGGTGGGGAACCTCCGGGTGGTCGACGGCATGGCAAATGCTGTTGCCGACCAGACTTCCCGGCGCACCCTGAGACTTTCAGGCGTCAAAAATTGACGCTTCTCTTACATTACAGGGCGTGCGCGGTCGTATCAGGTGATCTTCACCTTAAACGGGAGGGAGGCGTGCGGCGCGGTGTGGGGCGGGCGCCCCCCCAGGTGGGGGCCCCCGGTCCCGCAGTCCGTCGGGCCGGTTGGCGCGGGGGGTCGTGAGTCCGACGCGGGGGGGCGGGGCCGCGTGTTGTGGGTAAA